>CAIKLQ010000762.1 GCA_903828255.1 uncultured Verrucomicrobiota bacterium
AATCGAAGGCGAGTGGGTATCCGAACGATCTGCCAGTGAAGGATTACGATTTCACCGCACCGTTGGGTGCCTTCGGCCAGGTCCGTGAACGCTACCATCGTCTGCGCCTGCAGCATCTGTTCCTGCACGATTTCGGTGAGCAATTCGCGCACATGCCCCCGTACTTTCCGGAGCAGAAGCCGCCTTCGCCAGACGATGTCACGACCCTGCGCTGGAGTGTGCGTTCGGACGGCAAGAGCGGTTTCCTGTTCTTCAACAACCATCATCGCACGGTACCTTGGCCGGCGCGCAAGGGGGTGCAGTTCGCGCTCCAGTTCGACTCCGGAACACAGCTCGTGCCACGCGAGCCCCTCGATATTCCCGCCGGCGCCTGCGGTTTCTGGTCGGTCAACTTTGATTGCGCCGGGGTCGGCTTGGATTACGCCACGGCGCAGTTGATCGCGCGTCTGGAGGCGGACGGCCAGCACTGGTTCTTCTTCACTGCCAACGAGGGCATCAAGCCCGAGTTCGCCTTTGCCGCCGAGAAACCGCGCCGCTGCAAACCAGGTCTCGGCATCGCCTTCACTCGAAAGAACCGCGATGGCGCCAGAGTGAACTTCGTGGTGTTGTCGGCGGATCAAGGCCGCCAGTTCTGGAAACTGCCCCTGGCTGGACGCGACCGCGTGGTGCTCTGGTCCAATGCGCTGCTTCCGGACAGCGAGAGCCAAATCCGCCTGGAGACTCTCGGAGACAAACCGCAGCAGTTCGCCGTGTTTCCCGAATTGGCGGGCGTTCGCCTTGGAGATCGCGCTATTCGAGGGTACAAGCTCGGCGTGTTCACCAAATACGGGCTGCCGAAACCGGCCATGCCGAAGGCCCGCACCGAAGCATCGTTGGTCAAGTCATCTTCCTTGCGAGGCGCGGATGCACCGAACACGATGGACGAATCTGTTTGGACGGATGCCGCCGTGTGGCGAATCACCGTGCCTGCGGCGTGGCGACAACGCGACATCCTCTTGCGCATTCAATTTGTCGGGGACGTGGCCCGGCTCTATTCCGGAGGCAGACTCGTGGCCGACAAGTTCTACAATGGTCAGCCCTTTGACTTCGCGCTCTGGCGCATACCCCCAGGCCAACTCGACACCCTCGAACTGTGTGTGATGCCGCTGCACCCGCAGTCGGCAGCGCGACTTCCGGCTTCCATGCGCCCTACGCCGCCCTTGACCGAGCCGCGTGCCGAATTGGAGGAGATCGAGTTGCTCCAGCGTCAACAGCTTTCTCTTGAGTTCAAGGAGAGCTCGCGCTGAGGGCCTGGCACGGTTATGCACCAAGTTACGATATGAGAAAGCATCCATTCACTGGTATCACTCAAGTTCTCGCAGTTGCAGGCATCATCCTGGCGGTCCAACGCGTGGCCATAGGAGAGGGCACTGGCGGGGCAGGCAAACCGGAAAGCTCCGCGGCCCACGACGCGCGCATGAAATGGTGGCGCGAGGCACGCTTCGGGATGTTCGTACACTGGGGGCTCTACTCGGGCCTGGCCGGCACGTGGGAGGGCAAACCTGCCGGCACTTCCGGCGGCATGGAGTGGATTCAGCAAATTGTGAAAGCGGACACCGACACGTACGCCCGCGCGGCGGTGCCGAAATTCAGACCCAAACCGGGCTTTGCGCGCGAATGGGCGTGGCTCGCGAAGGAGGCGGGGTGCAGCTACGTCGTGTTCACCACCAAACATCACGAGGGCTTCGCGCTGCACGACTCTCAGGTGGGAGATTTCGAAGCCGGTTCGATTTTGCAGCGCGACTTGGTGAAGGAAATCGTGACGGCGCTGCGGGCCGAGGGATTGCGGGTGGGGTTCTACCATTCCGTGATTGACTGGCATCACGATCAATATGCCTACGCGCTTTCCAAGCAACTTCCCCATCCGCTCAAGGGCAAGCCCTATCCCAACGGCGCGCGCGATCATTCCCGGTATGTGCAGTATCTCCACGCGCAAGCCGAGGAACTCGTCACGCACTACGGGCGGGTGGACGTGCTTTGGTGGGACTACAGCGCGCAGGATTTCCAGGGCGACGAAGCCTGGCGTGCCACCGAGTTGATGGCGATGGTGCGGAAACACCAACCGGCCATCATCATGAACAACCGCCTCTTTCGCACGCCCGAAGCTGGTTGGAAGAGCATGGGCACCGATGGTTTCGTCGGCACTCTGGATTGGCGCTACGGAGACTTCATCACTCCCGAGCAACACATTCCGGACACGGGCATGCCGGGCATTGATTGGGAAACCTGCATGACCATGAACACCACTTGGGGTTACAGCGAGCACGATCATCAGTGGAAAAGTAGCGAAGCGCTGATCCGCAATCTGGTGGACATCGCCAGCAAGGGCGGCAACTATTTGCTCAACATCGGACCCAAGGCTGACGGCAGCGTGCCGCAGGAAAGCGTTGATGCAATGCGGGCCATCGGCGCGTGGATGAAGGTGAACCGCGAATCCATCGTCGGCACCACCGCCAGCCCTGTGGCCAGGCCGGCCTGGGGACGCATCACCGCCAGGGAAAGCAAGCAAGATACGACCCTATACCTCCACGTATTTGATTGGCCCAAGAGCGGCGAGCTCACCCTCGAGGGAGTGCCGAATAAAATCCGCAGAGCAAAGCTGTTGGGCGGCGGCAAGTTGACGGCCGAATCCCGCAATGGAGTCATTTGCATCACGTGTCCTCCGAATGCCCCGGATCCCGTGGACTCCGTGATCGCTTTGACGCTGGACGGCCCGATTGTGCGCCTGCCCCAAGCTGCCAACCCCTGATCTCAAATGAAACGTCACCTCTCATTCTCTTTATGGTCACCGGTTGTGGCAGCATTGCCGCAAGTGACTTCTGTATTCCTGATCTTGGCCTGGGCGTTGGTATTAACGTCCCCTGCGGCGGATGCGCAGCAACCTCAGCCGCCGTATCCAGATGTGCAGCAGATGTGCCGGGAACCGCTCGACAACGTCACGAATGGGACGGTCGCTTGCGGTTGGGACGCGCTGCGTTACCGGATGCGCGGCAATATCTACCAAAGCAACCCCGGCCGCCTCGTTAACCCAAGGCTGACCCAGTTCGAGCGACTTGTGAGGGGCGATCCCGACGACGTAGCGGCCGTCAAC
>CAIKLQ010000763.1 GCA_903828255.1 uncultured Verrucomicrobiota bacterium
ACAGGCAAGATAACGACCAGTGCGTTGAAGGCGGCGATGGACCGCCAGACGGCGCGCAAATACGTTGCGGCGGGCCAAGGCCCGGCGCAACTGCAAGCCCCCCATACTTGGCGGACGCGGCCGGATCCGCTGGGGAAGATTTGGGACGCGGCCACGACCCTGTTGCGCGACGCACCGGAGTTGGAGGCCAAGACCCTCTTCGAGTACTTTCTGGCGCGCCCGGACAGCGGGTTGGCGGAGGCGCACCAGCGGACCTTTTATCGCCGGGTGCGGCAGTGGCGGGCCACCCACGGTCCGGAGCGGGAGGTGTTCTTCGCCCAAGAGCGCCAGCCCGGGGAACTGCTGCAACTGGACTGGACGCACGCCAAGGAGTTGGGGGTGACGATCCAAGGCGAAGTACTGGATCACCTGTTCTGCCATTGCGTGCTGCCATATTCGAATTGGGAGTGGGCCACCCGCTGTCTGTCGGAGTCCTTTTTGAGTTTGGTGGCGGGCCTGCAAGCGGCGCTGGCGCAACTGGGCAAATGCCCGCCGCACTTGGGCACCGACAACAGCAGCGCCGCCACGCACGAACTAGAGGCGCTCCCGGGGCGTCCGCGCGGCTATAACTCCGATTATCTGGAACTCTGCACGCACTACGAGTTGACGCCGCTGACGATTAACGTGGGCTGTCCGCACGAGCAGGGCGATGTGGAGTCGGGCAACCGGCATTTGAAGCGGCGGCTCGGGCAGCATCTGCTGCTGCGCGGCAGCCGGGAGTTTAACTCGGTGGCGGAGTATGACGGGTTTGTGGCGGGCGTGTTGCGCGCGGCCAACGCCCCCCGGCAGGCGCGCTTGGCGGAGGAGTTGGCGGTGATGCGGCCGCTGCCCGCCGGGCGGCTGGCCGAGTACCGGGAATATGCGCCGGTGGTGAGTTCGCAGAGTCTGATCCGGGTGAAGGGGCACACCTATTCGGTGCCCTCCCGCTTGATTGGACACACGCTGCGCGTGGAACGCTACGAGGCGGTGCTCAAGCTGTATTTGGGCCGGGAGTTTATTTTGGAGTTGCCCCGGCTGCGTGGGGCGCGGCCGGCGCACGTGGACTTCCGGCATCTTATCACGGCGCTGTTGCGCAAGCCCGGGGCGTTTCTGCACTACCGGCATCGGGAGGCGTTGTATCCGAGTCCGGTGTTTCGGGCGGCGCAGGATCGGCTGGTGGCCGACCACGGCGAGCGGCCCGGCGTCCTCGAATATCTCCAAGTGCTGCAACTCGCCGCCGAGGTGACGGTGGCAGCGGTCGAGCCGGTGCTGCGGGCGCAACTGGCGCAGGCGGGCAAGTGGCGGACTCTCCAGGTGCGCGAACAGTTGGTGCCAGCGGCGAGGAAAGACATCGCCTTGGCGGAATTGACGCCCAGCTTGGCCGCTTACGACACGCTGCTGGAAAGCGAGGGGGCCCATGCCGGCTGAGAGTTTGGAGCTGCTGCTGCGAGCGTTCAGCCTGCCGACGATGGCGGCGCGTTGTGGGGAGCTGCTGGCCAGCGCCGAGACGCAGAACTGGGGCTACCGGAAGTTTTTGTTGCAACTCTGCGAGGCCGAGGCCGCCGATCGGCGGGAGCGCAAACAGCAACGGCTGTTGCGCGAATCCAAACTGCCCGCAGGCAAGACGCTGGGCAACCTGGCGGAGGCGCAATTGCCGGCCAAGGTCCGACGGCAACTGCCCACGCTGTTGGAAGGGAGCTTTGTGGAGCGGGCGGAAAACGTGCTGGTCTTTGGGCTGCCCGGCCGGGGCAAGACGCACTTTCTGTGCGCGCTGGGACGGGAGTTAGTGCTGCGACGAGGGTATGCCGTGTATTTCACGCC
>CAIKLQ010000764.1 GCA_903828255.1 uncultured Verrucomicrobiota bacterium
AGCTTTCCGGGGGTTAACGGAACCCCTGATTTCATTGGTTTGGGTTGGTAGCTCAGTTGGTAGAGCAGTGCCCTTTTAAGGCATTGGTCCGGGGTTCGAGTCCCCGCCAACCCACCACTCCACCAGTTTGACTTGTTTCGACGATGTCAGACCACGGTTTCACGCAAGAACCACGGGCTTTTTTGCAGTCGAGGACCAGGTTCGAGCCGAATACTTTTTGGGCGAGAACCTTTTTCTCCTGTGGAGAACCCGAAACAATCGTTTCGCCCGCGTTTTTAGCGGTTAAAATCCAATGTTGGAACGGTTCGAGCCACGCATTTCGATTCGTCAAAAGCGCGGAGCATTGTTCCTGCAAAGACTTCTTCCGACTCATCACCTTCGTTTTCTCGGCGGTATAATCATCACGGTCAATCACCCCGTCGAGAAACGAATCGAGAAGTCTTTGCAGACGGAGATTGAGCTTTTCAATCTCCGCGCGCTTTTGTTCAGCCACGACCGCATTGGATTGGGCGAACTGTTTCTTCTCCTCCTTAACCCGTTTCAACATTTCCTCCGCCCAATCGGCGGGCAAGGTGAACGGGTTGAGAAGCGTCGCAATTTGAGTATCGAGGGCTTCCTCCCGGACATACGGCTGCGAACACCGCTGGGCCGTGTTCTTCTTGGTGCAACGATAGTAAACGTGCCCCTTCTGGATTTCAGCGGTGATCGCACGGCCGCATTCCGCACACAGGAGCAGGCCGAGATACGCTTTGGGCGGAGTGTTCTTTTCGGATGGGGAACACCGCCAGCGACGATTCAGAATGGCCTCTACCTTGTCGTAGAGCGCCTTGGAGATGATCGCCTCATGCTTGCCCTCGTGGATTTCCCCAGCGTAGCGAAAGTGTCCGTAATAAAATGGATTGGAAAGCATGTTGGACACGTAAGCGCGAATGAAGGCATAGCCGTTCTTGGAACGGAGGCCACGCTGGGCGAAGAAGGCGCGGAGCGTATCGAGCGTCTCCGTGCCGGTGGCATATCGCTCAAATGCCTCCGTGATGATCGGAGCGCGTTCGCGGTCCACGATGATCTTCTTCGTGCGGTAGTCGTTGAGGTAACCGATGGGCGCACGGTGGGGAAATTCGCCGCGGCGAACTTTTTCGCGCAGGCCGCGCTTGGTATTCTCCGACAGCGAATCCACGTAGTATTTGCTGAACCCAAATTCGCTGTGCAGCATGAGTTTGCCTTGGGGCGTATTTTCAAACCAACTGCGGGGGAATTTGAGCGTCTTCAATACCTCCGTATCGAGGAGGTAAATAATCCGCCCGCCGTCCACGCTATTGCGGGCCAGGCGGTCGGGATGCCACGCGAGAATTCCCTCGGCCTCGCCGGCTTCGATGCGCCCCAACATGGCGTTGAAAATCGGTCTGCCGGGAATCTTGGCGGATTGCTTCTCGATCAATTCCTCAACGATATGCAAGCCCTCACGAGCGGCAAATTCGCGCAACTCATTCAGTTGCGCGTCAATGGAGAGGACTTGCTTGTCCTCGACATCAGTGGATTTGCGGGCGTAAAGAAACAGGTTGGCGCTCATAAAACAATTTTAGCGCATTATACTTGCTCGTGCAAGTATATGATAAAAGAAAAATCTATTTGTCGGCGCGATACTTCCGCCAGCGCGCTTCCACCGCGAGCTTGGCGATGCGGGAGCGCTGCCGAGCTGACAATTTCTTTGCGCGCGCAATCCCGCCCTTGGATGCGCCAAGTTTCGATAGGGCAACGGCGGCCGGATTTTTCTTTTTGGTTTGAAGTGTTTTCGCCATGAAGGTGAAATAGTAAATCTCTGAACGTGAGTAAACTTTAGTTTATCAGAAAATCGTTTTCCAATCTACGAAATGCGAAACCGTTGTGTGTCCTCGACTGCAAAAAAGCCCGTGGTTCTTGCGTGAAACCGTGGTCTGACATCGTCGAAACAAGTCAAACTGGTGGAGTGGTGGCTTTGTATAACGCCGCTCGAACCTTTTTCCAGTCCGAACACCCCCTGTGAAGCCGTCCCACCCCTATCCCCACCCCTATCCCCACAGCGGG
>CAIKLQ010000765.1 GCA_903828255.1 uncultured Verrucomicrobiota bacterium
ATTGACACCGGGAAACGGCTGTGATACTAATCCGATACTGAAATGCCCCGCAAAGTGCGCCAACTGATTGCCGACTTGGAAAACGCCGGGTTCGTGGACCGGGGCGGCAAGGGCAGCCACCGGAACTTTACGCATCCGCAGGGGTTACGAGTGACCCTCAGCGGCAGCGCTGGCGATGACGCCAAGCATTATCAGGAACGCGACGTGCGCCGCGCCCTCGCCGCCACCAAAGGGAATTGAGTTATGACACGCAAACAGATCAAAGAACAGGCCGCGCACTATGCGAAATTCGTGGAGTGGAGCGACGAGGACCAATGTTTTGTTGGCCGCTGCCCGGAAATCATGGGCGGCGGCGTCCACGGCAGCGACGAGGCCCGGGTGTATGCGGAATTGTGTCAGGCGGTCGAGGAGATGATCGAGGTGATTCACGCGGACGGCCACGCCATGCCCCATCCGCTGGGCAAGAAAGATTTCAGCGGCAAGTTTGTGTTGCGTGTCGAACCGGCCCTGCACCGCCGCCTAGCCGCCAAAGCCCTGGCCGCCGGGGAAAGCCTCAATAGCTACTGCGTCAAAACGCTGGTGAAGGCGTGACGCCATCGCCAGCCATCCAGAAACTTCCCTCGCTCGGCTGATTTGAGCGGAATTGACACCGGGAAACGCCTGGCAGAGTTCGGCAAAGACCTTGGAACAAGCACGGCTTGGGGAGTTGGAGCTTGCGCTGGAGTCGCCATTGGCCAGGGAATCATGTTTCACGCGGGTTGGCGAACGTGCGGGAGCATGCGGCTGCGGAAGAACTTCTCGACGTGGCTCACTGAGTAATAGCACGGGCCGCCGCCGCGTTTGGCGGTCGGGCTGGGTTTAAACCGAGCAACGCCCGCCGCATCGAACCAGGCGCGCAGCGTGGCGTTGCAGGGCACGGGGCTGATGAACGCGGGGAGCGTAGTAGCCCGGAGCATGGCAATGGTTGCGAGCCGGGCAGTTGTGGGTGAGGCCCCGGGAGGGGTGGTGCTGGTGGGGGTCATACCTTTCCTCCAGATTCCCGCTTGCCTGCGAGGGGTTGGAAATGCTGCCGCACCGGCTTCGGTTCTTTGTTTCATGCCACGCATTGTCAGACATTGGCGCGAGCGCGTCAACCAAGCCACCTTGACCAGCAGAGGTTCCTGTTTTTTCACTCCCCAGCAAATCCAACGTGCGACGCCTGCGACGCCACCGGGATTCAAACGGGGAAGATCGTGTTTTCCTGGATTCAGGGTAACACGCTGCCCGGCTGCGTCGCGGGACGGGTCCGGGGGGTGGGTGGGTTTGCGACGGCGCGCGGCTGTGAAATGATACGTGCCCTTTCCGAACTTTCTGCGCCCTTGCTCAGGAAAAAAATAGCGAACGGAAGGGTGTCTGGCGCGTCCGCAACGCCGACCGCCGGGCCACTGGGCCAGCCCCCTACCCAACGTCAGGATGACCTGAAGCTGACAGGAAGCTCCCCCAAGACAAACGGAGGATTCCGATGTTTCCACGTCCCGGCTCAGGAATTCCGGCGCAACCGATTGACCCAACGGTTGAAATGGCCCACACCCCAGCGATTGAACTGGCAGGCGCGTAGCGCGAAAACAGACGGCGAAAACAAACCGCTTGACAGGGGGTGTAGCTTCGCGCCTATGGAAATAAACGTCATCTTTCTCGACATTGACGGGGTGCTCAACCCCGAAAAATCCCCAAACCCAACCGTGTTCGCACCAGACTGCGTCGCGCAACTGGCCCGGATTCTCGACGCCAACCCGGCGACCCGGATTGTGTTCTCCACCTCCTGGCGGATGGGCTTCCCGTTGTTTGCCTTGGGCTGGTGCTGGCGGGAGCACAACCTGCCGAACAAGCGCATCATCGGCCGGACCCCGGACATCCGCAACGACCGGCGGGGCGAGGAAATTGAAAAGTGGCTCACGGATGCGCCGACCCACTACGCCGCGTTGCAGATTCGCCGCTTCGCCATCCTCGACGATGAAGTGGAACCAATTCTGGAGCACATGCCCGCGCACTCCGTTTTTGCGTGCGATCCTTGGGACGGCCTGACTCCCGAGGTCGCCGACCGCGTCATTCACCATTTCCAAGGATGAACATCGCCGCGCTCCGCTTTCTTTCTCTCTCCCAATGTGGCACAGTGACGGCATGGAGAATAAACCCGAATCTCGGAAAGGGACCTTGCGTTACAGCTTCCCGCCTTATTACGTTGGCACGGTGGACGCGGGATTACCCATGATGAGCCTGCCAGGCGACTTGTACGAGGGCTTGGAACGCGGCTTCGCGCCCACGGCAGCGGAGGCCAGCGGCACGTTGCGGGACTTGCGCGAAAAGTTGCGCTGGTCGCGGCCCATGCTGGCGGCGTTCCTGGGCGTGAGCCGGGACGTGGTGCGACGCTGGGAAACGGGCCAGCGGAATCCGAGCGGCGCGGCGCGGCGGCTGATTTGGCTGCTGGTGATGCTGGTTTGCAACCGGGCCAAGCTCCAAGACGCGATGGACCTATTTTGCTGGGGTAAGGGCACTGAGCCCACGAACGGGCGCTGTCGATGAGACACGAATTGGAAAAGATTGCCGCCGCCGGAAAAATCCAGAAAGAGGCAGTCCCGATCCTGTTGGACTTCTTGCAATCGGGCTTCGTGCTACACCGCAGTTGGGGGGTCGGGCGGATCAGGCGGGTGGACACGGTATTTTCACGACTCACCGTGGATTTCAAGGGCAAACAGGGACACAAGATTGATCTGGATTTTGCGGTAAGCATTCTGAAGCCTGCGCCAAAACCGGAACCAGCGGAACCAAACAACCCGCAAATGAAGCAAGTCAACTGGAAGTTGATTCCACCCGGTAACGGCGATTTGGAGAGCATCAAGGCACATATCCGGCGTTGTTGCGAGCACCAGCGGAGCCGCGCGCCGCTTGTTTTCGATTGGAGTCGGATCGAATTCGTACTGACGCTCAAACCGGAACACGTCTTTGTCGGGCAGGATGAGTTCGACGGCTACTTGGCATTCGTGTTCGACCGCAAGGGCCGGACGGTCATGGAGTGCGCGATGGAGGGCAATGCAATTTACCTTTTCCGGGATGACTGGCGGATGTTGTCCCGCCTGACTAAGAGCGAAGTCCAAACCCGTCCAACTATGTGTGATCGGATCACCCATCGGGGAGAGTGGCAAGCGCGGTTGATAGATGCGCTGGCGTGACGGACGGCAGCCCCGCGAACGCTAACCAACCATAGTAAAAAGCAAATACGATTATGGCCCGCTCCCCCAACCCATGAATGAAGAAGTAGCATACGAGCAGGTTGCGGCTGAATTGCTTGAAGGCCACCTGAAGCCGGGCCTCTGGACCAAGGCCATTGCTGACTCCGCAGGCAACGAGCCGCTCGCCAAGAGTCTTTATATCAAATCAAGGGCTGAGCAGTTGTTGGCTGAGTTTCAAGCGGAACAGGCACAAGCCGCAGGCGTGTTGCGGGCCGCGCAATTACGTGTGGTCCGGGAGCGAACTGCCGCTACGGCCAAAAAAGCGACTGGGGTAGTTTGGAAACTGATCTTGGTCTTGATTGGGCTGGGAAGTGTCCTGTTGGGAATTGCGGCAGTTGCTTCCTTGATTCAGTCGCCCAAGGGAGCGGATGCGGGCACAGCGGTCATAGCTGCTTTTTTTGTCGTGCTGGCGCTTGGTTGCTTCAAGAAGTTATTGAACCGCTTGGGCTGAATGAGCACTCCCATTCGGAAAGATCACGCGGCCTCGACGATTTCACGGGACGCAATTCAGAAAATTGACGCACAAGAGACTGACATACGCCGCAACCAAATCGAGGCAATGTGCCGCAAAGCCGGGCTGGTACTGAACTCGGCGACAGGTTTGACTGAAGCCGATCCTGCTTGGCTTTGGAAGTTGCGAATAAAGGGCAAGGTTGCGCTCGATGAGAAGGAAGTGGAGCGTGCTTTCTTGGCTTCGGCCAAAAGCGATTCCGACAGTTACTTCGCAAAAGCTTACGCCGCGATTCAAAAACCTCTCGCCAAGGGAGACATCGAAAACGAGGTATCTCGTTGCGAATGGAAGCTGTTGGAGTTTTGGCTGGCAAAGGAGAACGCTCCGTTCTTCATGTCGTTCTGCTTTTACAATGACAAGGCACTAGCCAAGTTGTTGGATTTTCTCCTGAGACAGAACCAAGGCCACTATAGCGAAAAGTCCATTCGCAAAACCTGGGAACGGCTCGGCCTGAAGAAATCCACCGTTCTGCTTTTTCGTGACGTGGAAATTGCCCCGCTCGGCGAATCTGCGGCAGTAATGCCAGTTCTCTACAAAGTGATACAAAGCCCGCGTTAAGGCTGTCTCCGTTCTCCTTCCGTCGGTTTGTCAGACTGGGTTCGTAATGAAGAACTCATCTGACATCAGCGACGCGGGCAACCAAGCCCGGCAAACCACAAGGCCCATGCCTGCAAAGGCGCGGGAACTACTCAACGATCAATCCAACGGAAACCCCGTGTGGATACGCAGCCCCAAACATGGGGTGCAACACCACTGCGGACTCTCTCGCGCCAAGTTGTATGAAGGCGCGGGCAAGGGACATTTCCGCAGCGTGTCCATCCGCGAACCTGGCCAAGTAAAGGGCACGCGGCTTTTCCACCTTCAATCCATTTTGGATTTCATCTCCCGGTGTGAACAAGCAGCCGGAGCGGTAGCGGAATAAAAATCCGCCGCGCTCCGTGACAGGAAAAACGCGGCGGAAAAACTACCATGAACACATCCTACCCTTACCCTTCCGGGCGGTCAACTTTGGCGGACGCCAAGGCGCGGTTGAACATTCGCGGTCTTTGGCAGCACTTCGGATTTGACGGGGAACCCAAGGCATCTTGCCGGGCCCCGTGGCGCGAAGATCACAAGGCCAGCTTCAGCGTGAAGGCCGACGGCAGCCTGTGGAACGACTACGCTACGGGTGAAGCTGGCGACGCGGTGGACTTTTTCCAGCGGGCCTCGGGCCTGCCGCAGAAAGCAGCCTGCCGGAAATTCATTGAACTGGCCGGCGGACACTCCGCGCCCGCGCCACGAGCGGCCAAGCCAGAACCCAAGCCGGTGGACGTGAAGTCCCGGCCCGTGTTCCGCGACTTCCACAAAGGCACGCCAGCGGACTTCGCCCAACTTGCCCAGCTACGGGGCATCGGGCGGGAAGGATTGGAGTTTGCCAGCGAACGGGGCTTGCTCTGGTTCGCCACGCTGAAGGATTGCCCGGCGTGGATCGTGACGGATTCCGCGCGGGTGAACGCCCAAGCCCGGCGGCTGGACGGGCAGCAATGGGCACACGTTCAAGCGAAAGCGTGGACGCTGCCCGGATCGTGGGCAGCATGGCCCATAGGCATCACGGAAGCCCGGAGCTTCCCGGCCATCGCGCTGGTGGAAGGCGGATCCGACTTTCTGGCGGGGCATTTTCTCGCCTTGTGTGAGCAAGCCACGCATCACCGCAAGCGGGACGTGCAATGCGTGCCCGTGGCAATGTTGGGGGCATCACTGAGAATTCACCCGGACGCCCTGCCGATGTTTGCCGGCAAGCGGGTTCGCATCTTCGGCCATGACGATGAAGCGGGCCGGGGCGCGGTGGAACGCTGGGCCGGGCAACTGGCAGCCGTGGGCGCGGAGGTGGACGCCTTCAACTTCGCTGGTCTTGTGCAAGTGGACGGCAAGCGGGTGAAGGATTTGAACGATGCCTTGATGATGGACGGGGGCAGCTTTGCCCGCGTGGAAAGGATGCTGCCATGAATTCATCAAACCACATTTTCAAGCCCGGCAACGGGCAAGCAGTAAACGGCGCGGGGCATCCTCGCGATGAAGGTGAAGAAAAGATTCTGCCCTTCCCGCTGGAACAACTTCCGCCGGCAGCGCGGGCAATGGCGGAAGCCATCGCCCGGACGGAACGCACCCCGGAAACTCTGGCCGGGTGTTGCGTCTTGGGCATCGTGTCCGCTTCCATCGGCGGGGGCTTGCAAATCACGAGCGGGCCAAATCGAGTGACGCGGGGGAATCTTTACATCATGGCGAGCGCGGAATCCGGCAGCGGCAAAAGTGAAACCTTCCGGCACGCGGCCAAGCCCTTCTTCCATCACGAGCGGGAAGCGGTGGAACGCTGGCAGGCGGACACGCTGCCCGGCCTTCAGGCGGAAGCGGACATGCTGGAAAGTGAAATGGCTCGGCTGAAAAAGGAAGCCGCCAAGGGCAAGCTGGGCTTGGAGCGCGAAGAAATCCGGGACGAGTTACAGGCGAAGAAAAAGGCCCTGGCGGACGTGAACGAGAAATTGAATCCGCCGCGCCTTTGTTGTGAAGACGTGACTTCGGAAAAACTGGCCGTGATGCTCGCCAATAACGGGGAGCAGCTTGCCAGTCTGTCCCCGGACGCGGGCAGCATCGTGAACAACTTGCTGGGCCGGTATTCCAAATTGGACCGGACGGATGAAGGTATTTACCTGAAAGCCTTCAGCGGGGACAATTGCCGAGTGGACCGGCAAGGGCGTGAGCCCGTCTTGCTGCAACGGCCCTGCCTTGCCGCCCTGTGGCTCGTACAACCGGACAAGGTGGAAACCTTGCTGGCCAAGACGGAATTGACGGACGGCGGCATGATCCCGCGTTTGCTGGCCTGTCATACCCGCGCCCTGCCCGTGCTGATCGTGGACGGCGTGGAGGGGATTCCAGCGGCTACAGCGGAAGCTTGGGCCGCGCTCGTGGGCAGCTTGCTTGAAACCTTCCGCGCGGCGGGGGACCCCTTCACGATTGAACCCACGCCGGAAGCCCGGCAGATGCTCAAGGAGCATCACAATCAGATTGTGGCCCGGCGGCTTGGGGACTTGCGAGACGTGTCCACGTTCGCGGCCCGGTGGAACGAACAGGCTTGGCGGATTGCCGTCTGTCTTCACGCCGGCCTTCACGGTGAACACGCGGGCGAGCGGATGCTGGCAGCGGACACGGCGGCAAGTGCCATCGCCCTGGCGGACTGGTTTGCCGGTGAACAGCTTCGCATCCTAGCCCGTGGACGCCATGTGGCCCGCCGCGCCAAGCGGGATGAAGCGTTGGAACTACTGGCGGACACGCCCAAGGGCATCCGGGCGAGCGATGTTTACCGGGCGCGGATCGTGGGCAACGCGGATGAAGCTCACGAGTTGCTCGCCACGATGGAAACGGAAGGCGAATTGACGGGCAAGGATTCCAAACCGGAATCCGGCGGACACATCACCCGGATATTCACCAAAGCGCGGAAGTGAAATGGACAGGCTTGTCCTGTGCAACTCGTGCAACTCGTGCAACTCGCCCAACGGTGAAGGCGTCTTGCACGTCTTGCGCGTCTTGCACAAGGACAAAGCTCTCCGCGCAACAGGCTACATACCCCCGCCAGAACTCGCGCATGACAAGCCGCAGGAGTTCGGAAACTAACTCCCCGACAGCACCCGCCCGGAAGCCTTCATGCGGGGGGGCAACCATCTTTCCTTGCCGGATTGCCGCCAAGCTCGCACCCGACCCGGGCGAAAATCATCTTGTCCAACTTCTCCAAACACGTTTGAAATCGGCGGACATTTTAGCACTAGGCTTTAGCACTGGCAGGTTTTGAAAAGTCTCGAAACTCACTACAGCCTTGATTCTATTGATCTTAATCGGAGTTGGCAGCGCGTACCGGAATGGAAGGGAGCTTTCCATTCCCAAGCCCTTCCTGAAGCCGAGGGCATTTCATCTGCAACAAGCCCCATCGGTTTCCGCCGAGCTTCTTTCATCACCGTAGCCGTGGACGTGAGTTCGCTCACATTCCGCAGATTTGCGCCGGCTAACGGCGGCGGCGGCGGCGTTTTGAAAGCGCCTGCTCCGATAAGTTGGAGCGCAAATTCGACAGCTTGACGCCAGACGAGATGAATCGGGCGCGGGCCGCACTTGCGGAGCGGATGCGGATGTGAAGCTCCTTCCCAAGTGGCAGCGGGTGCCAGGAAACATTCCGGTTTCGCGCTTGGCCTGCGGCGGGCCGCTCCGTTAGGCTGCCGGGCAGTGAATTCTGAATGAAAGCTCCTGCCATGCGCCTCAAAAACCTCCTCCTCCCTAGTCTCTGTTTTTTCATCGGTTGCCATACCAAGCCCGCGAGCCGCGGGGAGCACGCCGGCCCGCTTTCCACCGGCGGGCATTTGATGCCCACGCACCAACTGATTCGCCCCGCCGGCCAGTCGGTCGAGTACGGCGGGCGGCCCGTGGACCTCGCGCTTTCGCCCGATGGCCGCACGGTGTATGTGAAGGACAATCACGGTCTGGTGGTCATGGACGCGGCCACTTGGAAAATCCGGCAGGAGTTGAAGTTCAACTCTGGCGGCGGCTCGGTGCATGGCCTTGTGGTGACGCGGGATGGTTCGCGGATTTACGCCACGACGGCCCAGGATTTGATCTGGGAAATCAACGTGGTTGCCGAGGGCAAGGTGGAGGCGGGGCGCAAGCTGACTTTGCCCGGCCCGCGCAGCGGCGGGATTCCAGCTCCCGCCGGGCTCGCGCTAGCAGCGGACGAGCAGACGATTTACGTTTGTCTGTCGCGGAATAACAGTCTCGGCGTGGTGGATATTGGATCGGGCAAGCTGGTCAAGGAAGTGCCGGTGGGCGTGGCGCCGTTCGACGTGGTGCTGGTGGCGGAAGGCGGCAAAGCCTTTGTGTCCAACTGGGGCGGGCGCCATCCGCGCGCCGGTGAAAAAACCGCGAAGTCCTCGGGCACGGACACCCTGGTTGACGAACGCGGCGTGGCGGCGAGCGGAACGGTTTCCGTCGTGGACCTCGCCGGCGGGAATGAGGTGGCGCAGATTGTGACGGGTCTGCATCCGTCCGATTTGGAGTTGAGCGCCGACCAGCGGACGCTTTACGTCGCCAACGCGAACTCCGACACGGTCAGCGTCATTGACACTCGGACGCAGAGCGTGGTGGAAACCATTCCCGTGCGACCAGACCCGACGCTGATGTTCGGCAGCGCGCCGAACGCGCTCGCGGTGAGCAAGGATGGCCGCACACTCTTCGTCGCCAACGGCGGCAACGATGCGGTGGCGGTGGTTACGCTGGGCCAACCGTCAGGGAACCAGAGCAAGGTGGTAGGCTTCATTCCCACGGCGTGGTATCCCGGCGCTGTAGTGAACGATGGAAAGAACCTCTACATCGCGAACGTCAAGGGCCTCGGCTCCCGCGACCAACAGCCCGGCAAGAAGGGTTGGAACAGTCACTGGCATTTGGGAACGGTGAGCAAGGTGGAAATTCCCGGGCCGGCCAGCCTCCAGGCGCAGACGCAGCAGGTGAAGGCGGACGCGCGGGTGCCGGAGATGTTGCGCGCCTGGGACAAATCCCAAGCAACTCGACGGCCCGTGCCCGTGCCGTCGCGCCTTGGCGAGCCGTCGGTGTTCGACCATGTGGTTTACATTATCAAAGAAAACCGGACTTACGACAATGTCCTCGGGGATCTACCGCAGGGCAACGGCGACGCCTCGTTGTGTGTTTTTGGCCGCGAAGTGTCGCCGAACCACCACGCGCTCGCCGAGGAATTTGCACTGCTCGACAACTACTATTGCAACGGGGTGCTCTCGGCGGACGGCCACGCCTGGACCACGGAAGGCTATGCGACCGACTACCTGGAAAAGGCATTCGGTGGCTGGTCACGCAGCTACCCCTTTGCGGGCGATGACCCGGTGAGTTTTGCGCCCACGGGATTTATCTGGGATCAGGTGCTGTTGCACGGATTGACGTTTCGGAATTACGGCGAGATGAGCAAGACGGAAACCCGGCCTCGCGAGGCAAAGTTCATGGAGATATTTGAGGACTACAAAAGCCAGGCCGGCAAGATCACCTTCCAACACGATATACAGATCGAGACGTTGCGCCGCTATAGCTGCCCCGATTCGCCCGGTTGGCAGACGCGCATCCCGGACGTCCTCCGTGCGGATGTGTTCTTGAAGGAGTTCGCGGACTACGAACAACGCGGCGACTGGCCCAACCTCATCATCATTTACCTGCCCAACGATCACACGTCCGGCACACGGCCCGGCGGCCCGACGCCGCGCGCGCAAGTGGCGGACAACGACCTCGCCGTGGGCCGGATCGTCGCGCGCATCTCGCATAGCCGCTACTGGCCGAAGACCTGCATTTTCGCCATCGAGGACGATCCGCAAGCGGGCTTTGATCATGTGGATGGCCATCGGTCGCTTTGTCTGGTGGCGAGTCCCTACACCAAGCGCGGCGCGGTGGTCAGCAAGTTCTACAACCAGACTTCCGTGCTGCACACGATGTCCCGAATGTTCGGCCTGCCGCCGATGAACCAGATGGTCGCGCTGGCGCCGTTGATGACGGACTGCTTCACCGCCCGACCGGATTTCAAACCATACCAATGTCGGCCCAACCAGATTCCGCTCGACGAGTTGAACAAAGCTACGGCGCAACTTCAGGGTGACGAATTGCGTTGGGCACTCCAGAGTGAAGAACTACCGCTGGACGAACCGGATCGCGCCGACGAGGACACGCTCAATCGCATCATCTGGCATTCGGTCAAGGGTGTGACCACGCCCTATCCGGTCGCGTTGGCTGGGGCGCACGGCAAGGGGCTGCGGAAGCTGGGGCTGACCTTGGGTGGAGTGAAAGACGATGACTAACGGCCCGGCCGAATGTGCCGATGGTGGCGGCGTTTCTGGAACGCGGGGCGGGGGTGAACGCCAGGGTCCGGTTCGAGCGCTCTTGGCATCGCAGAACCGATGCGGAGCCGTTCCCGACCTCATGTGAGCGGCGGGTTCCCTTTATCGCCCCCGGCCAGGAATTTCGCGACGCAGTCCGGGCAGACCCCATGCGTGAATTTCGCGGTCGTGCGCTGGGAGACGTAGGCTTCCACGCGCCCCCAAAAGCCCTTGTCGTCGCGCACTTTCTTGCAAGACGCGCAAATGGGAATCAGCCCGCTCAAGGTCTTTACATTCTGCAAAGCCTCCTGGAGTTCGCTGACGGTCCGGGTGAGTTCCTGGGTGCGTTGTTCGACCATGACTTCCAATTCTTGGCGGCGCAATTTGGCGGTGGCGGAATGTTTCCATTTGGCGGTCAGGGTGCAGGCTAACTGGCGGACTTCTGTCTGGTCAAAGGGCTTGCGCAGGAATACCACGCGCTCGGTGTTACCAAAGCGTTTGAAGATTTCCTCCCAGGTGTAATCCGCATAGGCGGTGCAAATGACGAATTGCATGTCCGCATCGGCGTCCCAGATGTGTTGGATGGTTTCAATGCCGTCCCAGCCGGGGGGCATCCGCACGTCAATGAAACCCAGCGCATAGGGCCGGCCGGCCTGCAACGCGGCTTCCACCTTGTGGAGCGCCTCCTGGCCCTGAAAGGCGGAATCCAGTTCATACTTGGGCAGCAGCAGCGACGGGAGCACGGCGTCGCCAAAAAAGGAGGATTCAAGTGCTTCCAATCGCTCGGAGGATTGCCCCTGAGTGTTGAGAATGCTGCGAAAATCCTCATGGATTGGCCGGTGATCGTCCACGAGTAAGATGCTGTGGTTTTCCAGTGAGTCAGTCATAGGTTTTGGTTGGTGTGGAGGCGTGCTGGGTTCCCAGGTCATTTGATAGGCAACGTCAAAGAAAAAGTGGCTCCTTGTCCCTGGCCGGGGCTGGAGGCTTTGAGGGTGCCGCCCATTTCCCGGGCCAAATTTGCGCACCCATGCAGGCCGAAGCCGTGGCCATCGGCCTTGGTGGTGAAACCAAAATTGAAAATCCGCTCCTGGTTTTCAGGACTAATGCCCACGCCGTTATCGGTAAGCTTCATCGTCACCGTATCGGGCGTCCCGCAGGCTGCGGTGATCCGTATATGCCGGTCTTCCCGGTTGCGGCTCTTGGTAGCATCCCGGGCGTTGGTAAGGAGGTTGATCAAAATTTGCAGTAACTTGTGCTTCTCCACTAGGATGGCGGGAAGTTCAGGGCTGAAATCGCAACGGATTGCGATCTCATGCTTCTTAAAGGATTCGATGAAGAGCCGCGTGGCGTCTTCAATCAACCCCGGAAGGTGGACGCTGTCCTTGACTCCGGTAACTCCGGCGTAGCTTTGCTGGAGCGCAATGATCTGGCGAATCTGCTCGTGGCTCTCGGCCAGAACCGCAAGTTTTCCCGCCACCAACTGGTGTTCACTCCCGAGCGCTGCCGCAATTTCGCTGATGAATTCGGTCACCTTGGCCCCGCGCGGATCGGAGCGCACAAACTCCAGCAACCCCTGCGGTTGGTTGCGGAGCACCTCCGCCAAGCGCGTCAAACTGACCACCCGCGAATGGCCCACTGTCTCCCGGATGACAGTCGAGGAAGTCATGGCGGTGTTCAATAAATTGCCGACATTATGCAACACGCTGGTGGCAATTTCTGCCATGCCGGCCCGCCGGGCGGTTTCCACCAACTGCACCTGAGCATTCTGAATATCCTGGGTCTGTTGGGAGATGACCCGGTTCTTCTCCTCCAGCGTTTGAATGAGGTCCTGCTGTCTCAGGTTGGCGCGGGCCAACAACTGCACCTTGCTAGTGTTGCTAGCTTCCAATTCCCAGAGTCGTATGCCGACCCGCACTTTAGCCTTGAGCACCGCCGACTCAAAGGGCTTGACCATATAGTCGTCCGCGCCAGCGTCGAAACCGGTCAACACATCCTCCAACCGTTGCATGGAGGTCAGCATGATGACGAAGACGTAGCGTTCGCACTGGTGCGCCCGCAACCGGCGACAAATCGTCGGGCCATCCAGGCCGGGCAGATTCCAGTCCAGGAGCAGAATTTTGGGCTGGCTGGTTTGGAGCCTCTCCCAGGCCGCCAGCCCGTTCGTAATGGTAGCTACCGAGTAAGGCGTGGTCGCAAACACCTTCTCAAAATGACTCACGTAGAGAGCGCTGTCCTCCACGATCAGAATATCGTTGTGGGAGTTGGGAGGTGGGGTTTCCATAGTCGAGAAGGCTAATAGACTAATGCCTCGGCTTCTTCAGGCTGCCGGCACCTATCGCTGGCGGCTCCTGTTTCCGGTGACGCATGAACCCGCCCCACCCGTCCGGCTGCTTCGGGAGCAACGGAAAACGTGGGTGAGCTTGCCCGGGAACTTCACCCGCAATCGGCGGGGCGCCGATCTGTGGCTGGCTTTTCGCGCTCGCAACCACCAAAGCCGGGCGCCGACCGGCGCTCCATTCTGTCGCGATTTCGTGCGCCGTGGGGAATGTCCGGGCGCGGCAGGACGTTTTCATTGCATTAAATTAAACCGCACGATGGAGTCATGTTGGTTATCTCTGCGCGAATTGAAAAGAACGGAGGCGCGAGGCTCGCGCGTTTTCTTCAAGTCGATTCAGGGTGTCTATTTATCAGGCCAAACCGCGCCAGCGGTCAAGCCGTTATTTTCGTGCCGGTACCTATCGGCGCGAAATCACGAAGCGGCAAGCGAAAGGTTCGGGCGGCGGCGGGCGTTGGGATACCTCATTCATCCACGGCCGACGAGGGCGGGAGGTCAAAGCTCTTGCTCGATTGCTTCCTGCAAGGCTTTGAACTGGGCGTCCACTTCCGGCAACCGCGCCGAAAGGGTGTGCAGGTCACCCGCTTTGCCGGCTTGTTCCAGCGTCGCCGCGAGGGCACTCATTGCTGCTCCGCCTACCGTGGCGCAAGCGCCCTTGATTTTGTGGGCTTGATCTCCTGCGTTGGGGGCTTCGCCCGCCGCCACAAAGGTTTTCAACTGCCAGATTTGCCTGGGCAGATCCTCCAGGAACCCCGCGATCACTTCGCGCGCCATTTCCTCGTCGTCCATCACGCGATTCAGCAGACTGGAGCGCTCGAAGATAGGGATTTTCGTTTTCAGCATTGCGGCAACGGGTTCTTCAGCCGCCTTGGCCGCCACAGTGGCCGCGCTCTCCGCTTCGGGTTTCAACCACTTTTTTAGGGCCGCAATCAGGGCCGAGACTTCGACTGGCTTCGGGACGTAACCATCCATACCGGCCGCCAGACATTTTTGCTCGTCGCCTTGCATGGCATGAGCGGTCATGGCGATGATCGGCACCCGGGGGTTGAGCACGCGCGATTGCGGGTCGCGGATGCGGCGCGTCGCGGCCAGGCCATCCAATTCCGGCATCTGCACGTCCATGAGCACCAGGTCGTAGGGAATGGTTTCGAGGGCTTGAATGGCTTCGAGGCCGTTGGCGACCACTTCCGCGGTCATCCCCAATTTCCGGAGGATGCCCGCCGCCACTTGTTGGTTCGTGATGTTGTCTTCCGCGACGAGGATGCGAGCATGGGGCAGGCGCGGTTTCGCGGCGGAGTCCGCCGACGTGCGCATCCGCCCGGTGGCGGACTTGCCGCGCAGCGCGGCTTCCAGGGTGGCAAGCAGTTCCTGCCGCCGCACCGGCTTGTCCAGCGCGGCGACAAAACCAGTTTCCTCCCAGTCTGCCTGGTTGCCAGCCTTGCCCATCGAGGTGCAAAGCACCAACCGCGTGGCTTGCAAGTTGGGATCGCCTTTGATGGCGCGCCCTAGGGAATTCCCATCCATGCCCGGCAGGTGCAAATCCAGAATGGCGAGCGCGAACGGATCCTGCGCTGCTTGCGCTGCGGCCAGCGCCTGCAAAGCCGCCGGACCATCACCGGCTTCGGCAGGCCGCAGTCCCCAGGAATTCAGCAGCCCCAGAAGAATCTCCCGGTTGACGGGGCGGTCATCCACCACCAAGATGCGTTTCCCGTGCAGGCTGGCGAGCCGCGGCCCGGCGGCGGATCGGGGAGCCGTGGATTTGCCTAGGCGCACGGTGAACCAAAACTCCGACCCCTTACCCACCTCACTCTCGACGCCCACTTCGCCGCCCATCAATTCCGTCAGTTGTTTGGAAATCGCCAGGCCCAACCCGGTGCCGCCAAAGACGCGGGTGGTCGAGGAATCCACTTGGGAGAACTTGCCGTAAAGCTTTCCCATCTTGTCGGCGGGAATGCCGATCCCCGTGTCGCTCACGCCAAAACGCAGTTGCACTGCCACGGGCGTTTCCGAAACCACGCGCACCCGGATGATGACCTCGCCCTGAGCCGTGAACTTGATCGCGTTGCCGGTCAGGTTGGTGAGAATCTGGCGCAGTCGCCCCGGATCGCCGTGCAGTTCCGCGGGCACTTCCGGCGCCGTCACGCAGCCGAAGGCCAGACTTTTTTCATGCGCCCGAAACGCCATCATGCCCAGGAAATCGTCCAGCAGGTTGTGCAGGTTGAAATCCAGAATTTCCAAATCCAGCCGCCCCGCCTCAATCTTGGAAAAGTCCAGAATGTCGTTGAGCAAGGTGAGGAGCCCCTCGCCACTGGAGCGGACGGTTTGCGCGTAACCGCGCTGCTCGTCGGTCAGGTCCGTTTCCAGCATCAAACCATTCATGCCCAGCACGCCATTGAGCGGGGTGCGAATCTCGTGGCTCATGTTGGCGAGGAACTCGCTTTTGGCGGCGCTGGCACATTCCGCCTGGGCCGCCAGTGAGTTGGCGCGGGCGGTGGCGTCTTCGAGATCGGAGATAGTCGTCCGGAGCGCCTCCTCGGCCCGCTTACGTTCCGTGATGTCGCGACAAAAGCCGCAAGAGTAAGCCTCGCCTTCATGCTCGATGTAGTTGGCATGAACTTCCACCGGATAGACGCGCCCGCTGCGGGAGCGATGGGAAGTTTCAAAAGTGAGCGCGCCCCCGGCCTTCAATTCCTGCCAGTGTTGCCGCCAGGACGCCGCGTTGTAGTTGGGGTCAATGTCCGCCATGGTCGAGTTCAGCAGTTCCTCCCGGTCCAACTCCAGCGCCCGGCACGCGGCGTCATTGACGAACTGGAAGCCGGCGTCCTCGCGAATGAAATACACCTCATCCGTGGCCTGTTCCATCGCGAATTGGGTCAGCCGCAGCAGGCGTTCGGTTGCCTTGGTTTCGGTGATGTCCTGGAAGACGCCATACAGGCGCACAACCTTGCCTTCAACTTTCCCGAGATTGCCAATGGCCCGCACCCACAGGGGTTTTCCCTTCGCCGTGATAAGCGGCAATTCCAGATCAAAGGGCACTTCATCGGCCAGCGCACTCTCAATGGCTTCCCGCAACACCGGGCGGGCCGGGGGCGCGTAAAAGTGAATGGCCGTTTCCAACTGGGGTTCATAGTCCGGGGCCACCTCATGAATCCGGCGGGTCTCCTCCGTCCAGGAAAGCCGCTGGGTGGCGAGGTCCAGACCCCAGCCCCCCACTTTGGCAACGCGGCTGACCTCCTGCAGTATTTCCTCGTTTGCGCGCAGCGCGGCCGCCGCCTGTTTTTGCCGGGTGATGTCGCGGGCCACCTTGGACACGCCGATGATGTTTCCGGAGGCATCCTTGATCGGGGAAGCAGTAACGGAGACATCCATCCGCCGGCCGTCTTTGGTCCGCCGGATGGTTTCAAAATGTTGCAGCGGCCTGCCCTGCTTGATTTCGGCCAGAATTTGATGCTCTTCCGCCAGCCGGTCCTCCGGAATCAGCCGCAGGATGGAAGCTCCCACCATCTCGGCGGCGGTATAGCCGAAAAGCCGCTCCGCCCCCAGGTTCCAAGTCGTGATGTTGCCATCCAGGTTCCTGCTGTAGATGGCGTCCTCCGAGAATTCCACGATCGCCGCCAGCAAGCTGGCGGCTTCCTCTGCGAGCTTGCGCTCGGTGATGTCCTGATTGGTTCCGCGCGTGCCGACGGCGCGGCCCGCGGCGTCGCGGATCGCGGTGGTGCGCACGAGGATGTGCCGCAACTCACCGTCGCGCCGCCGGATGCGGTGTTCGGTTTGGAAGCCATCCATCCCCTCCAACCGCAACCGGGCCACGTCGTCGGCCACGACGTGTTGCTCCTCGGCGGGCAGGAATTCGCGGGCATAGACTTCCGCCGGCATCTGGTAGCCGCCTTCACGCTCGCCGGTCGTTCCGTAAAGCGCGTAGAACCGGTCGTTGAAAGTGAACGTGTTGGTAGCGTCGTCGCGCTCCCAATGCGCGAGCTGCGCCTGCTCCATCGCGGCGGCAAGCCGGGACTGGCTGAGTTGCAGCTCCGATTCCGTCTGCTTGCGGTCCGTGACGTCCAATCCGATACCCACGAGGAACCGTTTTCCGTGGAGTACCATCAGATTCCCCGTCATCAGAAACCATCTGAAGTCTGGCCCCCCGCGCAGCAGCACGCGACCTTCCACCGTCTCGGTCTGACCATTGGAAAAAACGTTGCCGATCCGCGCCGCGATCTGCGCGCGGTCGTCAGGATGGATGGTCTCAATGGCGTTGGTGCGCGAGACCAATTCGTCCGGCTGACCGACGATTTTGTCCCGCTGATAGGCATTCCAACGCACATAACGACCGTCCTCGCCGAAGGCGTAGAAAGTGCCGGGAATGCTGTCAACGACGGCCTTACTGAAGACCTGCTCTTCACGCATCGCCTCCTCGGCCTTCTTGCGCTCGTTGACATCAGCAATGAATCCTTCCAGCGTTTCGAGCGTGCCGTCGGCGGCAAAGACCCCCACACCTTGCTCCCAAACCCACTTCACGGCGCCCGCAGCGCTCCGGATCCGGTAGCTCAACTGGAAGGGCCGTTTCTCCGCCACCGCTTTCTGCACCTCATTCCAGACCGGCTCCTGGTCCTCCGCCACAATCAGGCTCGCGTAGGTGACTCGTTGATTGCCGAGCAAGTCCGCCGGCGGATAACCGGTCAACTCCTCGCAGCCCTGGCTGACAAACGACATGGTCCAATCGTGGTCGTTCTGGCAGCGGTAGGCCATGCCGGGCAGGTTGCCCATCAAAGTGCTCAACTGCCGTTCGCGCTCCCGCAACTGCTCCTCGGCCTGCTTGCGCAAGGTGATGTCGCAGGCAAAAACAATTATCTGTCCGCCCTCGCCGGGTTGGTATTGGGCGCTGATTTCCACAGGGAATTCTGTCCCGTCCTTCCGGCGATGCCGACTCTCAAACCGAGCCGAGCCGTGTTGCAAAATTCTTTGGATGCGCGCGACCATGTCCGTCGCCGTGTCAATGGCCTCCACGACCGAAGCGTGCATGCTCAAAAGCTCCGCTTCGCTATAACCGCTCATCTGGCAATAGGCCGGATTGACTTCCAACATGCGGCCTTGCAGATCCACCCGCCAGAATCCGTCCTGGGTGGTACGCAGGATGGTCCGGTGCCGGTGTTCGCTCAAGCGCAAGGTTTCCTCGGCCCCCTTGCGATCAGTGATGTCCACGCACGAGCCGATGTAGCCGGCAAAAGTGCCATCCGACTGAAACCGCGGCACGCCGTGATCGAGCAGCCAGCGGTATTCCCCATCATGGCGGCGCAGCCGGTATTCCATCTTGAACTCCCGCCGCGCGTCGAAACTGGTGGTGTAAATTTCCAGACAGCCAGCGCGGTCGTCTGGATGCACGCCTTCCGCCCAGCGGTTCCCCGGCTCATGCTCCAGCGTCCGGCCCGTGAAATCGAGCCAGACCTTGTTGAAGTAATGGCAAAGCTTGTCTGTACCCGCCTCCCAGATGAGCACCGGCGCCGCATCCGCCATGACCCCGAAGCGGGCTTCGCTCTCGCGCGTCGCCTGGTCCGCCCGTTTGGTCAAGACGACGTCCCACGCCAGGTTGGCCAGTTCGGAGACCGTGTCCACGTCTGCCCGGACGTACTCCAGCGCTTTGTTGCCCACTCCCACCAGCGCCACGACTTGCTGGTTGCGCAACACCGGCACGACCACCAACCGGACCACAGGCGAGTGGCCGGGCGGCAAACCCTTGCGATGCGTCAGGCTGGCGTAATCGTTGTGGATTACCGGACGGCGTTCGCGCAGGGCGTCCGCCCACACGCCGGCCTCATCCGCCGGATAATGCCGCCGCGCGCCCTCGGCGGTACACATCTTCTGGAGCGTGTTGGTGGACCAGGTTTGCAGCGACAACGAGATCTGGTCCGCTTCCACGAAATGGGCGAAACCGATCACGCTGCCGGTTAGCAACTCGGCTTCGTCCAGCGTCAAGCGCAGCAGTTCTTCAAGCGAGTGGCCCGGCGCATAATCACTGAGCCGCAAACGGGCCTGCAAAACCGCCGCCGCCCGCCGCCGCTCGGCGACTTCGCGGGTCAGGCTGGCGGTCCGTTCCGCCACGCGCTGTTCAAGCTGTTCGTTCCACTCCCGCAACTCGCGCTCCGCCGTTTGCAGCTTGCGATTTTGCGTGACCGACTGCTCGTAAGTCGCAAGCAGCAGATTCAGTATGTGCTGCGGATCGGATTGGATGACGGTGTTCTCGCCGCCGATGACAGCCTCCAGCGACTGTGGCTCGGCGGAATTGGGAGGATTGGCCAGCAGGTATTCGACCCGCGTCAACAAGTGAATCGGATCAAACGGCTTGGTCAGGTAGTAATCCGTCCGGGCGGACAGACCGCGCACGATGTCCTGCGGGTCCGTCAACGCGGTGAGCAGCACCACCGGAATGTCCTTGAGCCCCGGATCGTCCTTGAGCGCGCGGCAAAAATCGAACCCGTCCATCTCCGGCATCACGACGTCGCTGATGACGAGGTCGGGCTTGTGCTCGCGAATGGCGTCGAGCGCGAGGCGGCCATTGTTGGCCACGCGCACCTGGTAGCCGTATTCCTCCAGCATGGCCTGGAGAGACGCGGCTTGCGTGGGACTGTCCTCGGCGATGAGGAGGTGAATGATCCGCTCGACCTTGCGCGGCTGGGTTTGCGCGGAGCGGTCGTGCATCAACTGACTCAGAGTTTGGATCGCCTGGAAAGCGTCGCGCAACTGGGTGTGCGTCTGAATCAACTCCCGATGCTGCCGCTGCGATTCCTCGTATTGCGCCAGCAACAGTTCGAGCATGGGCAGACGACTGGAGGCGAGGCGGTACTGCTGCTTGGCAAAGGTGACTTCGATGACGGGATCCGTGCGCTGCTGGCGGTCAGCGGGATTCGCCTGCAACAACGACTCCACGCGACCGAGCAACCGGCCATCATCCCCCGAGTCCTTGATCATGAAACTGTCCGCCCCGCAGTCCAAGCCCTTGATGATGTCCGCCGGGTCGTTGAGCTGGGTGAGCAACAGCACGGGCAGGTTGGCCAGCGCCGCATCGGCCCGGATTTGGCGGCACAATTCGTAGCCATCCATCTCCGGCATGATGACATCGGAGACGATGAGTTGGACCGGGTGGGCGCGGAGATGCGCCAACGCCGCGCGGCCATTCACCGCGGTCGAAACCAAATAGCCCGCACCCCGCAACGCCTCGGCAAACGCCTCGGCCTGGGTCCGGCTGTCCTCCACGATCAGTATTTCAGGCTGGGTTGACATATCGTAACCTCTTCATTTTCCACCGAGTTGGCGCACCAAGGCGCCGATGCCTTCGGGCGACAGCACATGGACCGCCGCGCCACGCCGGATGGCTTCACCGGGCATGCCATGCACGACGGACGAAGCCTCGTCCTGCGCCATCGTCACGCCGCCCCGGTCCCGAATCAATTTCAAAGCTTCCGCGCCGTCCGTCCCCATGCCGGTGAGCAGAATGGCCACGGCTTGTTTGCCGTAAGCGGCGGCGACGGAACGGAACAAAAAGGAGACGGCCGGGCGCACGCGGTTTTCCGGTGGGCCGGCATCGTGTTGAATGCGGTGGTTGGCGGTGACGCCGGTATGCACGCCGCTCGGCGCGACATAGACGTGGCCGGCCCGGAGCAATTCGCCGTCGGCGGCGATATGCACCGGCAGGCCGGAAGTCTGCGCCAGCCATTCGCCCAAGCCCGCTGTGAAGCCGTCGCAGATGTGTTGCACGATGACGATCGGGAACGGCAAATCCTTCGGCAGCGCCGCGAGGATGGTGACAATCGCCGCCGGCCCACCAGTCGAAGCCCCGATGGCCACGATCCGGATTTCGGAGCCGGCGGACACGGGCGTGACCGGTCGTCGCTGACCTGCGGCTGCGCCCGGTCGCGCCCAACGCCGAACCACTTTGACCCCGGCCATCAACCGCACGGTCTCCACCAATTTCTCCGTGGTGCGCGCAAACTCCGGATGGCCGAAACCGAACGGTCGCGCCTCCACCGCCACCGCGCCCGCGCCAAGCGCGCGGCACGCCGTCACCGCTTCGAGCACTGTGGAACTGGCGCTGACGATGACAATCGGCGTGGCCTGCGTCTCCATGATCCGGCGCGTGGCCTCGAACCCATCCATCCGGGGCATGTGAATATCCATCGTGAGGACATCGGGCCGGCACTCGCCAACCATCTCGATGGCTTGCTCGCCATCGCGCGCGACGCCCACGACTTCGAAATCTGGAACGAGGTTCAGGACGTGCGTAAGAAAATCACGCACCACCGGCGAGTCCTCCACAACGAGGACGCGGATTTTAGGGGATTGCGGATTTTCGTTCATAAAAGTCTTTGCAGCGTCTCCAGCAGGTTCGACTGATCGAACCCGCTCTTGCCAATGTAGGCGTTCGCGCCGGCGTCGAGCCCTTGCTCGCGATCTTCCTGCGTTTCCCGCGCCGTCACCAACACGATTGGTAACTGCGCCAAATTCGGTTCGCTGCGAATGTGGCGGGTCAGTTCAAACCCGTTCATCCGCGGCATTTCGACATCGGACACCACCAAGTCAAACGTGTCGGTTTGCAATAGGTTGAACGCGGCGGCGCCGTCGGGCGCGGTCTTCACGTCGAAGCCGGCGGATTCCAGGATGCTCTGCAACGCCGTCCGCGCCGTGATCGAATCATCCACCACGAGCAGTCGGTGGGAACGACTCGTCTCCGCTTCTGCTCCGACCGGCACGCTGGTTTGATCGCAACCGGCCACCGTCTGCAACAAATCCGGCACGCTGAGGATCGGGATCACCCGGCCCGTGCCGGACACCGTTGCGCCCGCCAGATTCCGCACGCGCGGCAACAGCGGGCCCAGCGGTTTCGCCAGCACTTCCTGTTCGCCGACGACCTGATCCACCGTGAACGCCACCGAGGCCGGCCCATGCCCAAGCACGAGGATCGTCAGCGGACCGGCGTCGGCGCGGACGGGTTGGCCCAGACCCAGCACCTCTGCCAAGCGCACCAGGGCCAGCGTCACGCCGTCCAGAGAAATGCTGTCGCGATTTTCCACGCGCCGGACGGACGTTCGCGGCAGCCGCACGCCGCGCAACACGTTCACCGTGGGAATGACAAACTCGCGATTGGCCGCGCGCACCAGCGTGCCGCGCAGCGTGGCGAGCGTGAGCGGCAGCGTCAGCCGGAAAGTCGTGCCGTGGCCGGGCTGCGATTCAATGCTCACCGCGCCGCCGAGCCGCGTCACGTTCTCATGCACGATGGTCATGCCCAGGCCGCGCCCGGAAATGTTTGTCACCTGCCGGTTGGTGGTAACGCCCGAGCGGAAGACCAGTTGCCGCGCGTCTTGATCCCACAGCGCCGCCGCCGCTTCGGCGGAAATGACGCCCGCGTGAATCGCCGCCGCCTTGACCGCCGCCACATCAATCCCCGCCCCGTCGTCGGAAATCTGAATCTCCACCTTGCCCGCCGCCTGCGAGATGGCGAGGGTCAACTTGCCCGTCGCGGGTTTCCGCAATCGCGTCCGCTCGGCGAGCGGCTCAATGCCGTGGTCCATCGCGTTCCGCACCAGATGCACGAGCGGGTCTTTGATCTGTTCGAGAATGCGCTTATCAATCTCGATCTCGGTCCCGTGCATGGTGAACTCGATTTTCTTCCCGGCCTCGCTCGCCAGGTCGTGAACCATTTTCGGGAAGCCGGCGAAGATGGTCGCGAACGGCAGCATCAAAGCCTTCTTCACGTCATCCAACAACCGGTCGGCGAGGGCATCGAAGCGCCGGCGGTCGCGGTTCATCGATTGGGCCAGGTCCGCGACGTGCGTGCTGACGGCTTCCGCGCGTTCGCGCTCTTCATCGAGCAAGGCAAACAGGCGGACCAGAAGTTCCTGTGTCCCGCTCGCGATTCCGCCGTTGCCACCGCCCGCGATCGTCCTGGCTTCGACCTGCTCCCGCAAAGTTCGCAGCCACGGCTGGGCCTCGGTCCAAACCCGGTCGCGCTCGGCGGCCAATCCCGCCAGCGCTTTCACCTCCACCGCCCGTTCGGCTTGCGCCAGTTTCACCCCGAGCATTTCCTCCACCTGCACGAAAATGGAATCGAGCTTGGCGGTGGCGATGCGGACGGTGTCGTCAGTGCGGGTGGTGACTGGCGGAGCGGGGATGGCGGATTGCCGATTGCCGATTGCCGATTGCCGATTGGCCACGGCAGGTTGCGGGTCGCTGATTGCGGATGGCGGATTTGCGATGGACGCATTTGCCACCGGCGGATTGGCGATTTGCGATTGGCGATCGGCCATTGCCGGAGCCGGCGATGCGGGAGCGAAGGGTTGCGGCGAAGACGCTGTCAGAGCCGGCGGGGACGGCGGAACACTGCCACTCGAGGGCGACGGCTCGGCACTTCGCTGGCTGGCTTCGAGCGCATCCACCAAGCGGCCCAGGGCGCCGGTTTCGCGATGCAGTCCTTCGAGGCTCTCGGCGGCAAGCGCACGTTTGCCGGACTTGAGTTCGCTGAACATGCCTTCGAGCTTTTGGCAGAAGCGCTCGATCTCGCCGGCGTTCACCGTGCGGGCCGCGCCCTTGAGGCTGTGCGCCGCGCGAAAGAGCCGCTCGATAATCGGGAGCTGCGCGTCGCGAGTAGTGGCCGGGTCCAGTTCGAGCAACCCCGAGCCGAGCGTCTGCAAATGCTCCCGCGCCTCGACCAGAAACATTCCGGTGAGTTTACGCAACAGGTTGGCGTTCGGCTGGAGATTCATGGCGGGGCACTCAGAGTTCGGATCTCAGGCTGTGGTGAGAAAGCCAGGAGATGGAGGACACAACCATTCATCGGGGGGAGAATTTGCCGAAAGGGAATCTCGGGCTTTGAACCCCTGAACCAAAGGATCGCGCTGGCGGACGATTAGGCGCGGTAGCGTCCTGGAGTGCGCCAGCCCTCTGGCGCTTTGGAAGTCGTGCGTGGCCGAAAGCGCCAGA
>CAIKLQ010000766.1 GCA_903828255.1 uncultured Verrucomicrobiota bacterium
CAATCAGAAGCCAATACGAGCTTACAGTAAAGGTGCATAGGGTCTTTCCGTCCTACTGCGGGAAGGCGGCATCTTCACAGCCATTACAGTTTCGCAGAGAACCTCTCAGAGACAGTCGTTCAGTCGTTACAAGATTCGTGCAGGTCGGAACTTACCCGACAAGGAATTTCGCTACCTTAGGACCGTTATAGTTACGGCCGACATTCACGGGGACTTAGGTTCGGAGCTTCGCCTTGCGGCTAACAACTTGCCTTGATCTTTCCGCATTGGTCACTTGTCACACCCTATACGTTGTCTTAACGACGTGGCAGAGTGCTGTGTTTTTGTTAAACAGTCGCTAAACGCAATTTACTGTGGCTCGCCGAAGCGAGCACCCCTTTTCCCGAAGTTACGGGGCTAATGTGCCGAGTTCCTTAGAGAGGTCTCTCTCGCGCGCCTTGGTGCATTTACACCCACCCACCTGTGTCGGTTTGCGGTACGGGCAACGTGGCAAAGGGCCGTTAGCTTTTCTAGACAAGTTGTCTGGTGACTTGCTTCAGGTTGCCCCTAAGCTAGATTTTTCAATAATCTTGCCACTTTTCTCCTTGCGTCACTAACGGTTTGAACCACATCGGTGCTGGAATGTTGACCAGCTGTGCATCGATTACGTCTTACGACCTCATCTTAGCTCCCGACTGACCCTGGGAGGACGAACCTAGCCCAGGAAACCTTGGGTTTACGGCGACCAGAATTCTCATCTGGTTTATCGCTACTCGTGTCTGCATTCTCACTGAACGGCGCTCCACGTCCCCTTTCGGTTCTGCTTCACTGCACCGTTCACGCTCTCCTACCACAACAAGTTGGCGAACCAACTTGCTATCCGCGGCTTCGGTACGTTATTTATCGCCAATCATTTTCGGCGCAAAATCACTCGATGAGTCAGCTATTACGCACTGTTTAAATGGTGGCTGCCTCTAAGCCAACATCCTCACTGTCTAAGTAACTTCACATCCTTTCCACTTAACAACGTTTGGGCACCTTAGCCGGCGGGCTGGACTGTTGCCCTTTCGACGATGGAGCTTATCCCCCACCGTCTGACTGCCGAGGTATTGGATCCCGTGGAATTCGGAGTTTGATTGGTTTTGATATCCTGGTGTGGACTCTAAGCCATCCAGTGCTCTACCTCCACGGTTTACTTACTCGACGCTCGCCCTCAAGCGATTTCGGAGAGAACCAGCTATCACGGGGTTTGATTAGTCTTTCGCTCCTACTCTCAAGTCATCTCAGGATTTTTCAACATCCACGAGTTCGGTCCTCCACACAGTGTTACCTGGGCTTCAACCTGCTCAAGAGTAGATCACCTCCGCTTCGGGTCTATTGCCAGCGACTTAACGCACACTTCGTACTCGCTTTCGCTTCGCATCCACCTCAGAAAGGCTGACGCTGGCCACTGACAATAACTCGCAGACTCATTATGCAAAAGGCAGGCCGTCACACCTTTCGGTGCTCCGACACATTGTAGGCAGAGGGTTGCAGGATCTATTTCACTCCCCTAGCAGGGGTTCTTTTCGCCTTTCCCTCGCGGTACTTGTTCACTATCGGTTTCCAAGGAGTATTTAGCCTTATCCAGTGGTCTGGACAGATTCACGCGAAGTTTCACGTGCATCGCGTTACTTGGGAATTCCCTAGGGGTTTGTCCACTTCGCTCACCCGGCTTTCACGGTCTATGGCCAGCCTTTCAAGGCTGTTAAGCTCGCTTCCATCCTCCCATATCGGGCTCCCACAACCCCAAAGAAACAAGTTTCTCTGGTTTAGGCTCTTCCGCTTTCGCTCGCCACTACTTACGGAATCACGTCGTTTTCTTTTCCTGAGGTTACTGAGATGTTTCACTTCACCTCGTGTCGCTCTGACGGACTATGAATTCATCCGGCAGTTACCGTAAACGGTAGGGTTGCCCCATTCGGAGATCCATGGGTTAACGCCTGTTTGCGGCTAACCATGGCTTATCGCAGCTTACTACGTCCTTCATCGCCTCTTGGAACCAAGGCATTCACCTTCTGCCCTTACTAGCTTGATCACAAATTTACTAATCGGAGTGCTTTTGTTACTGAGTTCGGTTAAGAACCTTTCACATTATCCTTCCGGTGTCTCGACGATTCACTGTTTTACCCTTACATATGCAGTTTTCAAAGAACTCAAGAATCTGTGCCCATTGAAGTGCACAAATTCAAAAATCATACTTTCGCTTTGGTGGGCCTGACTGGACTCGAACCAGTGACCCTGCGCTTATCAAGCGCATGCTCTAACCAACTGAGCTACAGGCCCTTTAAGATTATCCATTAACGAATCTCCAGCCTATCTGGAAGATCAAACGTTGGATCTAGGTCACTGCTGGTGGTGGAGCTGGGGAGAATTGAACTCCCGACCTTTAGCTTGCAAAGCTACCGCTCTACCAACTGAGCTACAGCCCCAAGGCACTTATTCTACCTGAAAACACTTTTTCAGCTAAATTTACCTTTTATTGGCCATAGCTGCTCTCAGGCAGAACCAAAGCAAATTATTAAAGAACCATCGAAAATTGAAATGCACGATGAGGAGAGTCAACTCTTACGAGTTGTCGACCTAGATGAATCTAGTAAAACTAGCCATCTGGTTTTCTCCTTAGAAAGGAGGTGATCCAGCCGCAGGTTCCCCTACGGCTACCTTGTTACGACTTCATCCCAATCACCATCCATACCTTAGGCGCATGCTTCCTTGCGGTTGGCTCAGCGATTTTGGGTACAGACGGCTTTCATGATGTGACGGGCGGTGTGTACAAGGCCTGGGAACGTATTCACGGCGCCGTAGCTGATGCGCCATTACTAGCGATTCCGGCTTCATGCTGTCGAGTTGCAGACAGCAATCTGAACTGGGCCCGATTTTTAGGATTTGCTCCCCGTCGCCGGTTTGCGCCCCTTTGTATCGGGCATTGTAGTACGTGTGCAGCCCTAGCCGTAAGGGCCATACTGACTTGACGTCATCCCCACCTTCCTCCCCGTTGAAGCGAGGCAGTCCGTCCAGAGTGCTCCATCCTTTCGAATGGGTGGCAACAGGACGTAGGGGTTGCGCTCGTTGCGGGACTTAACCCAACATCTCACGACACGAGCTGACGACAGCCATGCAGCACCTGTGCAAACTGGTATTGCTACCTCGTCACCCTTTCAGGCTTCTACTATTTGCATGTCAAGGCTAGGTAAGGTTCTTCGCGTTGCATCGAATTAAGCCACATACTCCACCGCTTGTGCAGGCCCCCGTCAATTTCTTTGAGTTTTAATCTTGCGACCGTACTTCCCAGGCGGCGCACTTATCGTGTTAACTACGCCACGAGCGGGGTCGAATCCGCTCACAGCAAGTGCGCACCGTTTACAGCCAAGACTACCGGGGTATCTAATCCCGTTTGCTCCCTTGGCTTTCGTGCCTCAGTGTCAGGAATTGTCCAGAGATTCGCCTTCGCCACTGGTGTTCCTCTCGATATCTACGCATTTCACTGCTACACCGAGAATTCCAATCTCCCCTCCAATCCTCTAGTCAGATAGTCTTCAAGGCATTTTCCGAGTTGAGCTCGGAGCTTTCACCTCAAACTTAACCAACCACCTACGCACCCTTTACGCCCAGTGAATCCGAACAACGCTCGGGACCTCTGTATTACCGCGGCTGCTGGCACAGAGTTAGCCGTCCCTTCCTCTTCGGCTACTATCAAGTTACGCTGTATTATAACGCAACACTTGTTCGCCAATGACAGGGGTTTACGAACCGAAGCCCTTCATCCCCCACGCGGCGTCGCTCCATCAGGGTTTCCCCCATTGTGAAAAATTCTCGACTGCTGCCACCCGTAGGTGTCTGGACCGTGTCTCAGTTCCAGTGAGGCTGGTCGTCCTCTCAGACCAGCTACCCGTCTAAGCCTTGGTGAGCCGTTACCTCACCAACTAGCTGATAGGCCGCGGGCTTATCGTAAAGTGTCAGGCTTTTCAGTCCCCAACTTTAAATGTTGGAGGATGCCCCCCAACAGTCACATCCGGTATTAGCTCGCCTTTCAGCAAGTTATTCCAGACATCACGGCAAATTACCCACGTGTTACGCACCCTTGCGCCACTTCCATTCTCGAATATTGCTACCCGATAATGATCGTTCGACTTGCATGTCTTATCCACGCCGCCAGCGTTCGTTCTGAGCCAGAATCAAACTCTCCGTATAAACGTTAGTTTAATTCCTGTCCGGTGATTATTCGGACGAATTACAATTTTAAAACTCCTCAAGCTTTAGCACTAACTGCTATAGCCTGAAGGGGCTCTTACTTATCGCACAATTCAATTTTCAAAGAGCAGTGGGTGGTTACACCCAAAATCTTTTATCTAAACGCCTGCACTTAGCAGGCTAGCATCCCAGCACAGGCAACCATTACCCTGTACTCTTCCACGAATTACCATATTCAAGCACTACAATCACAGTAATGCGACGCGCTGTTGACACTCACCGTAATTCACATCCGATCTTACATTCCGCCAACACCTTCGAACAGGGAATAAATTATCAGTTCGAAAATTTTGTGCAAGAGTTATTTTCAAAATCTGAAGATAATTTTTTCCGTGCCCACCACCGCTTCGAGCGATTGACGGAGTCAATTGGTCAAGACGCTGAGGTCATATGCAATTGCCAAAGACAACGCTAACAACCTGTCGGGCTTTGGGCGCAAAGAATTCGGAAAATAATTTGAACAAAAAGGGGGCGTTACGGATCCAAAGCTCATGGCTGCCCGCTTTGTCAATGTCGATCGCCAGACCTCGATGTTTCTGCCCTGTGATCTGCGCGACTGGTTGCCCGTCGATCATATCGTCCATTTCATTCTCGACGCCGTCGAGCAACTCCCGCTAAGCCTCTTCCACGTCAACGCCCGCGGCACAGGCAGCGCGCAGTATCCGCCGACGATGATGCTCTCGCTGCTCATTTACAGCTACGCCACTGGCCGGTTTGGGTCGCGCATCATCGAGGCCGCCACGCACAGCGACGTGGCGGTGCGTTACATCTGCGCCAACCGCCACCCCGATCACGATTCGATCTGCACCTTTCGCACCGCCAACGAACCGGCGTTTGTCGCCGCGTTCAGGGACGTGCTGCAACTGGCCCATCAAATGCGCCTGACGCAAGAGGGCAGCGTCAGCGTGGACGGGTCAAAAATCGCGACCGCCGCCAACAAGCACGCCGCCGTCAGTTACCAGCGCCCCGGGGAAATGATCGCGCAATTGGAATTGGAAGTACAGGAGTTGATCACCCTAGCCAAACAAGCCGCCGCCCAAGAAACGAAACCGCCGGACCTGGACCTTCCCGCGGAACTGCAACGGCCGGAATCCCGCGTCGCCGCGTTGCAACGGGCGCGGCAAGTAATCGAACATCGCGCGCGCGAACTGGCCGTCGCGGAACAGCCCGAATACGAAGCCAAAGTCGCTGCCCGCGAAGCGCAGCGTGCCGCTGGCAAAAAGCCCCGGGGCAAAGAGCCGGAGCCGCTGCGTCCGGTCCCGGCGCCGCAGGATCAATACAATTTCACCGATCCCGGGAGCCGGATCATGAAGGCGGGCAATGGCCGGCATTTCGAGCAAGCGTATAATGTGCAAGCCGCGGTGGCCCAAGCGATGTTGATTGTGGGCACCCGCGTGAGCGACGCGCCCAACGACAAGCAAGCGTTGCCGGCGAGCGTGGCGGCGATCAGCCCGGTGGTGGAACCGGAAGTGCAAAACATTTGGGTCGACAGCCGCTTTTACAGCGCCGCGGCGGTGGCGGCGGTGGAACAAAACCCCGCCGGCACCCCCAGCGCGCTAATGACGTATGCCGCCGTGGCGAAAGGGTCGCAGCATAAAACGATCGCCGACCTGCTGCCGCACCCGGAACCGCCCGGCCCCGAGGCGAGCCCCAAAGAACAGATGGCCCACCGGCTGAAGACCGTCGTGGGGAAGACGCTCTACCGGCTCCGCCAACAAACGGTCGAGCCGGGGTTTGGGATCATCAAAGAAGTGCTGGGCTTCCGCCGATTCATGTTACGCGGGCGGGCGGAAGTGGCGTTGGAATAGCCCCTGGTATGCCTGAGCTACAACTTCAAACGGCTCTTCACGCTCAAAAACCAAGCGGTGGTGGGCTAAAACGAAGCGAACGGGCGCGCGCAAGGCCAAAGTGCGGTCGCCGCGAGCAGTCAGCGGCTCCCGGCGCCTGGGGAATCAGACGGGCGGGCTGAAAAGTCGCGGCATGGCGGTCGTGGTGACAGCGTCCGGGGCCGCCAATAGGTTCCAGCCGCGAAACCAGTTTTCTACGCCCGACAAATTTCTAGCAGCCTGTCGGACTTAGACCTCGCAATCGTCACAAGCCATTGATCGGCACTAGCTTAATATACAATATATTTTCTAAGTCCGACAGGCCGCTAGTACTTCGTCTGTCGTGAATTGAGGGTTGAAAGAGATCAGGCTTGTACTTTTGCGTAGTACGTCTAATTGCACTGGGTGCTAATCAAAAATCGCATCCGCCTCACGCCTCCAGAACGCGCGCAACTGCTGACCCTCCTGCGCAAGAAACACTGTGCCGCTGCGCGGCAGTCGCACGCGCGCATTCTCCTCAAAGCCGATGAGACTGGCCCTGAAGGCGGCCTGTGGGACGCGGACATCGCGGTGGCGGTTTGTGGAGATCGGATTGGCTGCCGCCTTGGAGCGCAAAGCGCCGGCGCGGACGTGTGTGCGCCGCCTCGATGGGGCCGCCGAAGCCAAGCTCATTGCGCTGCCGTGTGGGGAGCCGCCCACCGGGTGCGCCCGCTGGACCTTGCGCCCGCTGGACCTTGCGCCTGCTGGCCGACCGCTTGGTGGAACTGGAGGTCGTGCCCTCGGTCTGCCATGAAACGGTGCGCCAGACGCTGCAGGCCAACGACCTCAAGCCGTGGTTAAAGCGCCAGTGGTGCATCGCCCCCACGGCCAGCGCCGATTTTGTCTGCCACATGGAGGACGTGCTGGAAGTGTATCAGCGCCCCTTTGATCCCCAGCGACCGGTGGTCTGTTTGGACGAAACCACCAAGCAATTGGTCAGTGAAACCCGGACGCCCCTGCCAGCGGCCGCGGGCCGACCGGTCAGCCACGACTACGAATACGAACGGCAGGGCGTCGCCACCTTGTTCATGCTGTGCGCTCCGCTGCACGGCTGGCGGGAGGTCAGTGTCCGGGAACGCAAGACGCGCGTGGATTACGCCCAATGCTTGCGGGCCGTGGCGGAGGAGCATTTTCCCCAGGCCGAAAAGATTGTGCTGGTGCAAGACAATCTCAACACCCATGCCGCCGCTTCGCTCTATGAGAGCGTTCGAACCCGTCACCGCGCGCCGCTTACTGGAGCGCTTTGAATTCCACTACACCCCGAAGCACGGTAGTTGGTTGAACATCGCCGAGATCGAGTTGAGCGTCCTGAGTCGCCAATGCCTCGACCGCCGGATTGGAGAGTGGCAACTTCTGCGGCAGGAAGTCACCGCGTGGACTGCACGCCGCAACCAACCGCAGTGCAAAATCAACTGGCGATTCACCACCGCCGACGCGCGCATCAAACTCAAGAGGCTCTACCCCTCACTTGGCGACTGACAAAGTACTAGTCAGGACGTGACTGATGCTGGCTGAAGGATTTGGGCGGGGCGGTTACGCTCGTTCGGGCCTTCCACCAGCGCGGCGCTGTGGGCCGCGAGTGTCAGTCGGGCCGAGCGAAAGCATTAGCGCTACCACCGCTTGCCCCGGCATTTATGTGAAAGCGCTGCGCAGGATCGGCGCGCGCCCAAGACGCAACGACTGCTCAAATCGTCTGGAATTCCGGACGGTAAAACCTTGGGAATACTAAGCGAACAGATCCTGCCCCTTTCCCTCCGTGGGCTGCAGCCCATGTTGCTGGATGGCCACTTTGTCGAGCGAGCCGAAACCCTTTTGGCGTTCGCTCTGCCCGGCCGGGGGAAGACAAATTTCTTGGCCGCGTTTGGACGCGAGTTCATCCTGCGGCACCGTTACCCGGGGCTCTTTACGCCGACGTTCAAACCGGTGCAGAAGTTGTTGGCCGCGAAGCAGGAACTGCGCTTCTCCAGCGCCTGGACCGCCATCCGGTCATGCACCTCGACCATTTGGGCTACGTGCAGCAAGAGCGTGCGGAGAGGGAAATATTGTTCACGTTTTTGGCGGAACGATACGAGCGGCGCAGCGTGTGCTTGAGCAGTAATCTGGGGTTCTCGAAGTGGGGTCAGATTCTTAAGTATCCGATGCCAACGATGGCGCGACTGACCACCTGCGGCATCACGCCCGGATCTTGCAATTCAATGGCGAGAGTGGGCGCGACCAGAAGGCGCAGGGCGCCTTGACTCATGGTTTTTGTTATCAAGTCCAGGCCGTTGCCTCAGTAGAATGTTACCCAAACCGAAAGGCAATAAATGGAAACCCTCAGCACTGCGGCACGGAAGGAAATTGTGGAAGCGCTCAGAACCCGATATGCGCGATCCTCCAAATCGGAAAAGGGGGTGATTCTCACCGAGTTCACCGCGGTGTCTGAATACCATCGCAAGCACGCGATTCGGTTGCTGCACCCGCAGACCGAAACGCGCGTGGCCGGGGCGCTCGAGCGCGAGCGGGTCTACGACGAGGCGGTGAAGGTCGCCTTGATTTTGATCTGGGAAACGGCCGACCGCATTTGTGGGAAACGATTGAAGGCGGCGATTCCGCACTTGATGAAAGCCATGGAAAAGCACGGGCACTTGGAATTGGATCCGGAAGTTCGGAAAAAGTTAATTGCCGTGAGCGCCGCGACGATTGATCGCCTGCTCACACCCGTGCGCAAAGGGGCCGGCATTCGCAGGCGCCGGCGCCTGGCCAAGAAGTTGACCAAAGAGATTCCGATCAAGACGTTCGCGGATTGGAAGGATCCCTTGCCCGGTTTTCTGGAGATCGATTTTGGGGTTCACGGTGGGGGCTCGATGGCCGGAGAGTATCTCCATAGCCTGGTGGCCACCGCCGTTTGTTCCGGCTGGGTGGAAGCCGTCGCGTTGCTGGCCCGCGAGCAGACTTTGGTAATCGAGGGCCTCACCCGCATTGGCAAGCAATTGCCAGTGCCCACGCGGGGAATCGACTCGGACAACGACGGCGCATTTAGCAACGAGACCCTGGCTTCGTATTGCAAACTGGAAGCCATCGTGTTTACGCGCTCCCGGCCGCATCACAAGAATGACCAAGCCTGGATTGAACAAAGGAACGAAGCCGTGATTCGCCGAATGGTTGGACCCGAGCGTTTCTCCGGGATCGTGGCGGGCCAAGCGCTGGCGCAGTTGCTGGGGGCCGTGCGTCTGTATGTGAACTGTTTCAGCCCTCCTTCAAACTGCGGGAGCGGATCCGCGAGGGGGCGAAAATCAAAAAGTTGTATCCCCCACCGGCGCCCCCCTGTGATCGCTTGCGGGCGCACGAGGCGGTTGATGAGGCGATCAAGGCGACCTTGCGCAGGCAACGAGATCAATTGGACCCGGTGGAACTGCTGCATTGGATTCGGCAAGGGCAGTCGGCGCTGGCGGCGTTGAGTACCGAAGAACCGGGCGACGGCCCTGGGCGAAAAAGCTTGGATCAATTTCTCGCTAGCTTGCCGCAACTATGGCGCTTGGGTGAAGCGCGTCCGACGCAGCGGAAAGCGGCGCCGAAAGCTCGATCCTGGCGGACCCGAGCGGATCCGTTCAAAGAGGTTTGGCCGGATATATTGCTTTGGCTCCAAGTGGAACCGGACAGCATCGCCAAGGTCCTGCTGCAAAAACTGAACGAAAAGTATCCGGGCCGATTCGCCGGCAAACTGCTGCGGACGCTCCAGCGACGGATCGGCGAGTGGCGGCGGACTATGGCGCGCAGACTTGTCTTGGGAGGAGTGGAGGAGTGGGCCGATGTGCAGCCGATCCCAGCCCCGGTTCCCTCTGCGGGGCAGGGTCGAGTAGGGATGACCGGTTACACGGTCACCCCTCTCTGAGAACCGGACTGGCGGATCTCGCATCCGGCTCTTTGGATGATATTTCAGAACGCGAACGTGAGTTGCGGTTCTGACGCTGCGGGAAGAACAGGAAGGTTGTGTTTTGCCCATTCATCGATCAGCGATTTCAGGTGATCCTTAAACCACGCCCAACCGTAAGCTTCCTGGGTCCCGAAGCGTGCACTCTTGTGCCAGATGCCGCGACTACTCCACGCCGTTTTCGCGGCCGTGCTCGCGCTGGCTCCGGTTCGGACCAAGTGTCGGAACAAGAGCCGCGGGCGCTTCTGCGGCCGGATCGCAATCGCGCGTATTCGTCTCCGTACATGCGCGTCGATTTGTTTCCAGCTGCGGGCCCCTTCCTCGTCGCAGATCCGAAAGGAGACTCCCCACCCCTGTATGTAGGTGTTGCGCCCTTTCAGGCACATCGCCAACGATTGGCCCCACGTCCTGGGTGTCATTTCCTTCAAGCGGTCTTGAATCCGGTCTTTCGCTTTGTGTGATAGGTAAACCAACCATCCCTTTTCCCGGTTTCGGCTGAACCGAAAACCCAGGAAATGTACCTGGTGCGGCTTGCGCACCGCGCTCTTTTCCGTGTTCACAGAGCGTCTCCGTCGCTTCCCAAGGAATTGGCTGATCTTTTCCATGACTCGAAGTCCGGCTCGTGGGCTGGCTACAAAAATGTTGCAGTCATCCGCGTACCGGGCGAAGCGCAGGCCGCGCCGTTCCAGCTCCCAATCCAACTCGTTTAGAACCACGTTGGATAGCAACGGGGAGAGCGGTCCGCCTTGCGGCGGGCCTTCTTCCGTCGCCACCGATGGGCCATCAGGCATCACCACCCGTGCTCTGAGCATCCTCCCGATGAGCGCCAGAACTCGCTTGTCCTGGATCTTCTCACCAAGTTTGCCCATCAGTCGTTGGGGATTTACCCGATCAAAGAATTTGGCCAGATCTATGGATATGAAATCCCCGACACCAAGGTCAAAACTATCTCTGGGTGAACGCACTAAAAACAACATATAGGAGTAACGATTCCGGCCCCGCCCACTGATAATCACCCCCGCCTCCCTTCAAAAGGCAACTGACCAGTTGCGATTGGCTCGCGAAGCTGGCAGGTTGCTCCCCCGGCGGCACGACAGTTGCCTTCACTGAAGCATGAGCGTGTTCAAGTTTGCCTGTCCGATTTGCGGACAGCACATCCAATGCGACTCCACCAAGAGTGGGTCGCCAATGGATTGCCCCACTTGCTTCCGCAAAATGGTCGTGCCCCAGGCGCCGTCCGGCCCGGACTCCAAGCTGATTCTCCAAGCTGCGCAAGCCACCTCCCGCCCCGCCACCAAGTCTCCCGACAACGCCGAATCGCCGAGGCGGCACCGCTCGCCGAACCGCGCCCGGATGGTGGTCCTCCTTGCGGTGATCTTAGTCGCGGGCGCGGCGGTCGGGGCCCTGGTGACTTTTCGGGACATAATATTCAAACGAACCGGCGCGGCAGTCACGACTGCCACCAATGCACCGCCGGTGTGTGGCGAGGTCGAAACGAATTGGACCTTGAAACTGGCCGGGCGACGGCTTTCCGAAAATCCGGCGGCGGGTCGCATCAAAGGACGGGAATTCACCTTGGATCGGGCCGTGGTACAGGGAGGCGTCTTGAGTTTTCGTCAGGGGGCAAAGACGCCGCAGGAAATAATCGTCGCGGTGCAATTGTTTGCCCGCCGCGGAGAGGATCTGGCGGCGCAGAACATCAATATCGAAGCCAGCCGCACCAACGCGCCCAAAGTCGGGCTGCGCTGGAAGGACGACCAGAACCAACCCGTGACGGATTCTTTGCATGAAGGCTACGCGTTGCGAATCGAGTTCGGTCAGGTGACGGCGGGGCACTTGCCCGGGAAAATTTATCTGTGCCTGCCCGACGCGGAAAAGAGCTGGGTGGCTGGCGCGTTCGTCGCAGAAATTCGCAAGCCCGCCACGTCCAAACCGCCAAAGACGCCACCGTCTGCGCCGAAGCCCTGAGCACCGGTTCTGGAACGGGATGCTTCCCGCGGGCTTAGACTGAGCTTCTTGTCGGGGCGGAGACGGCTCGTCCCCCGTTACGAAAAACCAATGAGGCCGGGCCGTTCCCACCCTGATCGCTGGGCCACCGAAAAGCGCCGATCGTGACCGCGCCCAGTTTAGCGTCCGCCATCCTGGCTGACGTAAAGTCCGGCTCCCCGCCCGGCGGAAAGAACCTCACGCACGAGCAATCGCTTTGAAACTTCCGTGAGTCGGAACTCATTCGGAGCGCTTTTTCGGGCGGCTGGAAGCCGCCCTCTCCGACCGGCAAAGACGCCTACCACGACTTTCCAGGCAAGCATGGACGACCGCGACGGATTCGGCGGTGTTTTTGTCTTCCGATGCGCTGGTGGGTCACATCACGGGCCAGACGCAGGTCATCGCCGGCGGCATGGAGGGGCGGATGTTATGGCAGCCGGAAGAGTTGGACGCCGCATTGGCCTGAGTGGTGATATTTTACTCGAACTCCGAATCCAATTTCGGTTTTCGGATTGAAATCGCTCGACCCGACGGCCTATTCAACGCAAGCGAACGTGATCCGCCGCCCAGAACACATTGCCGCCTAGGATCAAACCAAGCCCCGGCAGCAAGGCGATCAACTCCCAGACGAAGCACCGCAGCGGGCGCTCGCGGATTTCGATTAATTCGGCGGATGGTGGCGACGTTGCCCGCGCCTGGCTCACCGGGCCACGGCGGCGGCGTTGGTGCGCGGCGCCAGGGGTGCGAGAGATTGCAACCGCTGAATTTGTTTCTGCTCCACGAGCTTGAGTTCCTGGCGAAGTTGATGGAGCGAACGCGTGCTCGCCGCCACGTAAACCAACATCAGCGCAAGGAGCGCCATCATGGCGATGATCATAAACCCGCTCTCCCTGCGGCGGGCAGACTGCGGTCGAGCGGGATGGAATCGTTTGGGTTTCATGGCTGCGGGGGCGCGGCGACGAACGCGAACAGCGGTTTCACTCGCACGGTTTTTTGTTTCGTTTGCAATTCCAGGTCCCAGCGCCATGCCGTGACGCGGGCGCGGCGGTCGGATTGCATTTCCGAACGCTGCACTTTGGCCAACAGCACGGTCCAGGGCGCGTCGCTGCTGGACTGGCGGAGGACCTGCGCTTCCGCGAAGCGATAAGCGATTTCGCGGTCGCCGCACCGGACGCGGAGTGTTTGGTCGGCGGCGTTGAATTGAATCGGGGCCGTGGCGGCGCGGATGTCGCCGCGCCAAACTTCGCCCGCGTGAACGGCGCGCGTGATGTCGTCGCTGGTGCGGCGGACGTGCCTCAGGTTGTCGAAGCACCGGTAGAAAGCGAAGAACGCGAGGCCCATCAGCAGGGCATAAACGCCGGCATAGACCACGCACTCGATGATCGTGAAGCCGCGCGGTTGGAGTTCACGCTTTCGCGTGGCCGCGGAACAAGCTGAAGCTTGAACTCCAACGGGGCGTAGGGAAAAGTCAGGGGTTCTCATTTCGCCGTCGCCTCCCGCACGACTTTGCCGCCGTGGTCCTTCACGTCCGGCAGCCATTCCAATCGCAATGTCGAACCGGCCACAGTGAGTTCAAATTTTCCGGGCGGGAGATTGGTCAGCGCCCAACCGCGCGGTTGGTAGGGCTGGACGCCATCCTTGAACGCGCGCCACTCGCCGGCGAGCAGCACTTCCAGTTCACCGTCCACGAACTCCATCGCCACGGCGCGTTGGTAGCACGCGCGCAGATAGCGCTGCTCCTTGGCGAGCGAATACGCGAGCGGCATCAGCGTGAAGAGCAGCAGCGCCATGGCGACGACCATCTCGGTCATCAGCGCGCCGCGCTCGCGGGCCCGGCGAAAATGAGGAGTGCGGTTCACCATAAAAGTCCCGCGTTGATGATGGACACGAGAAAACCGAACACAGAGGCAACCACGGTGCCGACGAACACGCCGTTCAACAACACCAGCGCCGTCGTCACGCCATGCGCCGCGGCTTGTTCTTGTTGAAACGCTTTCGCGTCCAGCGCTTCGTGCCAGCCGTTCAGCGCGGCGCGGAAGCCGTCCGTCGCGTGCGCGGCGTTCGTCAGACGCCAGCGGAATTCGCCGGCGTCATCCATGGCTTGGATCGCTTCGGTGAGTTTCGCGCCTTGTTTCAAATTTTCCGCCACGCGCTGGGCACGATTTTGGAAGACGCGGTTGCCCGTGCAGTCCGCAGCGATTTGGACCGCTTCGGTTTCCGGGACGCGTCCATCCAGCAGCACCGCCAGCATGACCGAGAAATCGCGGCTCATCCGTTTGCGCCGCCAGGGCAGGCGAAAATAGACATCATGCAAAAACGGCAGCCACGAAAGCACGCGGGGGCCGGCGACGTAAATGAACGCCACAAACCACAACAGCAGCAGGACCACGCCCTGAGCGAGCAAGATCAGGAGGGCGTGGTCCCACAGCAGCAAAAGCAGCGCGGGCGGGGTGGCGCTCATACCGTCGGAAATCGCGCGCATAGCGGGCAGGACTTTGACGCAGATCATGGCGAACACGGAGATGCTAGTCGGCGTGACGACGAAGGCGAGTATGATAAGGTAATTCATGGCGCTGCGGGTTTCGGAAACGGAGTCCCGTAGCAACTGGCGACAGGCCGGCAAAACCTTTTTCAAGTCGCCGATCCTTTGCCCGGCTTGGAGCATGGCCACGATTTGCGGCGGCAACAGGCGCGGAACGGACGACAGCGCGTCGGCCAGCTTGGCGCCGCCCGACAAAAGCGCGGTCAGAAAATGAAACCGGGTGCCGAGCATCCGGTCCTGGCTCGTGGCGATGGAGATCAGCGCCTCCTCCACGGGTTGACCGCGATCGAGCGCCGTCTCGACCAGGTCCAAAAAGAACCGCGCACGTTCCGCCCGGCGCATAGGGGCCGTGAGCAGAAAATGGATCAGGTAGAGTGCGCCGCCGCCGAGGCCCAACGTCACCACCACGCTGATTAGAATCAGCAACGGGATGACCAGCATTTCGACGAACGAGTCCACGAAGAAATCTCCATTTAGTTACCACCCGAGTCACCGACCATGTTCATGAAGCGGACCAACGTGGCAAACACCGGTTGAACTTGGACGACGATCATTAAGCCCAGCGCCAGCACCGCGCACGGCAGGGCGGAGTAGAGAAGCAACTCGCGACGATAGCCGGCGCGCGATTGGTAAATCTCCGCCGCCTTCGTGAACCCGCCCGCAAGGTCATCGCCGCTTTGCCCCACCAACCAGACAAACAACGGCGGGAACGCGCGGCCGGGCCGGGCGAGGTCCGCGAATTTTCCGTGGCCGGCCGCCAGTCGCCGCCGCCATTCCGCCAACTCCGCAGCCGCGCTGGAATTCTCCTCCAGCCGTTCAACCAGCGCGAGCGCGCGATCCAGCGGCACGCCGGACCGCAGCAACAACGCCATCGCCGCCGCCACTTCCGCGAGACTCGATTCGCGAAACGCAGGCAGGCGCCAGCGCAACGCCCGCCGCAACACCGGCGTGGTGAGCGAGGCGAGCACCAGGGCCGTGGCGACTCCCAGCACGACCGGCGAGAGCCACAACGCGACTTTGATTCCGGGCGGGATGCTGCCTCCGGTGATGGCCGCAAGGTTCGGCCACACCAACGCGTTCAAGATGTAGGAAAGAAAGCACGACAACGCGAAGGACGCGCAAAGCACCAGCGCCGGATAAACCATCAAGCCGAGCAGGCGCGTCCAGAGGTTGTGCTTTCGCTGGTAATAATCCGCGACCAGCGTGAGCACGCCCGGCAGATTGCCGCTCTGCGCGCCGACTTCGAGCAGGTTTTGATACA
>CAIKLQ010000767.1 GCA_903828255.1 uncultured Verrucomicrobiota bacterium
CGGAGTGCGCGCTCTCGACCCGGCGTAAAAACTCGTCGCCGTGCAACACGATGGCAAACGACAGGTTCGGCCGGGCTTTGGCTTCGCCGCGCTGCCGCTGCCGCATGAAGGCGCCGAACTGGCGGCCCCACTCGGACACCGGCAACTCCTGGCCTCCGGGAGGCGGGCAGGCGTTCGATGAACTTGGCTGCGGCGGGCACGTCCTTGGGAAAGGGCACGGTCGCGGCCTCACCGGTGTAACCATGATAGGCCGCATAGTAATGGCGGGCGAACTTCCGACCGGCCTCGTGGCCGGGGTTCTCGGCGGCGCCTTCGGGCTTGGGCCAGTCCTGTTCGATGGCGCGACGGAGCAAGCCCAGCCGGTTGTGGGTGGTGTGCCAGACCAACAAGTCCTTCGCCATCGCCCATGGGCTGGCGTGACAGGTTTGCGCAGGATTGCCGTCACGGGTGTTTTCGCATCGGTTGGCAGTGCGGTTCTACAATAGAACCAGACTGCCGGGAAAGGCGTTCGGGCCAGACTGGAATCCGGAGATTGCGCGGCAGTGCGGTTCAATAATTGAACCAGACTTCCGCAGCGGGTGGTCTGGCCAGACTGGGAAGTTCGTCTGCCGCCCGGTCTGACGGGTGGATCGGCCTGTTTTTTGGCCGTGAAACTGGCTTGCAGTCCGGATGTCTTGTTTTACGATATGGCAGTTCTGAATAATAAGATTCCGGAGCGAGGACGCTTATTATCCGGACAACGAACAAGAATTGAATTTTGGCCAGTGTGTTATGCGATCAGGCGAATTCGTAAAACAAGTTGGCGGCTACGAGGCGTTTGTGCCGAAGCCGTTGCCGCCCAAGCCTCCGATCCAGATGGACCCGGAGATAGCCTCCCTGCTGTCGGAAGCCGACCGGGCGTTGGGCCGGCTGGACGGGGTGACCTCGATTCTGCCGAACCCGGATTTCTTCGTGGCGATGTATGTCCGGCACGAGGCGGTGTTGAGTTCCCAGATCGAGGGCACGCAAAGCACCCTGCAAGATGTCTTGGAGTTCGAAATTGATTCCAAGGGCGAGGACCGACCGAAGGACGTGGAGGAAGTCGTCAACTACGTCGGGGCGATGAACTACGGTTTGCAGCGGGTGAATGAGTTCCCGTTGAGCCTGCGGTTGATCCGGGAGATCCACGGCAAGTTGTTGCAGGGCGTGCGCGGCAGCAATCGCGAGCCTGGCGAATTCCGGAAGCGACAGAACTGGCTGGGACCGGACCAGTGCCCGATCGAGCAGGCGGCATTCGTTCCACCGCCACCGGGGGAGATGGAAACGGCGCTGAACGATTTCGAGAAGTTCCTGCATTTTGAAGAACCGCTGCCGGTGCTGGTCCATTGCGGACTTTGCCACGCGCAGTTCGAGACGATTCACCCGTTCCTCGACGGCAACGGGCGCGTGGGTCGGTTGCTGATTACTTTCCTGCTTTGCCAGAAAGGAATCCTGCACCGGCCGCTGCTGTATTTGAGCCATTACCTGAAGCGACACCGGGCGCAGTATTACGACCGGCTGATGGCCATCCGGACGGAAGGCGATTGGGAGGGCTGGATGAAGTTTTTCCTGCGCGGCGTCGCGGAGGTGAGTCACGCCGCCACGGCGACGGCCCGGGAGATTCTGAAGCTGCGGGAAAAGGGTCGCGAGATGTCACTCGCGTCGCCTGGCGGTGCGAACTATGGCCAGCGGCTGGTGGATTTCCTGTTCGAGCGCCCCATCGTGAACGTGCGGATGGTGGAGCAAGGGTTGGATTGTTCCTTCGCCAAAGCGAACAGCCTGGTGAAATCGTTTGTTGCACTCGGCCTGCTGGAAGAAATGACCGGCTGGCAGCGCAACCGGCGCTATCGCTTCAAACCATATCTGGCGTTGTTCGACGCTGCGCCGGACGCCAAGACCGCTCCGGCAGATGGTCCAAGCCAGCATTGAACATCATGGGAAAAGTCTCAGACAGAATTCGCGAGTTGATTGAGCGACAGGTCGCCGACTGCGGCCTCGTGGTCTGGTATGACCCGGGCAAGGTGTATTCATCGCTGGCAAAGTCGCTGGTGGTGGATGACGCCACCGTCCTGGTCGGCGACACCGGATTCTTCCGCCTGCGCGAGCAACTGGAGCCGCTCCTGGAATTCGTGACGCCGGATGGCGAGCCTACGCCCGGATGCGGCGTGCCACCCAACGTGATCGTCTATGTTCCGCTCGCCCGGTCGGAAACGACTTTTCACTGATCGAAGCCGAGACGGCCGGGGCAGTGATGGAGCCCGGCGCCGAAGTGGCGGAACGCAACACGCGCCTACAGGCCATCGTGGAACAAGTGTTCCGCGAGATCGCGCCGGAGAAAGCCGAGCATGTGGCGCGTCAGGCCGAGGAAGGTCTGCTGACGCTGGAGGAACTGGACCGCATGGCCGACGAAGCTGGCGCCATGACCGCCGGAGCGTTGAAGTTGATCTTTGGCCCCATCTCCCCCGCCGAGGTGCTGCTGGAATTCGCCGCTTCGGACAAATACGACAAGAAGATCGCGGAGAAGAAAGCCCAGGGCGAACTCGTCACGCTCGCGGCGGACGAACTCGGGCTGACCGGCGCGGACACGACGTCGCTGGCCAACTTCCGCAAGGCCCTGCAACGGCATCTGCTGCTCGGTGAACTGGTGCATGCGCTGCCGGAGCCGTCGCGGCCCGGCCCGTTGGCGGTGTTTGAACTGCCCGCGAAACCCGTGCACCAGGAGGCCATCCGACATCTGTGCCGCATCTGGCGAAATCGCGTGGATTTGCAGGCGGAGTATGAGGACGCGGCGGATGCCCTGGAGCAAGCAGCCGGGCTGGCCCCGCTGCCGTTGCCGGAATCCGCCATCGCTGGCCTGGATACTTTTGCATTCATCGAGAACCGGTTGTTGCACGCGGCGGTCGCGAACCTGGTGGCCGGTGACGCGGAAGGCGTGCTCGCGTTGATGGCCAAACGGCGGGAATCGTTCTGGTGCCGGCGGCGGGCGGAGTTTCCGTTGGTCTGGTCGCTGGTGGATGCCGGGGCGCAGTTGCTGGCCATGGGCATGAACATTCGCCAGGCGCTCAAGAAGCGGAAGTGGACCGCTCGCGAACTGGTGGAAGCCTACACCCGGCACACGGAGCCGTGGATGGTGCTCGAACGGCGCCAAACGCGCCCTGATTCCATTGGAGAACAAACGCAACTTCCTCAAAGTGTCCGGCGACATCGTGGAGAAGGTGGATCCGGTGTTTTATTCAGCCCCCCAGACGGCCGTGCTGAAGGCGCTAGGGTTGACGTGACCGTCCGTGATTACTGTTTAATAAGCCGCCATGAAAGATATCGCCCATTTTCGAGTTGATCCAAGGCTCACTTCCCTGCTCAGCGAAAACTACCGGTCCAGCGAACACGCGATCAAAGAATTGGTGGATAATGCGTGGGACGCCGAGGCCGAAGAAGTTCACATCAC
>CAIKLQ010000768.1 GCA_903828255.1 uncultured Verrucomicrobiota bacterium
CCTCACGCTGGTCAAACGCGAGGTCGCGGGCGACGCGTTCTTCCCGCCATTCGAGGACAGGTTTGAATTGGTGGAAGAAATCCGGGACACGCCGGAGTTCAAGATTTTGCATTACCGGAATCGTGGGGGTTGAGGCCCGCGTTTCCAGCGAAGTCGGGTGTGTCGGACTGCCGGTTCCCGACGTTCCCCTTCGGACTTTAGACTTTAGACTTTAGACTTTAGACTTTAGACATGGCTCGCCAGACTCCGCCCCCGATGTCGCAAATGCTCAAGTCCTCCGGCGCGATGGCCGCCGCCACTCTGTCCAGCCGCGTGCTGGGCATGGTGCGCGAAATGGTTTATGCGCGCTTCATGGGCACGAGCTGGGTCGCGAGCGCGTTCGTCATGGCGTTCCAAGTCCCGAATCTCTTCCGCCGCCTGCTCGGCGAAGGCGCGCTCACGGCGGCGTTCATCCCGATCTTTAAGGAGAAGGAAAAACGCGACGGCGACGCCGCGATGTGGCATGCCGCCAGAGCCGTTCTCTCCGGGCTGCTGGTTTTCGCGACGCTGATTATTATCCTCGGGTTCGTGGTGCTTTCCGCCGTGCTGTTCTTCGGCGCGCAAATGCACGATGGCCAGCCCCGCTTCAGCGCCAAGGTGCTGCTCATGCTCCAATTGCTCCGCGTCATGCTGCCGTACCTGCTGCTGGTCTGCGTGGCGGCGGTCTTCATGGGCATGCTGAACGCGCGCGGGCACTTCTTCATTCCGGCAATGGGCGCCACCACCTTGAATCTGGTGATGATCGCGTCGGTGTTCTGGCTCGCGCCGCACCTCGGGACGCAAATGCACGAACAAGTTTTCGCCCTCGCCATCGGCGTCGTGCTGGCGGGCGTGGTGCAGGCCTGGTTTCAACTGCCAGCGCTGCGGCGGGAGGGATTCCGCTATCGCTGGATCACGCCGTGGCGCGACGAAACCGTGCGGCGCGTCGTCAAACAAATGCTCCCGGCGACCATTGGCGTGGCGGCGTTTCAACTCAACGTCGTGACCGTCAACGTGCTCGCCTACTGGTCCGATGATTACGTCGTGGCCGCGTTTCAATGCGCGGTGCGTTTGATGGAATTGCCGCAAGGGCTGTTTGGCCTGTCGCTTGCCGCTTATCTGCTGCCGACGCTTTCGGGCCTGGCGGCGGAGAAGAACTTCGATGCGTTCCGTCGCGAGTTGAGTCAGGGCGCGAACTACCTCGTGTTTGTGAACCTCATTGCGTCGGGCTTGTTGTTCACGCTGGCCGAACCCATCATCCGCCTCATCTTCGAGGGCGGAGAGTTCGACGCCACTTCGACCGCCCAGGCCAGTCTGGCGCTAACCTGCCTCGCGCCGGGACTCGTCCTGTTCTCGCTGGTGAATGTGTTCGCGCGGGCATTCTACGCGCTGGGTGACACCCGGACGCCGATGCGCATCAGCGTGTTTTGCCTCACGCTCAATCTCGGGCTCGCCGCCGTGCTGGTGTGGCGCTTCAAGCAGGCCGGCCTTGGCCTCGCAAACACCACCAGCGCCGCGCTTAACTTCGGGCTGTTGTTTTACGCGTTGCGACGCAAGCTCACCAAACTGGAAATGCAATCTTTGCGTCGAGCGATCGGGCCGCTGTTGCTGGCGACCGCGCTCGCGGGTGTGGTGGCGTGGTGGGGGTGGCGGTCGTGGGAAGGGGCGCTGGGCCACGCGACGCTCTGGCGGAAGTTCGGCG
>CAIKLQ010000769.1 GCA_903828255.1 uncultured Verrucomicrobiota bacterium
GGACGGGCGTGGGCGGAGCAGTGAGCTTGAGGTCTTGAGCGTAGTTGAAGGTAGAGCCCGGTATCGGCCCAAGGCCGAGGACTTGCAGCGCTAGGTTGTTGGCTTCCGCATTCCGGATGGGCTGTATGCCGCTATAGGTCGTCATCGGATAGCTGGCCGCCACCTGACGCCGGCCGGCGTTCAGAGTATAGAGGTCCACACCGGCGGGCACCCCCGGTCCCCAGACGAAGAACGGCACCGCGTAACGGTCGGCTCCGGTGAGCGGGTTGTCCTGGTTGCCGTGATCGGCCGTCAGGATGATTACGGTATTGCTCGTCATCGCGGGCACATCCTGCTCGATCAATTTGAATATCTTGCCCAGCATCGTATCCACGGTAACCACCGAACTGTTCCAGGTGGCGCTGCCCCAACCCGATCCATGCCCGTTGGCATCGGGTTCGTTGATGTGCAGGAACGCGTACTGCATGGCATTGGTTTTCTGCTGGGCGATGAAGGTATTAACAATAATGCCGCCGAGGGCGGTGTTGATGAGGAGGTTGTCAATCTTGTCGCGTCCGTTGTCGGACCCGATCGTGTCGAGGGCGGCGTAGGTGGCGTTATAGGAGCCGCCGCCGGGGTAGGTGGCGTTGGTGTCGAACAGCGAGAACTTGGTCTTGTTCCCGTACATGCCGGTCCGCAGCCCGTTATCGTGCGCCACGTCGAAGACGCTGGCCACGTATGAGCCTTTGACCGAGTGAATTGTTTGCCCGACGAGAGGGTCGCTATTGCTGATCCAGTTGTGGCCGTTGGTGCCGACCTGCGGCCGGGCCGTGACGATGGACGCATGGTTGGGCAAGGTCTCCCAGTTATTGTTGTCAATGTGAGCGGCCAGCGTGCTCACGCCCTCGTTTCGCAACCGCGTGAAGTTCGGCACGGCGAACGGTCCGCCGGTGGCCGTCCCGTTAAAGATCTTGTTCAGGTAAGTTGCCCCCAAACCATCCACGCTGATGACAATGGCATACTGCGCCTGCGGCACGCCGGGATCCGCCGCCTGGGCGCCGGTTACCAGCCAAGCCATCAACATCGCGCCGGCGCAGCCCAAGTGAAACCATCGAAAAGTCATGGGGTGGTTGCGTTTCATTTCAGGCGCCTTCCGGTTTAGTTCTGAGTTCGCGTTGGTGAATTGATTCTTCATTTTCATCTGCTTTCTACAAGTTGGTTGCGAGAATGGCCACATTGAGGTTGAGGCGCAAGGGAGTGTGATTTCAGCGAAAAGGACCGGAGCTGCCTCCGGTCCTTTTCTTGTCTTTAGTCGAAACCTTGGATCACGGCTTGAGGCGGTAGAATCCGGCGGCGCCTGGCGTTGGAACAATCTGCGGATTGCTCTGGCTCGGCGCGTTGGTATATGGGCCGGTCACGACGCCGGCTTGTTGCAGGGTGCCGGTGCCGGTCCATTCCAGCCGCAAGCCGCCCGCTTCCCGGCGGACGTTCATGAATTGGAGCGGGGCGGGCGGCGTGGAGGTCACCGTGGAAAGTTCAGCTCCAAAGATCACGTCAGAACTGGTCGCGCCGGTCTGATGCACCTCCACCGCCATGACGTTCACACCGACGACCAGATTCGTCGCCTCGATGAGGATCGGCCCATCGTAGTGATCTCGCCCTTCATGGTCGGCGGCCAGGGTGCTGTAGGTCACGGGGCCGGCCCCGATGCCAAAGCGATGGACCTCTTGGCCGTTGATGTAGAAGACCGCCCCGTCATCCAGCACATACCGCAGCAGCAGTCGGCCCCCGGAGGGCAGCGACGCCAGCGTGAACCGGCCACGGAAATAGTCCGTCACGATGTCAGCCGTCCCGTCACCGTTCGCATCCCGGATCAAGGGCGTCCGAATTGGCTCGACGGTCGCACTGCCTTCCAACGCCAGCAGCGCCGGGCCGACCGGCCAGGCACCGTCCACGAAATCCTTGGCCCGCCAGGCCGTGCCCTGGTCGCTGCCATCATTGGAATAGCGCCACTGCATCGTGTCGTCTATGGCGAACAGCAGCGTCGAGGTGTACGCCGTGGTGAAGGTGTATTCCGCAGTGTTTGTCCGGGACGGAGTGGCGTCATCGGCAAACTCGAGGCGAACCGTATAGGGTGTCTCCGGGGCCAGATTTCCGGGCGGATCAAAGGTAACCGTGGTGATGTTCGTCCCCGCCGGTTTGTTGACGGTCGGGGTTACACTCGACCCGTTCAGCCAGAGCTTGACGGAACTGGTCCGAACTTTGGACACGCTTCCGTCGGCCAGCGTGATGTCAATGGTGGTCGAAAGCGGAACGCCCGTGGCGCCGGGCAGTGGATTAAGCGACTGGACATAGGGGCTGAGGGTTTCCCGATACGCCCGCACCCCGCCATTGGCGGTGTCGTTGACGAGGACTTTCGTGCCGTCCGCCTTGACCGTGAACCACTCGATGTGCGCCCCACCTCCGCTCTCCTCCCAAACGGTGCGCATCGCGTAGATGCCGACCTGGCTGACCGCAAAGGTGAAGATAGTCTCCCCGCTGCTGACGTGTTCGCCCAGCATGACCCCCTGCGGGAGGACATAGGGGTTCACCGCCGTCGTGCGGGAACCATCGTCGCTGCTAACGCCCATGGTATGCACGCCCACCGGCAGTTCCAGATAGGTAATAAGCTCCCCAGCAATGCCACTCAGGTCGGATGGGATGCCCGGCATGGCCTCGTCGTTGGGGAAGTACCGGTTGTTTTCGCCGGCCACCTGGCTCATGTTGATGACGTTGGTGATGTCGAACTTCAACGGGGCCCACGCGGGATCCGCCGGGGACGCCGGAGCCAGGGCGACGCCTTGGAAGTTGGGATCGGCCTCGTTGACGTAGGGCAGGCCGGTCCCGGGATCAATCAGCTTCCCATCCAACTGATCCAAGGGGCGCTGGTTATTATCCGCGGTGAGCAGCGCATTCTGGTGAACGCGCCACCGGAACCCTGGCTCGTTCGTCGCAATGTCCGCCGCCGTCAAGGCATACCCCGCCGGAATGGTCGCATAGGTCACCACCGGGAACGGAAGATCCGTGGACTGCTGCTTGGGCGGCGCGTCCACATCGCTGAAGGTGATATTCGCCGTGTGCGCGGAACCGGAAGCAAACAAAGCCGGAGCGGCATAGGTTACGGTGATAGCGGTGCCCGCCTGGGTGATCGCGCAGGCGGCGGTAACATTCACGCCATCCAGCTTGACGACGATCGTGTTCGTATTGACGGCCTTGGGGCCTGCGCCATCGGTGACTTGAATCTTGAAGCCTGCGGGTGTGGCGGTGATCCCCTCCACCACCGCAGCCCCCGCTTCGCCCCAGGTAATGGTCAGCTTGGGACGGAGAGAATTCGTGGCGTTATCCGAGGTAGTCCAGTCCATGCCGCCCCCGGCCGTCGGAACCAAAGCCCACCCGTAATTGGTCGCAGTGCCGTCCGCCCAGGCCTGGACCGTGGCGACCGCAATATCAATATCGAAGAAATACGGAACCGTGCCATTAGCGGTGAACGAAGCATCGGGCGTGAACGCCGCTTCCGTGTCGTCCGCGGTTCGGGCGGTGTAAGATCCCGACAAAACTCCATCAAGGTTGACCGGGTCAAACTCGTTCCAAGTGTTGGTCGCGGCCCAGTCTCGGTTCATGCGATGAAGGTTGATGAGGTCGCCCGGGTCCGTGATGTTCAAGGTCAGCGTGACTTTCTGAATCGTCTTCCCGAGCGGAACCTGCCCGGGGCCCGATCCAAACAGGTTGTTAAAGCGGATGAGATTATGCGCTTCGCCACTGTCACTGCCATCACAGGTGATTTCGATCGCGGTGCTGTACTCGGTGTCGGCAGTTCCACCCCCGTGGAGCAGCGTGTCCACGGCACCGGTATAGCCATCAACGCCCTGCTGGAAGGCGACGTCCTTCTTGATGCCGACGGCGTCCCAGTTATCAATCGTGTAGCAACCTTCCGAAGTGCCGGCGCCACTGGTGGAGCGGCTGGCCGCGGCATTGTCGTCCACCCACAGGATATACAGGAGCGCCCCTGAGGCCCAGGCACCCAAACTCAACGTGCCGTTCACCCGGCCCACCGTGCCCCCTGAAAGACTGGGTGCCGGCGTCCAGGATCCGGCCGTCCCGGTCTGGCTGTAATAGACCCGATGGCCCGGGATTTCTTCGGCGACCGTTCGGCCCGGGGTCATCAGGTTTCCGAGGTCGTAGGCAACATTCAGCGCGGCCAGACTGCCACCCGAGTTGTTCTGCAACGTGGCCATGAGCACGTTGTACCTGACACTGGTCGGCGAAGTCTGAAGGAACCGGTCGGTCGCGTTGGTGAAGTATCGGGCGGTGCCCGCGGCCGCGTTCGTGGGGGGAATGTCGGTAGCGTCAATGGCCAGCGCCGTTGTGATGCCGGCGGCACTCGTGTTGGCGTTGACGTACGCATCCATGGCCGCCGCATTCGTGAGGTCGCCAGCGGCACCCGCGACGCTCGCCGTGGCCCACTCGGTGGCCGCGGGAAGGCTATCAAAGGTGTTGGTCCCAGTTCCGGTGGGAAGGGGGCCGACCGAGATGGACGCTTCCACCCGCGCGGTGAGGCAGGCGAGGCCTGCGGCAATTAAGGCGGATGCCAGGAGATAACGGTGGAGGATTTTGAGGGGGATTCTTTTCATAACTTCAGGGGTTTTGACTGGCGTTGTTTGATTTATGGCTGGTCTGGATTGACTTTCAGCGGCCAGATGATATGCGAAGCGGGTGAGTTGTCATGTCATCCAATCAGAGGACACGCCGACAGCCCGGCGTCCCGGCTGGCGTCACGGTTCGTAGCCCCCTGGCCTGCGTCGCAATGCCTTCACCAAAACCACCTTCTTGCGGTTGGCGGGTTGTGGCCGGAGGGCTCGCGTTGCTGGGCGTTATCACGCATGGGCACGCCGAGACCAATCAACCCCTCGTTAAGATCTGGCGCGTGAGAGATGAGGGCCGCGTCGTTTATGGCCCTGGGATCACAAACCTCGTTCGCGGTGGGAAACTGACGTTGCCCGCTCCTGGTCGCTTGGAATTCAGCTTCGCCCCGCTCGATGAGGCAACGGAGCAACCCGTGCGGCTGCGGTACAAATTGGAGGGTGTGGATCGGGATTGGCGAGAGGCGGGTGGTGAGATGCAGATCCTGGTGATCACTTATGGGGAATCCGGTCACGTTCTTTCCTGTACCAGATTCAGGATGGTTGGTGAATCGGCGGGCTGGCGTAGGGCCGTGGAGAAATCGGAGTTTCAGCAGCGACGGGAAGTGCTTACTTTGCCGCCCGGAACGGAACGACTGGAGGTGCTCTTGATTGTTCAGGATTGGGAGATTTTGGGCATCGCCGCCATCACCGATCTCCGGGTCTTGCATAGGGGCGACTCCGGCCCAGCGGAAAACATCTGGCCGGACCCAAAGGTCGAGGAAGGCCGGGACCTGGACTCACCGGGAGGAGAGCCGCGGTATTGGACGCGCGGCAGATTCGGCGCACGGATGGCGCACGTTCTAAAATTGCCCCCGCCAGCGCAAGGACATGCTCTCGTGATCGCGGACGAGGACCTCCATATTGCCCCCAGTTGGCAGGCAGACCTGCCGTTGGGAGGCAAGGCCCGCGGCGGCGATACGCTCACGTTTGAATGGCGGGAGGCGTTTTCGGTGGGCGTCGGGGGGCGCAGCCAGGCCGGGTTCAGCCCGCCGCCGCCCGGGGATTACGTTTTTCGAGTCACGGCGGTCACCCCGGCGGGAGAGCCGATTGGGTCCGAGGCGGTGTTGGCTTTCTCGATTCCGCAGGTGATTTGGAAGCGGCCTTCGGTCATCGCCGTTGGTCTCGCGGCCTTCGTTCTTCTGATTACGGCGGTGGTCAGAATGATGATCCGGCGCCGGCTTCAAGTCCGGTTGGATCAGGTGGAACGGCGGCGCCGAATTGAACGCGAGCGGTTGCGGATCGCTCAAGACATCCACGATGACCTCGGCGCCAGCCTCACGCATATTGGGCTGCTCGGCCAAACCGCCCACGAGAAGATGGCAAGACCCCACGCGGCCTGGGAAGACACCGAACGCCTGCGGGCGCTGACCGCCAACCTGACGCAGAAACTGGACGAGATTGTTTGGGCCATCAGCCCACGACATGACACCATGGAAAGTTTGTTCAGTTACTTGACAGACCTGGCCGGGGAGTTTCTCGGGGCCGCTGGTATTCGCACTCGGATTCACTTTCCGGATCAGTTGCCAAACTGGGGGCTTCCGCCGGGGTTGCGCCACAATGTCTTTCTCGCGACCAAGGAATCCCTCAACAACATCGTCAAACATGCAAAAGCTACGGAAGTGCATTTGCGGTTGGCGATCCTGCCGGGTGCTTTCCAACTGACCATTGAAGATAACGGGGATGGCTCCGCTCCGCCGCCGCAACCGCCGCCCGCAGTGTCGCGTCCGGTCCACCACGGCCTCGAAGGCACCAAGGAGCGGATTGAATCCCTCGGCGGGAAATGTGCATTCGACTCCGCTCCGGGGCGCGGCACGCGAGTCATCCTCACAGTGCCGGTGAATGGGGTTGAACCCTGAATTTGAATGAACCCGAAACCAACCACTGTCTCGGTCAAGGCTTCGATGACTTTGGATAGCACCACGCGCGGCCGGGCCTTGTCATCCGAACAGACGACATGCCAACTGCCCCCGGCCCGCTTAACGTCACGGCTTATGGATGTTAGTGTTGCCATCATAGAAGACGACGCGGCTACGCGCAGCATCCTGGCGAAGTGGATTAACGAAACATCAAACTTTCGCTGCCTCGGCCAGTTTGGCGATGTGGCCAGCGCGCTCGCGTCCCTTCCGGCCTTGGCGCCGGATGTGGCGCTGGTGGACATTAACCTACCCGACCTCTCCGGCATTGAGTGCGTCCGGAGATTGAAGCCGCAACTGCCCCAGACGCAATTTGTCATGGTGACGGTCTATGGCGACGGCGAGCACATTTTTGAAGCGCTGGCGGCCGGGGCGTCGGGCTATCTATTGAAGCGCTTGACGCGCGAGACCCTGCTCGCGGCGTTGGTGGAGGTGCATGGCGGCTCCCCCATGAGCAGTTCCATTGCGCGGAAGGTGGTGCAGTTTTTTCGTTCGGCGCGCTCAGCTTCTTCGACGGAATTGGAAAGTCTCTCGCCCCGTGAGTTGGACGTCTTGCGATTGCTGGCGGAGGGCTACGTCAACAAGGAGATCGCTGACCGCCTGAGCCTGAGCGCGCCAACCGTCGCCACCTACATCCGCCGCATTTATGAGAAGTTGCATGTCCACTCCCGCGCCGCCGCCATCGGCCGGTTTAGCACGCTGGCGCGTGGCAAGGGCGCAGGATCGGATTGAAACCTGCCTCGTGAACGCACGGCGGCTTTGGGTCTTTGAAGCAGTCCAGCCGGTAGCAAGTTCCCCTGTTTGATTTCGTGGCATTCTCCGCAGTTGCGCTCGCCTGCCGGGCTGCGTCAAGCTGCGCCGCGTGAGGCGACAAACGCTCATCTTGTTTGCAATGGTTCTGGTCTCGGCGCGCACTTCGCTCAGCGCGGGAATGGCCACGACCTTGAACGAAACCGAGGCATCGCGCTTGCGCTCCGCGCGACCGGGGGCCGTCGTGCAATGGCCGGAGTTCCTCAAGCTGCGCGCGGACCTGCTCCAGGTGGCGGCGGTTATTATGCCAGACGCGGGCCCGCAGTTTTTGTTCTCCGACCAGCCGGAGTATTTTCTCACCGGCAACGGCATCGCGCTGCAAGAGGACGTTCCGCCCGGCATCGTGCGGCTTTATCTCTACCACGTGCCGACGTCCTCCGAGGAGCGTAAGACTATCACCGCAGTCATCGCAAATCGCGGCGACCAACCACTCGCGCTAACTTTTCGGCGGCAAACCACGCCGTCCCCCGGACGCAATTATCACCAAGTCGCCAAGCGCGCTCTCGCCAGATTCCTGAAGCCCAACGCCAGCCCCACCGCGCGGATGATTCCCGTCAAAGCCCGCGTACCACTGGACCTTCACCTCGACTTGCTCACCGCCGGACGCGATGACTTGGTTCACGCCATTTACGAATTTGAAATCACCTAGCCGGCGCGCGTGACGGTGTTTCAGCGCGATCCCGAATCGAAGAGCATTGCCGCCGGGCGGCGGCTTCGGCCCGGTCGTGATTGTTCTTCTCGTTCACCCCGTGTGGGACGGGGACGACTAACCTCCTCGGAGCGAATGCGAATGCGGTGTCAATTAGATGCGATCCTTGGTTCTTGCTTTGGGCTTAACGCGGACGACTTCGCTTGGATGCTCAAAGATTGTGACCATCCGGTTGAAGTTGTTAACTCCAAAGGTTTCATGCGCACGCTCGACCCGAAAGGGTTTTGGCGCGTGGACAAGGGCCAGCTACCGGAGCTGCGCCACACCGTTCTGACCCAGGTGGCCTTCCACGACTTGCAGGCGATGGGCCTCGAAGTGTTCCTGGCCCAGAACAACGGCGAGGGTTGGATGCTGCCGAAAACCTTGCGCCTGTCCGATTACGGCCTCGGCCACGACGACCGCGCCCGCCAGCCGCAGCCCGTCGCCGCCCAGTTCGGCGACCGCTTCCTGCCCTGGCAACTCAACGAGGACGTAGCGCAGTCCTGGGAAGAATGTCGCCGCCACGCCGAGAACATCCGCGCCATCCGCAGCCGCTTCGCCCCCGAACCCGCCGCCGCTGTTGGTGCTGCTGCTGCTGCTGCCGGTGCTGGTGGTGGTGGTGCTGGTGGTGCTGGTGCTGGTGGTGCTGGTGGTGGTGCTGGTGGTGGTGCTGCCGCCGCCCCGCAGCAAGATTTGATTCCCCCGCCGCAGATGGAGTTGTGAACCGGGGGCGGCTTGGTGTTGAAAGAATCGGCGGGTTTCTTCAACGGCGGTCGGGCCAAAAAGAGGCTTGTATTCGTCACAAATACTGGTCGGTTTTTGTGACAGCAATTGTATGGCAAACAGTGCTCGAACCATTGATACTGCGCTGCTCCGCTCCATGCGGGCCAGGCGGAGTGCTGCCGCATTTTCGTCAAAGCATTTTCAGGAGTTCGGCCGCCCGGCGGCTGTGCGCCAGGCGCTCAGCCGGTTGGTGAAGGCGGGGAAAATCCGGCGGATTCGCCAGGGGCTTTATGATTTGCCGCGCCCGCATCCCGTGGTGGGCCAGACCGAGCCCGACCCGATGGCAGCGGTGCGGGCATTGATGGAGGGCAGCAGCGCCCAATGGCAGGTGTCGGGCGCTTACGCGGCGAACCGGTTGGGGCTTTCGGAACAAGTGCCGGGCCGGATTGTGATTCTCACCAACGGGGTGTCGCGCCGGGTGGCGTTGGGCAAGTTGACGCTGGTCTTCCGCCGCGCCGCGCCGCGCAATCTGTTGGGCACGGGCCGTCCCGCCGGGCTGGTCATCCAGGCGATCCGGCATCTGCGGGAACGCGGGTTGGAGCCGGAGCGGCTGGAGCAACTGCGGAAAAGACTGGACGCGGAAACGCGGTCGGAGCTGGCGGCACTCACGCCCCAGCTTCCAGCGTGGATGCGGCCCATCGTGGAGCGGCTGACCGGGGAGGCCAAAGTATGAAAAGCGTGCTGGAATTGACGCGGACCCAGCGGCGCGAGTTGTTCGTCACTGCGGCGCAGAAGCTGGGTTTTATCGCGCTGGTGGTGGAGAAGGACTTCTGGGTGTGCTGGACGCTGCGGGAACTGTTCGCGCTGCCGGGAGCGCGGGAGCATTTCATTTTCAAGGGCGGCACAGCGTTGGCGAAAGTGTGGCGGGCCATCCGGCGGTTTTCGGAAGACGTGGACGTGTCGCTCAGCCGCGAGTGGCTGGGCTTCACCGGGCCGCTCGATCCCGAAACGGCGACGAGTGCCAGCTAGCGGAAGAAGCGGTTGGTCGCGCTGGTGGCCGCGTGCGAAGCGAAGGTGCGCGATGAGTTGCGACCGGCGCTGGCGGCCCGCATGTCCGCCGCGCTGGGCGACAGCGGCTGGGCGGTGGAGTCCGATTCCTTCGACGCGCAGAGCCTGATCTTCCGTTATCCCTCGGCGTTCGCCGAAGCGGGCGAAGCGCCCTACATCCAGCGCAACGTGAAGATCGAAGGCGGTGCCCGCGCCGATGCCTGGCCCACGGAGGACCGGTTGCTGCATCCCTACGTCGCGGAGGCGTTCCCCGCTGGTGTGCGGGACGCGGAAGTGTCCGTGCGCGTGCTCTCGGTTGAGCGGACGTTTTGGGAAAAAGCCACGATCCTGCACGCCGACCCACAACGCGCCTTCCAGGTCCTCGATCATCATACGCACTGGCAGGACGGGCAGGCCATCGGCGGGCGTGAGCGCCGTGGTGAGACCATGGTCCACGCAAACCAGCAGTCCGCCGGCTTTCCCCACCCACAAGCGGTCGCGCCGGTCCACAAACAGGGACTCGAGCAGTGAAGTGGGCCGGCTCGCCGCGGTGACGGCGGCAAATTCCCGAAAGAGCATGCCGTCGAATCGCGCCAGACCGGACTGCGTCGCCACCCACAGAAAACCGTCGCCCGACTGCGCCACCCCGACCACCGTGTTGTCCGGCAACCCGGCATCGGATTGCCACGCGCGATGGA
>CAIKLQ010000770.1 GCA_903828255.1 uncultured Verrucomicrobiota bacterium
CCGACCGCAAGAAAACCATGCCATGAGCGAGCCTACGAAATCCGAACGGTTGGGTTTGGTGGAACCAGCCGTCAAAGCTGGAACTGCGCCGCAGCCCGGGGTTGGCGCTTTCAACGAATTGTCCACCTTGCGCGCCGAATTGAAGAAACTTGGCGCGCCGGAAGGTTACTCACTAAGAGCCATGAACTGTCCGCATCATACCTGTTTCTTTGTTCCTTCGTTCCTTTGCTGTTAAAACTTATGCCCGACGAAAATCAACCCCTACCGATTCAACCGCCGCTCGCGGCACCAAACCCCGAGCGCAAGTCGCTCGACGACCGCGCGAAGATGACCGAACTGGAGCGCATCCGCCATTCGTGCGCCCACGTCCTGGCCACCGCCATCCTGCGCCTGTGGCCGGATGCCCAGTTCGCTTACGGGCCGCCGGTCGAGAACGGCTTTTACTACGACCTCGAATGTTCCCATCGCATCTCGCAGGAGGACTTCGAGAAGATCGAGGCGGAGATGAAGAAGGAGATCAAGGCCAACAACGTCTTCGAGCGGGTCATCGCCACGCGCGAGCAAGCCATTGCGGACGCCCAGAGCGGACGCCTGGGTGGACTCGCCGAGCGGCCGGGCAACGCCTCCAAGTTCAAGTTGGATCTGCTCAACCAGATTCCCGAGGGCGAGCCGATTTCCTATTTCAAGAACGGCGACTTCATTGACCTGTGCGCCGGGCCGCACGTGATGCGCACCGGCAATATCGGCGCGTTCAAGCTCACCACCGTAGCCAGCGCCTATTACAAGGGTGACGAGAAGAACCCGCAGCTCCAGCGCATCTACGGCACGGCGTTCAAGAACAAGACCGCACTCGACGAGTATTTCAAGATGATTGAGGAGGCCAAGCGCCGCGACCATCGCAAGATCGGCGCGGAGATGGGGCTGTTCGCGATTGACACGGAATTTGTCGGGCCGGGCATGCCGCTGTGGCTGCCCAAAGGCACGGTGCTCGTCGAGGAACTGGAGAAGCTGGCCAAGGAAACGGAATTCGCCGCCGGCTACGTCCGCGTCCGCACGCCGCATCTGGCCAGGGAGAAAATGTATAAGACTTCCGGGCATCTGCCGTATTACGCGGAGTCGATGTTTCCGCCGATGGAACTAGCCGAAGACCCAAAGCGGCTGAACGAAATCAAAAAGCGCGAAAGTGAAATCGAAGGATTCAACCGCGAAATAAACGCGCTGCTTTCTGGTTTCCGTCCCGGTGAATTGTCCGTCGAAAAGCAATCCAAGCTACGTGATTTGGTTGGCGACAAGATTCAAACTGAAGCTGGGCTTGATGTGGCAAAGAAGGAGTTCGCCGAGTCTGACGACTCGGAGCGCTATTACCTCAAAGCCATGAACTGTCCGCATCATCACCGCATCTTTGCGGCTGAACCGCACAGTTACCGCGACTTGCCGTTGCGGCTCGCGGAATACGGCACTTGCTATCGCTACGAGCAGAGCGGCGAGTTGTTCGGCCTCATGCGCGTGCGCTCGCTCAACATGAACGACGCCCACATCTATTGCACCGAGGAGCAGTTCGCCGACGAGTTCCGCGCCGTGAACGACATGTATCTGAAGTATTTCAAAATCTTCGGCCTCGAAAAATATCAGATGCGCTTCAGCACGCACGCGGCGGAAGGGCTCGGCAAGAAATACGTCAA
>CAIKLQ010000771.1 GCA_903828255.1 uncultured Verrucomicrobiota bacterium
AACCTCATGAAAACTAACAAGCACCCAATCCTCACCGCACTACTCGCCATTCTGGCGGGCGTCCTCCACCTCCACGGACAAGGCACGGCCTTCACTTATCAAGGCCGGTTGCTGGACAATGGCCAGCCGGGCAACGGCAGCTATGATCTGACGTTCACGGCGTTTAATGCCAGAACGGGCGGCCCCGCCAACGGAGCGCTCACCAACACCGGGGTCGCCGTGAGTGGTGGCCTGTTCACCACGGTGTTGGATTTTGGCGGGGTGCCGGATGGTCACCCGTTCTGGTTTCAACTCGGGGTGCGCACCAATGGCGGCGGCACTTTCACCACGGTCAGCCCGCGCCAGGCCGTGACGCCGACGCCGTATGCGCTGTTTGCAAACACGGCGAGCAACCTGGCCGGGAGTCTGCCGGTGGCACAGTTGAGCGGCACTGTTCCGCTGGCCCAATTGCCCGCGGAGGTGGTGACCAATGGAGCGGACCTGGCTTTGCGCAACGGCCCGAATGCCTTCACGGCCCCGAACCAGTTCAGCGACGTGGTGCTGGCTACCAATGCCAATAATGTTTTCCGCGGCAGCTTCACCGGCAATGGCGCGGGGGTGACGAATTTGCCGCCCTCGAGCATCAACGGCGTGCTGTCTGTGGTCCAAGGCGGCACGGGGGGCTCGACCGCTTCGGGTGCGCGCTCGGCTCTCAGCGCCGCTGGCAGCGGAGCCAATGCGGACATCACGTCACTTTTCGGCCTGAGCACTCCGTTGACCGTATCGCAGGGTGGCACGGCGGCAGGCACGGCAGCGGAAGCGCTGGTCAACCTTGGCGCAGCTTCACTCACCGCGCCGAATGTGTTCACCGGCGTGAATGTTTTGACAAATGTAAACAATGTGTTGGGCGGCACGTTCACCGGCAACGTCAGTGGTAACGGCGCGGCCCTGACTAATATCCCCGCCAGCGCGGTCGCGTTGGCACCGCCCGGCATGGTGCTGATTCCGGCCGGGGCGTTCACGATGGGGGACACGCTGGATGGATTGAGCGACGCCCACCCTACGAACGTGACGGTGTCGGCCTTTTACATGGACGTGAATTTGGTGAGTTGGAGTCAGTGGCAATCGGTCTATTATTGGGCGACGAACCACGGCTACGCTTTTATTTACTCGGGAGCGGGCAAAGCGGCGAATCATCCGGTGCAGACGGTAGATTGGTGGGACTGCATGAAGTGGTGCAATGCGCGGTCGCAGCAGGCGGGCAAGCCGCCGGTGTATTACACGGATGCGGGGTTGACGGCGGTCTATACGAGTGGCGAGGTAACGGTTTATGCGAACTGGACGGTTGCCGGGTATCGGCTGCCGACGGAAGCGGAGTGGGAGAAGGCGGCGCGGGGTGGGTTGAGCGGCCAACGGTTCCCGTGGGGCAACGTGATCCATCAAAACCTGGCCAACTATTACGGACAGACCGCCAGCTCTACCTACGATTTGGGGCCGAACGGCTACAACGCCGTTGGGAGCGTTGGAGGAACGACACCGGCGACGAGTCCGGTAGGCTCCTTTGCGGCGAACGGGTATGGGCTAAACGACATGGCCGGGAATGTCTTCCAGTGGTGTTGGGATTGGTGGGCGACAACGTATGGCCAACCCACGACGAACGACCCAACTGGACCTGCTGGACCTTTGACCGTCCGTGTGTTGCGCGGCGGTACCTGCGTCAACCTCGCGGGCGACGCGCGGTGTGCCCCTCGCTACACCTCCGACCCGGTCAACGTCACCTACATCTATGGCTTTCGTTGTGTGCGGGGGTTTTAGTTTTTGTTCTTTTACTCTTTAACCCTTTTGAACGGATGAGCGATAGCAAATGGAATGGTGAGCGTGTGCGTATAGAACAAAGCACAGCCCGCGCAGCGGTTGCTGCACATGTAGGCCGCGTGCCCCCACGCGGCGTTCGGGCGTGGGCAATATCTCCGTTAGGAGCGCCATGTTTATAGCCACGACCAGTCGCGGGTCAAATCCGAAAACCGAAGGTCGAAGCCCGAACCGCGCTCGGCCTCGGGTTTCGGTATTCGGATTTCAAAGCTAAAGTTTGCCAAAGACTATATGAATACCAATGATTACTTTCGTCATCGGCTGATGCCGCTGGCGCTGTCGGCCCTGTTATGCGGCGCGACGGCGCTGAACGCTGCCACTGCAACTCTCGATCGCACCGTGCTGCCCGCCGGAGGCGGCGCCGCTGCGTCTGCCAACTATACCCTCACCGACACGGTGGGCCAGCCCGTCGTCGGCAATGCCAGTGCCGCCAACTACGCCCTGGCCGCCGGCTTCTGGCCCGACTCCGGCGGGCCGCCCGTGCCCGCCGCCATGGATCTGGGCGTCCCGGCCGGTCAGACCGCCGCTTTGCCGCTCGCCAAGCTGCTCGCCCGCGCCAGCGATCCGAACGGCGAAACCTTGCGCGTGGCTTCCGTCAGCGCTGTCAGCGCCCAAGGCGGCACCGTGACACTGGGGGCGAGCACGGTCAGTTACACGCCGGCCAATGGCTTCACGGGTGCGGATACGTTCACCTACGTCATCGCGGACACCGGGGGCGACCCGGCGACCGGCACCGTGACGGTGACGGTCA
>CAIKLQ010000772.1 GCA_903828255.1 uncultured Verrucomicrobiota bacterium
AGCGGCTTAGCGTGAAGTAGTTGCTGCGACTGTTCAGAATCGTGCCGCAAGTCCCGAGAAAATTCCTCATCGTCTTCGACGCCACATACACTCCGCGGCCGATATTGAAGCCTTCCGAATTTTGCACCGTAATGGCCGCCTCGCCGAAATCACCATCCGCCGCCAGTGGTGAACGTTGCTCGCGGTCCTTTTTGAGCACGGTCTTCTGCCCGGCGCCGCGCACGGTCACGCGACTGCGCAGGTGCAGCGAGTCACGCATGAGAAACTCACCCGGGCCGATCTCAACTACACCGCCGCCGAGGTTGCCCACGTAATCCACCGCTGCCTGCAACGCGCGATTGTCGTTCCCGATGATGTCGGCAGAATTGATTCCCACCGTGACCACGATGGCTGGTCGGGCGAGCAAATCGTTTTCCGCATGTTTGCGCCCGGCATCGTTGGCCAGAGCGGTGATCGCCGCGAAAAAGAGAAGGATGGCGATTGAATGCTTCGCTTTCGAGGCGGAGCGCACTGAATTGTCCTGGAGAGTCTGCCTACGGGGAGTGTTCATAGTCGAAAGAGTTGCCGTGCGTTGCCGTGGAGAATTTTCGCCTCGACGGCGGCGGGGAGTTAACCAGTGGCATTGCGGCTCGTCACACCCGTCGTCGGCGAGGTTTGCGTGAAGCCGAATGCCGCGAACGCCGAGCTGTTTCACACAGGGATCAAGTTCCGCCGCCGCCGCTTCTTCGTTCTGCAAGGGCAGGGCGCATAACCCGCAAAAGCGCGTGGGATGCCTCGTGATCATGCAGGCCAGCGAACCGTGAATCAGTTGCGCCACCGCCGGAGCGTCGTCGCCGAACCATTCAGAGACGGGATCATTCGTGCTCAACATCGTGATTTTGATGCCGAAGGCATCGGTTGCGGCGAGGTTGGCCGCGACATTGGTATAAGGCGGCGGCACTTTGCGCAGCCAGTCGCCCATCTTCGGAGAAGTGGTGTCATCCTGGCTGTGAACGAGCGGCTCGGTCTTGCGGCGATGTATCAACTCGATTGCTCCGGGAAAGAACGGCTGACTCTGGCAAACTACTCACGGTATGAGAGGAGGATTGTGCTGGAATTTCAACAAATGGTGAACCCCAGCGTCGTTCCCAAGATTCGTCAACAATCACATGGCGTCGCGAGATCCCCATCCTGTCCCATCGGAGTTCGGCACTCATCTGGCATGGTTTTCCCTTAATGTTGCTGCGCCTGCCTGCCGCGGTGGTGCAACCAGCCGAGCCGGGCGGTCCGCCAAATCCACTGCTGCAAAGCCGATCATCCATCACGGTGGCGCAACGACGGTCTTTACCCGGGAGGTCGCCCGCTCGTTGAGCCACGAGATGTCCGCCGTTTGACCAGTGGAGACCTGCTTGCGCTGCGGTAGGTCATGGATGCTGGTTTTCGTGACCGCCTGGGTGGTGCTGGCGTTCTTCCATTTCTTGATTTCGGAATGGCCATCCGCAAAGGAAAAGCCACAGGCCCCACCATGAAATGAAGCTGGCAAGTCCTG
>CAIKLQ010000773.1 GCA_903828255.1 uncultured Verrucomicrobiota bacterium
GCCTGTCGGACACCATTCCGGGCCCATTCGGACACCGTTCCGATTCCTGTCGGACACCATTCCAATGGGCCCCAAAAACTGTCCGACCTCAGCCCGGAACACTGTCCGATAGGAATCGGAACGCTGTCCGGCAGAAATTGGAACGCTGTCCGACAGAAATCGGAATCACTGTCCGACAGCCCCCGGAATACGCAGTTATTGTGGTAAAGGCTACTACAGGCCTTTAGCGCTATCCATTTAAGGCCGTTCGTGCCGTCACCTCCAAAGCTCATTTCGGACATTCTCAAGTAATTGGCCGCATTGCCCGCCGTAATGGGAAAGTACATCTGTTGGCAGCCGCCTGCGTAGAAGTCCTGCGATGTTCCATAAACGCAATGCAGGCCGAGGAAACCAATGTCCACTTGGTTAAATGGGGTGCTGGAGCCTCTCAGGTCGTTAATCGTCAATTCGTTTTCGCTTTTGGTGTAGCCCGGAGACCAAGCCCCATCCGAGAGTTCAGCGCCGAAGTAAATGGCTTGGTCGCCGGCGAGCCGCAACGGCCCGAATTTCGGCGGGTCGGCCGTCCCGTGCCCCTCCATCGTCACGTAAGTATTGAACGGTGGATAGGTTGCTCGGGGCAATGATGGCTCAAATCCATTCGTCCCATTGGCCAAATAGCTCTGCCATGCAATGCCAAATGTTCCAGGCGTGCCGTTCTTTGGCGCCGTCGGCGGTCGCCTCGGGGCGGGAGGCGCGGCTTGTGCAGGTGCACCAGCATACTGTAGTGGATTGGAACCTTCCGGTCCTGAAGTTTCCGCGGTTGCTTCGAACACCGTTGAGATTCCAAAGAGCGATCTCAAGAGCCGCTGGATCTGGAAATCACTTATTTCGACTCGCTCCGGCTCCTGCGGACCGTAAACATCCTCCCAAGGAAGCCATTCACCGTTAGTATAAACGGGCGGCATCGGCGGTAGCTCAGCGTAATAGAAATCCAAACCTGCGCCGACGGCCTGTCTGGCCGACCTTGGAAAAAGTACTTCGGCCTGAAGTTCCGCGGAGTCCCCGTTGATTACGCTCATGCTGAATCCGGGAGGCCCACCGCCGTCTTCTTCCCAGGACGAGTCCGCCGGCATCGCCTGGCCATTGGTCTGCGCAGACACGTAATAATAATAAACGCCTGGATTAAGATTCGTTCCGCCGTCACCTTTCCCATCCCAATTGAACAACATTGATGCCCCGCTTCCAGTTACGTTGCGTACTGCGTTGCTGTAAAGGTCCCTGATCGTGAGCGTCCAGTCCACATTCGCCGCGAACACGGCACGCACCTGCTGTGTCTGACCAAGGGCAGGATCAAAGAAGGGCTCGGAAAAGGAAATGCGCGTGATCAAATTGGTGAAAATTGTCTGTACGAATGGCGAGACTCCGTGGCCTTCCAAGACAGGAGGAGCACCGAGTATCGTGCCTTCATGTGCGGACGTGGCGGTAGCGGTTGCGAAAAGGGTGTGGGCCCCATTTGGCCATTCGCAAGTATTGATCGTGTAAGTGTCGATGAGGAAATTCGTAAGGCCGGAGCCATCGGCCCAGTTCGTGCTGCCAATGGGCGCCCGCATTTCCTGACCATCAACGTACAGCTTTGTGGTCAGATCACCCGTTTGGTCTGTATTGGCAGCGACATTTATGATTAGCTCGTTTGTCGCCACCCCGCCATTGCTGGGGGAGATGATCGTGACCGATGGCTCGCCAGGCGTCGTATCGCTCCTCAGATTCATGATGCGGTAGAAACGCATCGGCATTTTTGCTGGGTGGAGGATCGTTGGCACCTTGACATAGTTCCCGGTATCCAGCCAAAACGTGTTCGTGCCGTGCGACGGATAATTATCGTACAACATTTGCCAAGTGATCGTGCCGGTGTTGGTGTCAACGAGCGCGTCAGCGCACTGGATTTGATAGATTTCGCCGGGAGTACTGTTCCAACTGAGGTGGATTGCACCTTCGATTGTCGCAGTGATCCAGTTGAAGTTCAGGTTTGTTTGGGCAAATGCTGACCCCGCAGCGAACGCCGCCAGGAGAGCAATCACGCCTTGTTTGGTGGTTTTCATGATTATTTGTCTTTGGTAATTGCTGCTACTTCACGAAAGGATCCAACTGCGCATTTCCAGAAAATCGCCGCGAGAGCTTAGGCCCGAACGAGGTCCGCGGTGTAATGAGACGGAGCACGAAGCTGATTATCCTTCATATACCTTGAGACTGTGCGTTCGCGCCAGCGACGGCTATTCATTTTTTGGTAATTGGTCCTTGCGGATTGTCACCAGAAAATTCGGCGAGAATCCGCGAACACATTTACCAAACGAGCTCCGGCGTTTTCAAACCGAGGCCGCTGTTTTTGCAGTCGCCCGGTGCCGCAGGCGGCAACCAGGACCCGATAGTATGGCATGTGCATCTTCCTGGGGCGACGCTGTTCGTGGACTGCCACCATCATATCGCTTTCACGTATCGCCGCGTCACAATTCGCACCGTTTCTGCCCGCGCACGCGAACCATTTTACTCCCGCCGTTTAACCTAGTTCGAATGCGCGATGGGGATCAGCGGCGACTCGGCCCCGTTCGAATGCGGCGCGATCTGCTCCGACCCGAAATCCACTGGCAGCAGTTTCGCCTGGGCGACGCCCCGCGGGGCTTTCTGCCACCCCTTTTCCCAATCATCCAGCGACGGCACCGTCACCTCCGCGTGTTTCGAGTAAGCATGATGCACCGCCTTGGAATTATGCCCCAACGCCTGTTGCGCGAACCGCTCCGGATACCCGCACTTCAAAGCCCTTTCCGCCCACGCATATCTGTACGAGTGCAACGTCACGCCCTTGATACCCAAGCCCTCGCACCGCTGCTTGAACTCTGTTGCCCGGTCACTCGCGCGCACCGTGGCCAAATACGGAAACAGCGCCCCCACCGCCGGTCGTCGCCGCAGAATGGCCTCCACCTCCGCTCCAAACCGGATCAGCGCCGGCTTGAGGTTCGCCCTCCCCTTCAATTTCTTGCGCGAATACGAAATCGTCCGCTGATGCCAATCCACATCCTCTGCCAGCAAGCAAGCCGCGTCCGATTGCGCCGC
>CAIKLQ010000774.1 GCA_903828255.1 uncultured Verrucomicrobiota bacterium
AGTATATGGATGGGGCGCGGGTTTGCAATCCGCACGGGGGAGGAAGTATGAATTAAGAATTGGGCGAAAAGGAAAGGGGGCAGGGGGGGGTGGACGGGCGTTGACCGATTTCAAGGGGGCACACCGTGACGGACGGGCGTTGACCGATCTGCCGCGCCAGGGGTCAGTGCCGTCACTTTTTTTAAACGACAAAAAAAGTGAGAACTGACCCCATGGCGCTCGGGCGTTGACCGATTTCCCGCGCCAACGGATGGCATGGTTCCGCCGCGCCAACGGCGCAGAATGAGATAGCCCAGTTGCGGGGCGGCGTTAGGGAACGCTCAGGCGGTAGAAGGCGGGGGATGCGGCAGGGGGGTTGGTGTGGGCGATGGTGATTTGGGCTCCTTTGCCGGGGAGGTTGGTTTGGGCGGGAAAGAAAGAGGTTTGGCCGAGGAGGTTGGTGGTACGTTCGAGGGTGTAAGTGACGTCGCTGGCGCTCTGCCAGCGGAGTGTCGCAACGAGGCCGGTGACTGTGATGGAGGAAATGGAGAGGAACGACGCGGCGTTGGTGGGGTTAGTGCCTGCACGCCACTCCTGCCAATTGGTCATGCGGTCGCGGTCGGGGTCGAGCGCATCAGCAGAGCCGTCAGTGGGCATGCCGTAACGCTGGAGCCATGCGCAGGAAATGGACGAGGCGGGGTTCTGAACTTCGTAAGCCCCGATGTCAACCGTGCCACCCGCTATGCGGGGGTTGCTGTCGAGGTCGGTGGAACTGTTGACGGCGGAGTTGATGCCGGCGTTGATGCAAGGGGAGTTGGGGGCGAGGCGGGAATCGGCGGCGGCAGGGTCGAGGAGAGCGGGGTTATTGGTGAAGTTTGCCGGGCCGACGGGCAGTGGTGTGGTGCAGCAGTGGGAGAGCGGGGTTGTGGACTGCCAATTGGGCGCGGTGGGAGCGGAGTTGAAGTAAACGATGGAGTTGAATACGGATGTGGCGAAGCCATCCGTGGAGAGGCCGCCGGCGGAGAGTGAAGCGGTGTTGCTGACGATGGTGCAGTTGATGGATTGGCCGCCGAAGACGCCGCCACCTTGGCTGGCCTGGTTCGCGACGACGAGGCAATTTGTCATTTTACTGGCATAGGCACCGCCGCCCTGGGCCGAGGCGGTGTTTGCGACGATATGGCAGTTGTTAAGGGTGCTTCTGTAAGCGCCGCCTCCACCTGAGGAGGGCAGACCGGGGACGGAGCCGACGGCGGTATTGTTGGAGAGCGTGCAGGAATCGAGTGTGCAGGCGAAGGCCGCGCCACCAACGCTGGCAGAATTGGCGACGAGCATGCATTTGTTGAGTGTGAGCCCGTACGCGCCGCCGCCGTGCGCGGCGGAGTTGCCGGTGAGGACGCAGTTCGAGAGCGTGGCGGTGCTTGGGGATAGGGGGCTGGAGTCGGCGTAGGCACCACCGCCCTGGCTGGAGGAACTGACTGGAACAGCGCCGTTTGTGAGCGTGAAGCCGACCAGGGAGGCACCATTGGTAAGGTATGCGCAGCGGGCGTAGGGGATACCCAGGCGTGAATTGCCTTGGGAGCCGAGAATGGTAGTAACGGCCGGGCCGTTGAGGCTCTGAACGGTAATGGGTTTGAGGATCGCAACGCGGTTTGAGGTCAAGGACTTGCCGGCGAGCGCGCCGCCGAATTGGTAAACCCCGTTGGCGACCAGGACGAGGTCGCCAGGGTCGGCGGCGTCAACGGCGTCCTGGATGTTGGTGGCGGCGGTGAGCCAGTTGGTGTAGGGGGCGGAGGGGGATGGGTTGGCGGCATCGACGTAACGAGTCGGCGGGGCTGCGAGCAAAGCAGCAGTCCCTAGGAGGGCGGCTGTAAAAACCAAAAAGGGGAGAGCCTTCATTGGGTGTGGTTTGTGTTGGGGGCGGATGAGGCGAGTGGGTTGTGGTTGACTCCCTCTTTGCTGTGCGCTGACGGCAACCGAGCGCGCTGGGCCGCTGTATAGTTCGCAAATTCTGCATCCGGAATCGCTAGAAGCATCTCTATGTCGTCATTTGTGATGGCGCGCGTCGGGCGCAAGGAAAACGACTCATTGTTCTGTCTTAATTGAAGAAGTTCGGCGGTGGGACCGTAGAGGGTGGCGATGACAGCGGGGGCGTCAGGCTTGCCCCAGAGGACGTCAAATGTGGGCAAGAGCACTTGGCTTCCCCCGGTCCCGCGGTAGAAGTGCTGACGCACTGCGCCGGGGAACTGCTGTTCCAGGACCTTGACGTCCACCGAAACGGCGACCAGCCAATTGGTCGCTAGCTGGTAAGCGGTATTGGTGCTCATGCCGGGCTCGATCTGGGCGAGCCGCCGTTGAAGCTGCGGGAGCGGCTGATTTCCGAACGGATGCAACTTGGGTGTTGCTTCGGCAAGGGTGCGTAACTTTTGGGGGTGAAGTGGCTATGGTTGGTGGCGAACTATGGCAACGAAACGAGATTTTGGTGGTTTTCCTCAACTTCAAACATTGGCAGAGCGGCTGCGGGAGTGGCGATCGACCC
>CAIKLQ010000775.1 GCA_903828255.1 uncultured Verrucomicrobiota bacterium
CTTCGACCGGCCTAATGGTGTGGCCTTTGATGCGGCCGGGAACCTCTACGTGACGGATCAAAACAACTACCGCATTCGGAAGATTGTTGCGCCACCGGCCTTGGTGCTGTCGCTCGCCCAAAGCGGCCTGACCGGGACGGACCCGGTGCCTGTCAGCCTGGCCGTCACCGGCCTGCTGCCTGGGACGACCTATTATTATAGCGCGGTCTCGACCAATACGGCCGGCACGGCTAACGGCGTTTTCCTGAGCTTCACGACCATTAGCACCAACGCCAGCCTTTCCGGTCTGGCCCTGAGCAGTGGCACGTTGGCCCCGGCCTTTGCCGCCAGCACGGTGAGCTATACGGCCTCGGTTGCGAACTCGACGGCGAGCATCACGGTCACGCCGACGGTGGCGCAGGCCAATGCGACGGTTACGGTCAACGGCACCCGGGTCACCTCCGGCAGCCCCTCCGGGCCAGTCAGCCTGGTGGTGGGACCGAACACCATCACCGTGGTAGTCACGGCGCAGGATGGGGTCACGGTGCAGAGCTACACCGTGGCGGTCACGCGGGTGGCGGTGCCGCCGGACGTCACCACGCTGGCGGCGACGGGCATCGCTTCCAACGCGGTGGTGCTCCAGGCCCTGTTGACCGCCTACGAGTCAACGTCCGGCCTGCTGTTTGAATACGGCACGAGCACCAACAGTGGTCCGTTGCCCTTGGTTTTCGCCCAGGCCGGGATTGGCGGGGCCGACCCGACGCCCGTCAGCCTCTCCGTCACCGGTCTGGTGCCAGAGACGATCTATTACTTCCGCGGGGTGGGCACCAACGTGGCGGGCACCAGCTACGGCGACTTCCTCAGCTTCCGGACGCTGGCCATCAACCGCGCCCCGGTGCTGGTGACGCCCATTACCAACCAACCGGCCATGTTCAATCTGGCCTTCAGCCTCACCTTCCCGGAAGGCACCTTCGTGGATCCCGATGGCAACGCCCTTTCCTACACGGCCACCGGTCTGCCGCCGGGCATCCTGTTCGATGGCCCGACGCGCACCTTCGCCGGCACGCCGACGGCGGCGGGTAGTTACTCCGTAGCGCTCGTCGCCAGCGATGGTCAGGTGCCGCCACTCAGCGCCACCAACAGCTTCGCCATCAACGTCGCCAAGGCCCCGGCCAGTGTGGCGCTGTCGGCCTTGAGCCAGACTTACACCGGCACCAACCTCGCCATCACCACGGCCACCACGCCGAGCAACCTCACCGTGGTCGTGACCTACAATGGCACCACCAACCGGCCCATTCCGGCCGCCAGCTACCCGGTCATTGGCACCGTGGACGATCCGAACTACGCCGGCAGCACCACCAACACGCTCGTCGTGAGTCCGGCGGCGCTCAGCGTCACGGCCAACCCACAGACCCGCCAGTATGGCGCGCCGAACCCGCCGCTGACGGTGAGTTACAATGGCTTCGTCAACAGCGAAACACCGGCGGTGCTGACGACGCTGCCCGGTTGCACCACGCCGGCGACGTCCGCCTCCTTGGTGGGACCGTATATCATCACGCCTTCCGGCGGCGTGGCCAGTAACTACACCCTCAGTTACTTCACCGGCACCCTGTCCGTCACCAAGGCGCCGCTCTTGGTCGTCGGCGACCCGGCCAATCGGCCCTACGGCCACACCAACCCGGTGTTCACCGCCGTTATGACCGGCGTGACGAACAACGATAATATCACCGTGACCTTCAGCACCACGGCCACCAACACTTCGCCGCCCGGCGACTACAAGATCGCGCTCATCATGGTGGACCCGGCGGGCAAACTCGGCCAATACGATTTGCGCTTGCGCAGCGCCTATCTGACCGTGACGCCCGGCCCACTCACCGGCGCGGTCGCCAGTGTGAGCCGGCCCTACGGCGGCACGAACCCGGTCTTCGCCGTGAACTACACCGGTTTCCAAAACGCCGACAGCACAAACGTCTTGTCGGGTGGGTTGGGCTACGCCTGCACCGATACCAATGGCGTGCCGGTCAACACCAACACGCCGGTGGGCGTTTACCCGCTCCGCGTCACCAGCGGCCAGGCCGCGACGAACTACGCCGTGAGCTACGTGGAAGGCACTCTCACCATCACGCCGGCCGAGTTGACTGTGACGGCGGACAGCCCCAATCGCGTTTATGGCGCGGCCAACCCGGCGCTCACCGGCACGGTGGTCGGCCAGGTCAACGACGATAACCTGACCGCC
>CAIKLQ010000776.1 GCA_903828255.1 uncultured Verrucomicrobiota bacterium
GAGTTGTTCGGTGGGCGAAAGCGATTTGCGTTTGCTGCGAGCCATGGGGCGAGGCTAAAAAAGATTCGGGCGGGTGTCCCGCAAAATCGTCCAACCCCCTCTCCCACAAGCGGCCGCTCACTAGAATCGCCGCTGCGTATTTCCCGGGTAGGACGCGACTTTTCAATCTTGGAAGTCCAGGACATTGGGGTATTTGGCGGAACTGAGCGCGTGGAGTCGCTCCCGACCGCCGCGCCCGGTTGCGCTCCCGTTTGAACGCCCGGGTCCGCGCCGTGGGCCGAGGGGGAAAAACCTGCTTCACGAACAGGCTGGCGAGGGTTTTTCGACCGTCAACTGGTGGCCCTTGACCGGGAACAGATAGTCGCCCCCCGGCTCATAGAGGAGTTGTTGCGCCATTGCATCCTGCGGGTGGAGGGCGTCGGCCAGCGGATAGCGCAGAGGCTCGCCCACCAGGGTGGCGTTGTGGAGGCAATGGGGTTTGATGATCGCCGGGGCGCACCGGGCGCGGTCGTCCGGGGACTTGAGCCGTCGAAGGGCGTTTTGTTTTGCACCTTCTCTGAGCGTAAAAAAATGCTCCAAGAATGTTCCGAACAAAAGGTTGACCCATTCACCTCCGAGCCTTGCACCCAGTGAAAGGGGGCGGCCTATCAGCCTACTGTGAAGCTGGGCGCACCTGCATTCTGAAATGCGGGCCGACGTCCGGGACCTGGAATTCCGCGCCGATAATCTCGAAGCCGAGCTTGCGGTAAAACCCGACCCCGCTCGTCCGCGCGTTGCACCAGAGCAACGGCACGTCGCTCTCCCGCGCAAACGCCAGGCAGGCGAGGAGCAGCGCGCGCCCAAATCCTTTGCCGCGAACTTCCGGCGCGGTGGCCATCCCGCGCAGTTGCAGCGCGAGTTCGCCGGGTTGCTCCGGCAGCGCCGCCCGCAATAGCGTGGCGATGCCCAGCAAATTTCCACCACTAAAAGCGCCGAAGTGTCGCGTCGTGGCGAATCCATCTTCGGGAAATCTCGCTATCTCGACCGGCCGGTTCGGTCGGAGCACCGACATCCGGAGCGGCAAAGTTTCGGCCGCGGTGATGCTGCGAACTTCAATGGACTTGGTCATTCGGGCTCCGGTAGTTGAATTTCAAGTAGCGAAGCGAAACCGCCCATGAACGCCGATGGTTTCAATTATTTCCTTTATTGGCATTGGGCTTGGCGGCCGCAAACTACCTTCATCCGCACTCCGCCTCACGCTGCCGCCGTGCGTTGGATGATCTCCCGCAGCGAAGTGGCCGGGGTGAAGCCGGTGACGCGGGTTAGCTTTTCCGTGAGCGGCTTGCGGCGACGCATGTCGTCGAAGCCCGGGGCGTAGGCTTGTGCGTAGGGCACGAATTCGATGGGCGACTGCGAACCCAGCGTCTCGATTACGCGTTTCGCCAGGTCGAGGATGGTGATTTCCTCCGTGCCGCCGATGTTGAAAATTTCGCCGCGCGCCGCGGGCGAGTTTTGTAGGCGCACCAGCGATTCAACCGTGTCACCGACGTAACAAAAGCAGCGGGATTGCTGACCGTCGCCGAAAACTTTGAGCGGCGTGCCGGCTTTGGCGGCGGCGATGAAGCGCGGCAGCACCATGCCGTAGCGCCCGGTTTGACGCGGGCCGACGGTGTTGAACAAGCGCACGATGGTCACGGGCAGGCCGCGCTCTTTCGTGAAGGCCAGCGCGAGAAACTCGTCCATCAATTTCGAGCACGCGTAGCTCCAGCGGGATTGATGCGGCGGGCCGATGAGCAAATCGTCCTCTTCGCTGAACCCCGGTTTCTGGCTCTTGCCGTAAACTTCGGACGTGGACGCTACGAGCACCGGCACGCCGTGCGGCGCGGCGGCTTCGAGCAAAACCTCCGTCTCGTGCAGATTCGTTTCGATGACGTGGATGGCGGACTTCACGACCAGGTCCACGCCCACGGCGGCCGCGAGATGGTAAACATATTCCGACTCCGCGACCAACGCGGCCAGTTCGCCGCAATTGGAGATTTTGGATTCGATGATCCGCAACCGCGGGTGCGTTGCGAACGCCCGCAAGTTTTCGCGGCTGCCGGTCGAAAGGTCGTCAATAACCACGACGCTCTGGCCGGCGGCCAGCAGCCGTTCGACGAGATGGGAGCCGATAAAGCCGGCGCCGCCGGTCACGAGAATGGGTTGCTTAGTGGCCATTGGCATTTACCAAAGTAGGGGTTGCAAGCCTGGGACTGGAAACCTGAATTTCAGTTACTGCGGTTTTTCCGAGCGCCTCCGCGACCGCCTCCGCCATTTTCTGCCGGAATGCAGGTTCCCCGATGCGGCGGGCTTCGGCCACGTTCGAGAGATAGCCACCTTCGACCAGGACGGCGGGCCGGTTTTGCCCCTGCAACACGCCCAGAAACCGTGCGCGGCGCACGCCCCGGTCCAGGCCCCCCGTGGCTTTCAGCAGGGTGCGGTGCATTTGCAGCGCCAGCAGGAAATTCTGCTCGTCGAACGCGTTGTTGGGAAAGGTCTGCGTGGACTTGTCCTCGTAGCCGCGCGTCAGGCTGGACGGCATTCCGGTCGGCGTGAGGCAATAAGTCTCCAACCCGCCCCGGTCGTGGCTGTTGGTGCCGGACGAGTTGAAGTGCAAACTCAAAAACAAATCCGCATGGTGGACCTCGGCAAAGGCGACGCGCGCCGCGAGCGGAACGTCCGCGTCGTTGGTCCGCGTCAGAAACACGCGCCAGCCTTTTGCTTCGAGCAACTTCGCCGTGCGGAGCGCCCAGTCGAGCGTGAAGGTTTTTTCGTAGCGGCCATTGCCGTTGATGTGCGTGCCCGGATCCTGACCGCCATGGCCCGGATCAAGGACGATCACCTTGTTCGTGATGACTCGCGGCGTGCCCGCGTGTAGCAGGGGCGCGATATTCTTCCGCAGGTCGAGCGCGTGAACATAAAACTGACCTTCAATCAAGCGCGGCGGAAAGCCGAGCCGGAACTCCAGCCCGTCCCATCCGGCGGCAAGACTGCCAGGCCGCAGCGTCAGCACGCCGGAGCCGGTTGGCAGGGCGAAACCTGGTCCCCCAGCGAGCGCGGTGCGGCGCAGGGTTTCGAGGCCGTGAGCTTTCGCCCAGCGATCCAGCGAAAGCCAGGTGGCCTCCGGCGCGATGGGCGGCGGGGGATTCGTTTTGGGCGGCACCGGCACGATGACGACTTCATTGGGCGGCGGTAGAGCAATGGTCGGCGGTGGGGCCATGGGTGGCGGGTTGGTGACGACCACCTGCACCGGGCGCTCATTCGTAGGGAAAGCGCCCCATTCCGGCAGCGCTTGGACGGGCTTCGCCAAAGGTCCCGACGCGGTGTTGCAGCCGGTCAGGAGGACCAGCGCACAGGCGAGGATGACGGCCAATTTGAACACGCGGCCATTGTGCGAATCGAAAGCGAAACTCCAAGCTAATAGCGGTTGCGGGTTTGTCTGCCGAAGTCGCGCCAAGCCTCCGGCTTGGCGTTTTTGAGCGGTTGCCAGCAGGGCTGGTGGGCCAGTGTGATGGTCGCCAAACTGAAAGGTCGGCGGCCCGGTCGCCAGCCGGAGGCTTGTGCCATTACGCGGCCACTACTCCACCCGCAATTCCTCGCGCAGCTTTACCACGACGGTCGAAGAGCGCGCGTCCGGCGCCTGAGCTGGAAGCGAAATCCCCAAACCTGCGCCGCTCGACAAGGTTTTCAGCGCTGTGTGTTTCTTGTCCGCCAGCAGATAAACTTTGCTCACAGAACTTTTCAGACCCGGCACCAGCAGCTTGCCGTCGGCGGGCCAGTCGAAGACGTGGAGGAAAAGCGTCGTGCTTTTGCCCTGAACTTTTTTCGTGCAACGTCCCCACGGGAGCTTCGGGAACGGGCTGGCGGTGGTGCCGTAAACTGCCTCGCGATTGACCTTCATCCACTTTCCAATTTCGCCGAGCCGTTCAACGCTGGCGGGCGGAAAGAGGCCCTCACTCGTCGGGCCGATGTTGAGGAGGTAGTTGCCGCCCTTGCTCGCGCAGTCAACCAGATTGCGCACGAGCACCTCGGTGGATTTCCAGTTTTGATCGTTTTTGTTGTAGCCCCAATGCTTGTTCATCGTCATGCAGGATTCCCACGCGACGCCCGGGCCGAAGCCGGTCGGCGGAATTTCCTGTTCCGGCGTGCCGTAATCGCCGACGCCCTGCCCCTTGTCCATGCCGCCCATGCCAGTGCGGCCTTTGCCCACGCGGTTGTTGACAATGATGTTCGGTTGCAGGGCGCGGACATAGTTGTAGAGGTCCACGCCGCGCTCGTGCGTCCAAGGTTTTTCCCATTCCCCATCAAACCATAGAATGCCTAGCGGGCCATAACCCGTGATGAGTTCCTTGATCTGAGCCTTCATGTAGTCCACGTAGCGATCCATGTCGGGCGTGCCGGTGGCCAAGTCGTTCCAAGCGCGGCGCGTGCCCCAATCCGGATGATGCCAGTCCATGATCGAGTGATAAAAGCACAGCGTGATGCCAGCTTGCTTGCACGCGGTCGCGAGTTCCGCGAGCGGGTCGCGGTGGAACGGCGTGGACTTGATGCTCCAATCGGTCTGCGCCGACGGCCACAGCCCGAAACCATCGTGGTGCTTGCTCGTGATGACGATGTATTTCATGCCAGCGTCCTTGGCCAGGCGCACCCACGCTTTCGCGTCGAACTTCACCGGGTTGAACTGTCGGGCGTAGTTTTCGTATTGCGAAACCGGCATTTTGGTTTCCTCCATGAACCATTCGCCGTAGTTGGTCTTGCCCTGCCACTCGCCCGCCGGGACGGAATACACGCCCCAATGGATAAACATGCCGAAGCGGGCGGCGTTAAACCACGCCATGCGTTGGGCGCGTTGCTCGGGATTTTCCTGGGTGAAATCCTTTGGCGGCGAGCCGGCCAGACTGGCGTGGAGGGTGAATAACAAGGCGCTCAAGCGAATCAAGGTGCGTTTCATGGCTGATGCAGGTTGCAGGTTAGTATTCGGTGCGTTGAATGTGAACGGTCACGCGCGGTCGGCGCGCTTATGGTGTGATACCATTGCCGGGCGGTTTGGCAAAGAAGAAGTTGAGAACTCGAAACGGGTTCGGGTTGGTCAGGGGTTGAAAAACCCGGCGCCGACTGGTTGGCAGAGTAGTGAGGCAGTCCGCCCCGGCGGGCAGAGTTCCGGCAATCGTCCCGGTCGCCGGCAGGCGGGACACCCGCCGATCCGCCACGCCTGCCACGAATTGCGCGTGCGATTGATTCCACCCGCCCATGATGCCGAACGCGGGAATGATCGCGGGCAACGGGCGCTTGCGACCGGCCAGCGCGTTGAGGTGAAACGGAGCGCCCATCTTCGATCCGGCGCGTTTCAAACCTCAGTCACCAACATACCGGGTCGGAGCCCGGCGCTCCGGTCAGCGCGGTTTTGGTTGCCAGCAATTAGGCTCGACGAACTTCCGGCACCCGACCAACTTCCCCGCGCGAAGAACTCAACGAGAATACCAAGCAGCATGATTGACCTAAAAGGAAAGACGTTGTTCATCACCGGTGCGAGCCGCGGCATCGGCAAAGCCATCGCTCTGCGCGCCGCCCGCGATGGTGCCAACATCGTGATCGCCGCGAAGACCGCCGAGCCGAATCCGAAACTGCCCGGCACCATTCACACTGCGGCGGCGGAAATCGAGGCGGCGGGCGGTAAAGCGCTGGCCTGTGTCGTGGATGTCCGGTCCGAAGCTCAAATCCAACAGGCCGTGGCGCAGGCCGTCGCGACGTTCGGCGGCATTGATATTCTGGTGAACAACGCCAGCGCGATCAGCCTGACCGGAACATTGGCGACGCCGATGAAACGCTTTGATCTGATGCACCAGGTCAATAC
>CAIKLQ010000777.1 GCA_903828255.1 uncultured Verrucomicrobiota bacterium
ATGGGCAACAACGTCGCCCGTATCGGGGAGTGGGCGTTCTGGTCGTGCAGCAGCCTGACAAGCATCACGATCCCTAAGAGCGTAGGTTGGGTCGGGGGTGTTGCGTTCCCTTTTTGCACCAGCCTAACAGACGTTTACTTCGAATTGGTGAAGCTGCGCGACCCCCAGATTACCCGAAGCACGGTGGCGGAGAAACAACTCCACGCCGGCCGCGCTGATGTAGGGTTTGCTCGCGAGGTTCAAAATATCCTCCTCGCGGATCCAGCCGAGTTTGCGCCAGCGCCAGATTGTGCATGGCGTCCGGTCAAGGGCGCGGGCGAACTGGTTTAAGGAAATCGGCAGTCCGCCCGTTGCCGTGGTTCCCGTGACGGTGTTTGGTTGCGTTGTGTTTCGCATTATACCATTGGGCGAAACGTCAACGCGCAGAGCGCCACGGGAGCGCGACTGCGGAAAGCTTGAAACCTGCTGCGCGTCTCTACGGCAACGACTTACAACAAGCCAAAGAAAATTGCAGGAAGGGCCGAAAACTGTTTTGCAATCGGCAGTGTAGGCACTACGCAAATTGATTCAGTCTCGCAAGCCGGCGTTGGAGTTTTTCAATCTGGGCACGGGTTTTCTCCTCGGCGGGTTTTGTGTTTCCACCAGAATACGTTGTGGTTATCGGTGTCCCGGCTGTGTTCCCCTCGGCGGGGGCGGCGTAGCGGGGGGCCACTTGCGAAGGGTTGTTCGCAAGCAGCGCGCTCCCCTTTTGCCACCCGGTTAAGCTTGGTGAGGCGTCGAATCTTGGTGCGGATTTCCTGTTTCAACTCCGCAATGCTGGTTGCGCTGCCGAGATACACCTTAGCGTAGGAGGCCCCTGCATGTTGCTGAATGACATTGTTGCCGTTGCCGGTTGTGTTTTGCGTTGCGTCATGTTTCACGGCGTTAAACTAGCACAACCTCTAGCACAGAGTCAACAAATTGTTTCGTTGGCTTCGGTAAATGCCTGCCAACAGTGGGTGCTTCCGTAACTCTGTTGAGTGGAACACATGTCGCCACGGAATGTGCTCAAAGCCGACGCCGTGCGTCGGGCAGGTCACGCGCCGGGGCCGGTAAAAGAAGTGGACGAGAATTCCCCAGAGCGGCACAAAGAGCCAGCGCCGTTCCGGGAGGTGGTCGTAGCCCGGACAGCTCTCCTGACAGGTGGCGCATTTGCCGCGGAGTCCCCGGTGGGGGTGAATCCGCACCTCGACCCGCGGCACGCCGTCCGCGCCTCGCAGGCGGATGCTGTGATACACAAAGCCGACAAAAGGTTGGATCCGGTTCAGGAGGGTCTTAACCTCCAGTTGAGTGGGGGCTGTTTTTTCATACCCGATTCAACACCGAATCGGTTAAATGACCTACCACTCATTTTTCCCCCGGCGCGCTCAAGCCAACCGCGGGCCCACGCTTGCCAACTAAAGCGAGCAGAGCGGCGGCTGCCGAGCCCCAGCTCGCGCCGCGCTGCGGTCGAAGTCGTGAGGCTGCCTTTTCCACGCTTTTTACCCGCAAATCTCAGCGTAGATCCTTGGTGCGTGGTCGCGTCGGACGGTGGGGTGCCGACGGCGAGGAAGCGGGGCGGGTGGTGCTCGATGATGGCGTGCGCGGCTTGATCGCTCCGCCGGGCGGGGCTCCGTCGCACTTGGCGCTCCAAGTCGCCGGTCGCACCGCCACGCCGGTCATCTCGCTTTACCCCGACTCATCGGTGGTCGGCGCGGGAATTCCCTGGATGGTGCGGATCGTGCCAGCCACGCGCGACGAGGCGCGGTTGGTCTTTGCAAACTTTCGCACCAACCCGGCGGGGCGTCCGTTTCGCTGGGGGCATTGGGGCCAACCGAACGCGCCGGACGTGAAGCCACGAGTGACTTGCGTCATGCCTCCGAAGCCGCGTGTTGTTCTCTGGACAAACCCATCGAGGTTTCACCGAAGCTGAAGCGCTTTTCCGAAATCGCGACGCAAGTATTGGCGACCCGGCCCGACGGCATTTTGCTTTGGTTGGAAGCGCCGCTCGCGGGCGAGCTTGCGAAATCACTGCGGGTCGCGGGTTTCCGGGGTCAATTCGCCGGGCCGAGCCGACTCCAATCCGCCGCCTTCACCGCCACCGCCGGCAGCGCGGCGGACGGATTCGTGGTGGCAAGTCCGATTCTTGAAGCGGCCAGCCAGTCCGTCGCGAGCCGCGTGGTAGCCGCGTACCGTCAGCAGTTCGGAACCCAGCCAGACACGACGACCCGCATGGCCTACGATGCCACTGTGCTTTTGACGGACCTGCTGCGAAAAGCCGGCGACCATTCACCGCGCGACGCTTTTCCGATCACAAGCGAACAACCTGGTGTCAGCGGCAACCTGAAGTTCGACCGGAACGGCAACCGGCTCGTGCCGCTGGAACTGCTGCAATTCCGGGATGGCCGTTGCAACCCCTTTGACACACCACCTCCCCACCCATGAAAAGCAAACTACCACCCAGCCTGACTGCCGTGCCGGTCTTCGCCTCAAGCCGCGAGGTTTGCGCCCGGACCAACGCGCACTGTTTCCCGGAGCCGGGTTTTCCGAATCCAGGCGTGATGTTCCGCGCAATCTCCGAAACGACGCCCAGCAAACGCGTCGAGTTTTCCTATGTGCTGCGTTCGCTCAAACCCGTCAGCCAGCGGAACGCGCCCGAAACCGAAGTGGAGATAAAGGGCTTGAAGTCCTTTGCCACGACCGGGAAACAGCCTTACTACGCCGAGGAGAAGTTGAGTGGTCGCTGGTATTTTACGGCGGTCTATCCTGACGTCGCTGGGAACCAAAGTTGCGTCACCTACCACAATCAACTCAAGGACCGCCCCAGAAAAGACTTCAAGCCCGGCGAAGTGATGGGCGCAGTCGTGGTGCGTGTGGCGCTCGAACTGTAACCACCTCCCTCACCGCATGAACCCAGCGCACCCCCATCTACTCACCACGCACGTCCCCGTCATGGGAAATAACTTCGGGCTGTGCCTGTTGCTGTTCGCCCTGCTGCGGGGGAGCGAAGAACTCAAGCGGGTCGCGTTGCCGGTGTTCGTAGTGGCGGCACTCGTGGGGTTGCCGGCCTACCTTTCCGGATCGTCGGCGTCCAATCTGCTCAAAAGAGTAATGCCCGGCATGACGATGGACGCGGGCGATCAACACGCCGAGATCGCCATCCTGGCCTTGGTCGGTTCGCTGGCGCTCGGCGTGGCGGCGCTGGTGGGATTGGTCCTTTTCCGCAACGGGCGGAGCTTGCCGGTGGGCTATCTCGTTTTCGTCCTGTTGCTGGCGATGGTCGCGTGCGGATTGTTGGGCTGGACCGCTAACCTCGACATGAAAATCCGCCACTTGGAGCTCCGCTCGCAAACGTCAGCCGGGCCAGGCTGGATCTCAGCCAAAGTGGGAGCATCTCAAGAGATGAACACGTTCTCTTGCCGTCGCACAACTCTCCCTCATCCTAATACAGCAGCGCCTTGCTGGGCATGCAACCGCGCAGGATGCACAGACCGCCGATTTCCGAACCGCCTTCGATCACGACGGTTTTCAAACCCTCGCCCGCATCTGTTCGCGCGGCGGCATAACCGGCGCTGCCACCACCCAGAATCGCGACGTCGCAATCAAATTTTCGCATGACAACAGGATGCGGGATTTCCGGGCGGCCTGACAAGGTCGCGCGCGGCGAGGCTGGAGTTGAGTCGGGTTGACTGGGCCGTTCAGTGGTGGTTCTGCTGCTCGTGCTCGTACTGATGCTTGTCTGGGTGTTGCTTTTTGTATTTCCGGCGATGCCGGTGGGTGTCCACCAGAAAGAACACCAGAACGACAAGCGCGACCACCGAAAGGACGACCACCACTGGTCGGTCTCGCCAGGACTCGCTGAGAAGCTTGAAGCAGTCTTGGATCATGACATTTGAATCCTACACCGGGCCGGGGCAAACCCCAATAGCAGATTTTAGATTTTCTCTACCGCCGGGACGCTCTGGACACAACCAGCGGAGCACGATCCCGCCCCCGGATCAATATCTATGTCGGGCGGACGCTTATCGTTTTGGTGGTGGCAACCTGATGCGCCTCCGCCACCCCGACGTGGGCAATAAATTTTCCAAGGATTCCCAATGTGATTGACTCTGCTGCAAACTTCCCGGACATTTTTCTCACCGCAGCGGGCAAACTTCCGGGCCGGCCTGGTGGAATCTCCGCACGGGCATGACCAACAACAACTCCAACTCCGCTGAGGGCCCGGCAAAAACGGCGCGCGACTTTCCTGCGCGACCGAAGCTGGCGCGCGACTCCCGCTACGAGTTTTGGCGCTGGCGAATTTTCTCGGTCACCTGGCTGGCCTACGCGGGATTCTATCTAACGCGCAAAGCGTTTTCCGTCGCCAAGAACGAACTCAAGAAGCCGGAAGTCATGGGCCTGACCAAGGCTGACATGTCCTGGATTGACGGCGCGAACTCGGTTGCCTACGCGCTGGGCCAATTTGTTTGGGGGCCGCTGGGCGACAAGTTCGGACCGCGCGTTATCGTGCTGATCGGCATGTTGGCGTCGGTGACGACGGCGGTGGCCATGGGCGCGTCCTCGACGGTGCTGCTGATGGGGGTGTTGTTTGCGTTTCAGGGTTTGTGCCAATCCAGTGGTTGGGCGCCGCTGACGAAGAACGTCGGGGAATTTTTTTCGCGGCGGGAACGCGGGAGCGTCATGGGTTTCTGGTGTACGAACTACGCGCTAGGGGGCTTCGTGGCCTCGACCCTGGCGGCTTGGGCGGCGCAAAAATACGGCTGGCGCTACGCTTTCTTCGTGCCCGCCGGCGGATTGTTCGCCATCTGGATTCTGTTCCTCCTGTTCCAGCGCAATCGTCCCGAAGATGTCGGCCTGCCCCCGATTGAACAATATCACGGCGAAGCGGCGGAGGTGCTCGATCCAGAAACCACGCCCGAGCTCGAACCGGAAGGCTCGTGGAAAATCGTGGTGGAGGTCATGCGCAACAAAATGGTCTGGTTGCTGGCGGGCGTCTATTTTCTGATCAAGCCGACGCGCTACCTCATGCTCTTCTGGTCGCCGGTTTACATCAACGAACTCCTCGGCACCGGCACGGCTACCTCGGGATTTCTCGGCAGCCTTTTCGACCTGGCCGGTCCGCTCGGCAGCCTCGCTGGCGGACTGCTCTCGGACAAGCTGTTCAAATCAAAACGGATGCCGGTGTGCGTGCTCGCGCTCTTTGTGCTCGCGGTGCTGATGGTTACGTTTCGTTATCTGCCGACGACTCGCGTGGCGGTGGGCGCGGGGATGTTTGCGATTGGTTTTCTCATCTTCATTCCGGACACGCTGATCTCGGGGGCGGCGGCTATGGATTTCGGCACCAAGAAGGGCGCGGCCACGGCCAGCGGCATCATCAACGGGTTCGGCTCGCTCGGTCAGATCATTGGCGTCACCCTGCCCGGTTGGGTGGGCAAGCTGATGGCGAAGGGGCATGATATTTGGAATCCAATCTTTCTCTGGTTGGGCGTGGCGCTCGCGTTGGGCGGATTGCTCATGGCGCCACAATGGAATCGCGTACCGCCCTCGGCAAGGGCGAAGACCTGAAGCGGGATTTCTCCGAGGTGAAAAAGACAATAATCGTAAGTTGATCCGTAATTGTATGAAAAAGCTCTTCCCCAAAATAAAACGTGATGGCGGTGTGCAGGTTAGACTGCCACTGGTTTCCCGCTCTCTTGCCCGACTCAGCGACGTGATTCGCGCCTGCTCACGGGTTAGGGACTTTCTCCCGCTGTGGGTAACCTGCGCCGTCTTGGCGGCTTATCCTCGTTCCGGCGCGGGTGCGAATGCCGGTGAGGCTAAATCCTTTGGACCGACCAAAGTCGCAGCGCCTGCCGGAAACTTGCGGGTTGTCGAGCACCGTTCGCCCGCCGGCGTTTCGGCTCGCATCCTCGCTGGTGAACGACCTGTCTTTGAAAGCATCGCTAAGGATGGAGGCTTGCTGCTGTTTCAGCCGTCGGGCCGGAGCACAGTCAGCTTTCGGGAGGCAAAGCGGGAAGGCGAAACGCTTTCGCTGAAGGGCGCAGAAACCAACGGGCTTTCCTTTTCGGAATCCTACCGAAGCATCACGCCCGACTTGATCGAGCGCACGGTCACGGTCACGGCCACGGCGGATCAGCGCTACTATCTCGAACTCGGCTGGGTTGTTGCGGTCGAGGGAGGCTTCTATTCCTTCACCGGCAAGGAGGACGCCACGAAAAGCTACACGCCGACTTGCGCCGGACCGGAGTTCGGCGGCGGGTCGTATCAGACGTTTCCCTTTTTGGGTTGCCGCGCTAGTAACACGCTTTATGGCATCGTTGGCGATTCGCCCGGGCTTTGGGAGAATCGCTGCTTCTTCCGCTTTGATCTCGAAAACCGGACCTTGTCGCTCGCAAATGGCGACGGCAGTGCCCGACAGGTCATCACCATCCCGCGCGAAGTGGATGCCACCACCGTTTATCGCGCCGCCTTCGATGGCTGGCAACACCTCGAGAGCGGGCAGACCCAGACTTGGAAAACCTGGATCTTCGCGTCGCCGGTGAAGACTCTTTATGACGTGCAACTCGCCGCGCACCTCGCGCTGGCCAACGCGAAGGGGTTCAACCAATCGGGACTCGAAGCCATCCTGCGGAACACTTCGTATCTGCTATTGCGGCGCAACTTGCTGCGGCCTGAGAGCGATCACCTGTTCATCTCTGGCGTCGGCTACGGCTGGAAGCAGTGGGTCAGCGATGGTTTTTGGATGAGCCGGGGCTTGGACGATCCGCGTTACGACGCGCAATCCCACGCTGCGGTTTTTTTCGAGCGCATCAACTACGAGGACAATGCGCAATACTATCTGATCTGGTCCGCCATCGTGAAGCGCGCGGGCGGCGAACTGGATTCGCGCACGGTCGGTCGCGCCTACCGCTTCATCCGCGAGCGCGAACAGGACGGGCTGTTTATTCCGCCGCGCTTGATCCCGGACAAGCCGATCATGAAAACGTACCACGATCAGCTTCCTTACGATGACGACGATGCTCCCTCTTCGAATCAAGGCTTCCATTGCGGCGCGCTCATGGCGGCCAAGGAACTGGGATTCCCCGTGACCGATGCGGACATTGAGCGGGCCATCGCGGGTTATCGGCGGATGTTCTTTGAGCCGGGCGGTTATTTCGCCACGAGCTTGAAGCAGACGAATCATGTTGGGCAGGACGCGCTTTATGGTGAGGTGTTGACGTTTGCGGTGTTCGGTCGGCGACTGTTGCCGGACGATATGGTGCGTCGGCATCTGGAAACCTCGGTGCGCATCCAAACCCCGTACGGGATGCGGGTGATCTCGAACCCCGACGGCAGTTTGCTGGAGGGGCACAGCGGCACCTATGTTTTCGGCGGCTCCTGGTTTCTCAACGATGGCGCGAACTATCTCGACGGGTTGATCCACGGCATGGACGCGAAGTGGGTGGATGAACAGTTGCTTTGGCGGCTTGGCAAGGAACTCATCTACATGCCCGCATTCCACGAGTCGTTGAATACCGTCAAAGGTCTGCCGCACGGGCATCACCTGTATAGTTGGAACTCGGGCTTCTGGTGGTTGCGCCGCGAAGTTCGCAAACGGCTCAACTTGACTGGCCCAGATCCACTGGAAGCGCAACTTGATGTCGAACTCGGCGTCTCGCGGCGCGACGGGTTCTTGCAGTTGCATCCGGAAACGGCGCGGTTGCGACCCAAGGAGTAAATTTCGCGGACTTCATCAATCCGCTGCCCCGGGTGTTTTTGGACGAGATCCGCTTGGCTGACAGTTTGCGGGAGTTCCTGGCACGAGGCGATTCCTTCAAACCGCGAGCCTGGGCGGCGGAGAATCTCGGTTGCCACGTCTCGACTAGGAAGCTGAAGGCTACTGCGCGAACAAGCAACTTGCGACGACCGGCCTTGGACGCGAGATACCTGCGTCTTAGCTTGGCGGCCCAACCCTTGTTACAGCTTGCCAGCGGATGCGGCAAAGTTCGCGCCCGTGCAGACCGAACTCTGGGAGCGTCATGGACTGACGTTCGCACTGAATGGCTGAATCTGACGACAAGTCGCTTTACTTTATGCGTCACGCAAAACCAGTCCCCCAGGCGTGGTTTTTTATTGGCTTCGTTTCCCTTGTCACCCGCGCGCCAGACGTGTTCACTGTGCGCATGAACTTGGTGGGCAACTTGCAATCAGAACCGGCGACGGACGCATTCAGCGCAAACCCTGAAACGGAAATGGGGAGCGCACGCCGCTGGCGTGCGTGTTCGGGGGGCGCCCCCGGACTTTCCTTACACACTAATTTCGAAATTCCGGATGCAGAAATGGTTCAACTGCAATGTCGGAGGTTGCTGCGGTCGCGGACTGGCGCACTCCGCAGGCGACCGCGCTCCGGCGGCGGCGGTTCATGGAAGGAAACAATATGAATCAAGCCACCGGCTTTTTGAACAAACGGGTCGTGCCGGTTTTGACGGCGATCAGCGAGAACACCTACATGTCGGCCATTCGCGCGGGCATGGTGTCGGTGGTGCCACTGACGATTATCGGGGGGCTGTTCACCATTCTGGCGTTTCTGCCGATCTCCGGCTGGGACAAGCTGGTTGCGCCCTATCTGCAACTGCTGCAAATCCCGGTGACCGCGACCTTCGGCATGTTGGCCGTGTTCGTGTGCTTTGCCGTCAGCTATGATTTGGGCAAACAACTGAAACAGGAAGCCATCGTCAGCGCTTCGATGGCCACCGTGGTTTTCCTGATGATCTCGCTCAAGCGGGAGGACCTGACGTTCGTGATGGACAGCCTGGGTTCGCGCGGCATGTTCACCGCGATCATCGTCGCCCTAGTCTCCGTGCGCGTGCAGAAATTCTTCACGGACAAAAACCTGGTCATCAAAATGCCGGCCAATGTCCCGTCGGTCGTTTATGAGTCGTTCCTGTCGCTCATTCCGCTGTGCTTCCTAGTGGTGGCCTTCTGGCTGATCCGGTTTGTGTTTAATGTGGATATTGAGCAACTGGTGCAAACCGCTTTCAAGCCGCTGGTGTTTGCGCTCAACACCCTGCCTGGGATTCTGGTGTATGCCTTCCTCGTCACCATGCTCTGGTCCGTCGGCATCAATGGCGACAACGCCGTGGACGCCATCGTCGCGCCCATCTTCCTCCAATACCTGGCGGCGAATGTCGCGGCGAAGGGGTTGGGCGAGCCGATGCCTTACGTGACAGCCTTGGGCTTCTTCACCACATTCGTCAATGTCGGCGGCACCGGGGCGACCATCGCGCTGGCGCTCGTCATGTGGAATTCCAAGGACCCGGGTTATCGCAAAGTCAGCCGCCTATCCCTGCCGACCCAGGTTTTTCAAATCAACGAACCCATCTTCTTCGGTTTCCCCATCGTGTTGAATCCCATTCTCATGGTGCCGTACATCCTCAACGCATTGATCCTTACGACCGGCAGCTATCTGCTGATCCATTGGCACCTGATTCAACGACCATTCGTCAACGTGCCGTGGACTACGCCGCCCATCATCGGGCACTATCTGGTTTCGGGGGGAGACTGGCGGGCGGCGGTTTGGGGTGTCGCCTCGATTGCGATTGCAATGGCGGTTTATTATCCCTTTGCCAAGATGGCCGAACGGCAGCGCCTCAATGCCGAACCGGCGGGTGGGGCGCAACCATAGTCTTAGCGCCGGTTTGAAAACCCCAAACTCGGTCGTCGCCGCCGCCGTAAGAAGGCTCAAATCTCTTGGTTTTTGGGGACCTGCACGCCCAAGAGTCAGAGCCTCGTTACGGCGGCGGCTACTTTTCAAACAGAGGTTTCGGGTCGCACCCCGAGCCCGGTTGGAGCGCGGCGATGAATCTCGCAAGCGCGGAGATTTATTTCGCCACGAACCAAGCAGGCTGCGCCGCTGTTGGGCTTCCGGTTGGCGGTGGCCCATTGGAATTAGGCCGACTGCCCTTACTGCGGCTTCAGGCGGCGGAGGACTTTGACGGGTTCGGGGAGCTTGTAATGGCGCTTCAAGCCACCCTCACCCAGGACCCCGGCCGGGGTCCGCGCGATGAACTCGGGGAAGCTGCGCTCCACCCGATCGCGCAGGAGTTTTTGGCCCAGCTTTGAACCCCAGAAATCTTCCTCGGCCTTGACCAGCGCAATGCCGGCCTCGTTGGGGGAGAGGTCTTCCCGTTTGGCCAGCAGCCAGACCAATTCCGGATCGCCTGGCAGACTGACCGGGAATGGCGCAAACTTGAGCGTCAGTTCGGGATTCTCGTCATCAGCCGGCGCTACCGGACGCACTTTGACGTCGCCCTGGAACTGGGTGCCGTCCGGCAGCGAAACCTCCACTGCCAACGACTTCTCTTTGCGGTTGGGCTTGATGGTGATGTCGCCGCCGCCGAAGGAGGCGGCGAGTTGCAGGCGCACGTCGTCCAGCGTCTTCGCCTCCAGATCCGGCAATTCGACGCGGTCGCAGAATTTTACAAAAGCGGCGGCCCGGGAGGCGGCCCGCAGTTCCTGCTCCACGGCCTCGTAGATGCGGCCTGCCAGCACCGGATCGGGCGCCGCTTTGGGTAGCACTTTTTTCAGGAGTTGCAACAGCGACGTTTCGGCGTTTGGTTTGGGTTTTGTTGTTTTTTTGCTGATGGTCATAAAATGGGGCGCTCTTATGCCTGATCCGAGAGGCAACCGCAACCGCCGAATTTCCAGCACCCATGGATTCCGCGTGGTTAAAGGCGAGGGCGACCCCGTCGGCGTTGCCGGAATGACAGAGTGCGCCGGTTCTCGGGCGCAGCCAGTCACCTGCGTTTTAGCGGCGCGGCGGGCCCCCGACCCTCCAGAGGATTGACACCGGCTCACCGGGCGGCTAGGTAATGCCCCGCGTCGGGCTGCGGGCAACCGCTGCCGCCCGGGGGCGGGGGGTGCCACTCAAGCGAACTTGCCGTCCGCCGCGAATTGAACTGAACCGATAAACCAAATGAATTTGTGTCCGCACCACGGTCTCGACCTATTATGAACCGACTTGCCCTGATCTCCACGCTGCTCGCGTTATTGCTTCCGCAAACTACCCGCGCGGAAAAAACTTTCGCCGAGCGGTTGGGTTGGAAGCCGAAGGACGTGGTCGTCATCCTGCATGTGGATGACGTGGGCATGTCGCATTCCTCGAATCTCGGCGGCATTGAGACGGTCGAAAAAGGCGTGGCGACTTCCTGGAGCGTGATGATGCCGTGCCCGTGGGTGCCGGAGATCGCGAAGTATCTGAAACTTCATCCCGACGTGGACAGCGGCTTGCACCTAACTCTGACATCCGAGTGGAGTCTCTATCGCTGGCCACCGCTCGCGGGCAAACCGAAAGTCCCCGGGCTGGTGGACCCCGAGGGTTGCCTGTGGCGAAGCGTGGAATTGACCGCCACGCATGCCACGCCGGATGAAATCGAAGCCGAGATTCGCGCTCAGATTGATCGCGCCGAGCAAATGGGTCTCCCCATGACGCATCTGGATTCGCACATGGGAACGCTGTTTGCTCGGCCCGATTATTTCGAACGGTGGGCCAAAGTCGGGATCGAAAAAGGCATTCCGGTCCTCGTCGTTGGGGGCCACGCCACATACGTCCAGAAGGAAAATCCCGGGGTTTCCGAACAACTGCGCCCGATGATTCCCAAAATCTGGAACGGCGGGTTGCCGGTGATTGATGATCTCCACACCGATTCTTACGTTTGGAAGCCGGAAGAAAAGACGGCGAAGTTCCTCGCGCTGCTCAAGGAACTGAAACCCGGCGTGACGGAGATTCTCTTTCACGCGTCAATCCCGACAGAGGATTTTCCGCTAATCACGTCCTCCAGCCAAGCGCGGTTGGCAGACGCCCGGGCATTGATGGATCCGGCCGTTAAGAAACTAATCCAAGAGCGCGGGATCATTTTGACGACGTGGAAGGAGCTTAAAGAACGCCGTAAGAAAGCCGCCCCGATGGAGTAGGACCGACGGGAGACCTGTCGTACGAGAATGCACTTGAACACAAAACTCAACAAACCGGTTCTGAACAAAACTATGTCGAGCTACGCACGAAAGATTTCCCGCCGTCACGCGGTCACGCAAGCGGGAGTGCTGGTGGGCGCGGCACTGGCGGTTGGCTCGCAGCCGACCCGCGCCGCGCAGTCCAAACGCGCCGGGGCCAACGCGCACGGCGGATTCCGCTTCTGTTTGAACACGGCCACGATTCGCGGACAGAAGCTGGGGATCGTCAAAGAAATCGAGGTCGTGGCCAAAGCGGGCTATCACGCAATCGAGCCTTGGGTCGCTGCCATCGAGACCTACCAAAAGGAGGGGGGCTCGTTGCCGGATCTGAAGCGACGCATTGCCGATCTCGGGATCACGGTGGAAAGCGCCATTGGCTTTCCGCAATGGCTCGCGGAGGACGACGCGAAGCGGGCGCAGGGACTGGAGCGGGCGAAATTTGAAATGGACCTGATCGCGAAGATCGGCGGCAAACGGTTGGCCGCTCCGCCGGTCGGGGCGACGGATTTGCCCAAGCTAGAGCTGGCGAAAGCGGCGGAACGTTATCGCGCGCTCTTGGAGGCGGGCGATCAGATCGGCGTCGTGCCGCAGCTTGAGCTGTGGGGGTTCTCAAAGAATCTCAACCAACTCGGCGAAGGTGCGTGCGTGGCCATTGCAACCGGCCACCCCAAAGCGTGCGTGCTGGCGGACATTTTCCATCTGTACAAGGGCGGCTCGGCTTTTTCCGGACTGCGGCTGTTGAGCCGGGACGCAATCCAGGTCTTGCACATAAACGATTACCCGGCCGATCCGCCGCGGGAAAAAGTTGACGACAGCTATCGCGTTTTTCCCGGAGACGGCGTGGCCCCGGTGCCGGAAATTCTGCGCGGCTTGCAGGACCACGGCGGACAAACGGTATTGTCGCTGGAAACATTCAACCGCAAGTATTGGGAAATGGATGCCTTGGAGGTCGCTCGCGTGGGTCTGGAGAAAATGAAGTCGGCGGTGAGCAAGGCGGTGGCGGGCTAGCCACCGGGCGAGAGTCTGGGTCGGACGGGGCTGACAGGTCCGACCGGCGGCACCCGAACGCCCGCGGCCCTCTGCCTGATCGTTTTCATTGATTCAGCACCGCCGGTGGCTACTCTTCGCGGCGCGTGAAAAAGCAAAATCGTTCCTGGGTGTATTCTAGCCCTGCCAGCCTGATCAGCGGCGTGCTTGGGTTGGTTCTCAACTCAACTCTTTTCGGCGCGGAGTTGGCGCGATGGGAGGCGGCGACGCCCGCCAAGGCGCACGGAATCCAACTCGCACGGCCCGCTGATTCCGACTGGCACATTGAAGAAGCTGGCGCTGGCAAAGTCGCCCGACTCAAACCCAGCAGCGATCTTTACACCCGCGCCGCCTACCAGTTCACGCTGACCGCGCCGCCCTCCGGGAAGGCGTGGCTGATTGTGGAGTTTCTCGATCGCGACTACGGATTGTTGACGCTCACGCCGGGCGTGCCGGAAACGCGCCAGTGGGGCATTGCGCGCGTCAACACAGGCCGGATTCGCCGCGCCGTTTTCCAATACGATCCCGCGCCGGCGAAGAGTTTGCGGATCGAGGGGCTGGATTATTTGCGCGCGGTGATTCTGACCGATGAAGCGCCGGCGGTGGAGCAAACCCCGCTCGTTGAGCCGGCGCTGAAGTTCGCGCGGTATTCCGAGCGCGTCACCACGGC
>CAIKLQ010000778.1 GCA_903828255.1 uncultured Verrucomicrobiota bacterium
ATTGGCTTGCCCAGCCTTGGGTTCGCCTCCCCAGAAATGAGTGATCGAGTCTCCGATGAGCACCACTTCGGGATTGAGCCCATCTTTGACCCGGAGCACATCCGCATGGCGGGCATACCAATCGTAACTGTCATTCTCCAACTTTGGCACCGGAATGAGGGCGGAGTTGCGCGGCACCTCCACCGCCAGCGGTTGGTCCTCCATGAGTTGTGCCAAGGTCGGCTCGATCGCCTGCGCCCAGGCTTCGGCGCCAGCGGGACTGGGGTGCAGCAAGTCCCACATCAGGTCCGTGTTGATCGTCCCATCAGGCCGCAGAAAAACGTGGTTCACATCCCGCCAGAATACCTGTTTGCCATCGGCCAGTTGGGCGGTGAGTTCCCCGGCGCGGCGGCAGGTTGCGATACACTGCGGGGACGAGTTGAACGCCGGCGGGCTCACCCCCTTTTCGCCATCGCCGCCACGAGGGAAAATACGCAGAACCAGAATCTTGGTGGTCGGATGCCGTTGCCTGATCAAGTCCACAATCGCCTTGGTCCCGGCAAAGATCTCCTCCGCCGTGTGGACCTTTTTGAAATGCCGGTCGTCGCTGTTGTTCGTGCCGATGAGGAGAATCGCGACCTTGGGGGACGGGACGAAGTCGAGTTCCCCGTTTTGCAGGTTCCAAAGGATCTGCTCCGTGCGATAACCATTGTGGCCCAGATTGATGGCGTGACGTGGCGCGTAGTGCCTTTCCCAGACCACTTTTAGCGGTTCATACTTGCCATCAAGTTCGCCGATGGAATGGGTGATGGAATCGCCGATCAGCACTAGGTCATAGTGGCCAGCCTTGACCGCCGCGACCTTTTCCGCATGGCGTGCGCTTGGGGCCGGGGTCGGAAAATCCGCGTCCCCTGGCTCGGGGGATTCTTTGGAAACCACCGCGACCGGAGCCTGAGAGTCTTGCAAGACGGTTGCTGCCCAGCAGGGAGCAAGAAGGTACGACAACAATAACAGGCTAAAGGTGCATTTCATGGTATTCAGAAGTGTGCTCAGTTTATTCGGCGATGGGATATGTGACCACTGCCGCGCCAGGTTGGTCTTTGACCTTGAGCACGGCCCCACCGTTCTTCTCGTTGAAGAACGTGACGCGCTTGATCAGCCCGGAAGGACTTTCGTGCGGCCGCGATGTCGGATCGGAATGCAACGCGCCGATTCTGTGTGTGGACCGTTAGACTGGCAAGCGGTGGTTGGCGCGGCGGAGGGATCGTGAAACCGTAACGCTTTTGGAGAACTCAATCCGCCGTTCCCCGCTCACCCGGGGAAAACGTACGGAACGCCGGTGGGGAATGGAGCCAAGAAGAAAACAAACATAGCCCACGAACCAGCGGGTAATTCAAGGCGATCGCAGCCAACAACTTATCAGGCGGCATCCTTCAATTCACGGATGCCTGCTCGACGAGAGACGCTGCCGGTTCTTAACACAAAAGTTCAGTGCCGGGGCATTCTGACTGGCACCTTTCGGTGCTCGCGAAACTTCTCCACCTCCGCCCGCCGGAAGCGCACGGTGACGGTTTTGCCCAAGCCGTACTTTTCATATTCGATCTGCCGCTTCTTCATGCAGCGGTCCAGCTTGCGGACGCTAAAGCCCAGGAACTCGGCGGCTTCCTCCTTGGTCAGGGGTTTGTCGGTTTCGAGGGGCGGGCCTCCGCCTCTCACGGCGAGCAAGTCATGCGCCGCCAAGATGGGAAGCAGCTTCTGCCACAGCGCCATTTGTTCCAGGGAAAGCGGAGGGCGGACTGCCGGAGACAGGCCGTGACACTACCGTTGGAAACTGATATCGCCACGACGCCACGACAGCGCTGGGGCTGTCCGCGGTGCCATCGTGCATCAGAGCTAGATTTAGCAAGACGAGTCCAACCCGGGGAAGCCGGGACCTGCCGG
>CAIKLQ010000779.1 GCA_903828255.1 uncultured Verrucomicrobiota bacterium
CCCCGGCCCGTTCCAGAATTCGCCGACGACCTTCCCCGAATTGTTGATGGCGTTAGCCGAGCCGTTCAGGAAGGCCGGTTGCCCCACGCCAGGCAGAATGTAGGTGCTGCCTCCCAGATCGCCAATGAATGCCAGGCTGTTAGCCGATCCGACATAAACCAAGCTGTCATTGACGTCATTGAGATAAACCTTCGTTGAATTAAAGTAATAATAGACGCCCTCCGTGAAAATGTAGGCGCTACCAAATGGAATCTTGCCGATGGCAGCGCCGTGGGCGTTGATGTGAGTGACGCTCTTGGAGAGCGATTCCGCTACGCTACCGAGAAACTGCATTCCGCCGCCGCTGTAGAGGAAGGCATGGTTTGTCCCTCCCGCAGCCCAGCCCGAGCCGCCGACCACCTGACCCAGATTATTGACACTGGTTCCGCCACTGGCATCGCCAATCAAAGTTCCAAGGTTGGTCACCCGGAAAAGCGGGGCCGCTTCCAAAAGCGAAACCGGCCCGCCGATTATGAGGCCGGTCACGAAGGCGATAAGGCTGACCTTCTTCATGGCTGGAAACTGATAGTTTGCATTTTGAAGCTCTGCGGTTCAGGGGGAAATTGCTTTGGCTCCGGGTTCACTGGTGGTGAATGTACGTCCTGATCGGCGGGTGGCAAGCGGCATTTTCCGGGTCTTGAAAGCCCGCGTGGGTTTTGCTGCGGACGGTGGTCGCAGCAGAGAAACCGGGAAAAATCAGGTCGTGTGCTGGCGGTCCTCGGGCCATTTCTCCCGTGCGAGCACAAGTTCGGGAAGCCAGAGCCAGCCAATGAGCTCAACTGACCGGGGCGGACCGGAGTTTTCCACCGCCGCACAAAGCAAGCGGGCTTGAAGTGCACGGCAGACCGGCAACGTCCCGTCCTCCACGGCGAGGGCGAGGATGTGTTTGAATGTCGCTACGGTGTTGTTGAACGTGGTGGCGTGCATCCCCGACAGGCAGCGCGCCCACGCCGCGCAGTGTCGGGCATGATCGGTGGCGACCTGCTGTTCGCGGAGGTCCTGATCGAAGACCGTCACCCAAACCTTGATGCCCCGTTTCGTGCATTCGTGTCGGTAGTCGTTCGACCGCTGAGCTAACGCAACCCTGTTGTCAGTTTCGAACAGGTACCGATTGGCAAGTTGCCCCCACGTCACCGGGCCGGTGGGGAACGGAGTCTCGGTCCCGGAGATTTCGACCGCCTACCGCAGAAGTTCAGTGCCGGGGGATTCTGACTGGAACCTTCCGGTGCTCACGGAACTTCTCCACCTCTGCCCGCCGGAAGCGCACGGCGGCGGTTTTGCCCAAGCCGTACTTTTCATATGCGATCTGCCGCTTTTTCATGCAGCGGTCCAGCTTGCGGACGCTAAAGCCCAGAAACTCGGCAGCTTCCTCTTTGGTCAGAGGCTTGTCGATTTCGAGGGTCGGGCCTCCGCCTCTCACGGCGAGCAAGCCATGCTCGGCCAAGATGGGCAGGAGCTTCTGCCACGTCGCCATTTGTTCCGGGGAAAGCGGTGGTCCGGTTGGGGTCTCCGTGGCGACCATATCGATGGAGGACGCGATGATGCCTGGCGATCCGTTGGTAGCCCGGAGCAAGTCCCGGACTTTCTCGCCGTGCGAGATTAACGCGCCCACCCGGGGGCTCAACCATGCCTCCAAGGCCTCAATTTCAGCTTTTGAAACATTCATCC
>CAIKLQ010000780.1 GCA_903828255.1 uncultured Verrucomicrobiota bacterium
CGGTTGGCGATCCAGGTGAAATCCTGGTTGCCGGCTACCGGATCGTTGTGACCGATGTAATTTCCGCCGGTGAAGGTTTTCCGGGTTCGGGGGTCCAGCCATTTATGGGACTCGACATGGTTGTCGGCGAACGACACTACCCCCAAGCCCCGGTGCAGAAAAGACGGATAGTGGATGATCTGGAGGAGGTTCATGTCCACCCCAAAACCCGGGGTGCAGATATTGGCCGGATTAACATCCATGAATAGTAACCGCCCGACGGGCTGGTCGGTGGCCAGGCTGGAAGATTTCAGATGGACCTTGTGAAAAGGGCTGAGAACGATCGGGGCTTGCGTATTGATAGCGCGCGTCCCCAGATAGGAATTCAGCGAGTAACTGCGCAGTTCCGACGCGATTTTCCCATTCGCAATCGGCCATTTGGATCGGTCGGCGGGACATTTGTATTGATTCACCGTTGTCAGGTAAGGCGCAAACAGAGCGTAGCGAGGACTAATGAGGTATTGGGAATTCGTCAGCGTTTGGTCGTCCCCGTGGTTGCCACCATGCACCCACAAATCCGGCAACGCTGCTACTCCTTCTCCGCCGTTCGTCACCAGGGCTTCCCGATTATCCGTCGCATAAACTGCCCAGGTTAGAGCCAACTGCTTTTGATTGTTAATGCACACCACCCGGACCGCCGCGGCCTTGGCTTTGGAAAGCGCCGGCAGCAGGAGTGCCGCCAGAATGGCGATAATGGCGATCACGACCAACAACTCGATTAAGGTGAACGCGGCGCCATCCGGGCTTCGCGAACCAGTCGAAGCGCCAGCCGCTGGTGGGTTTGGCTTCATAAAAATTGCGCTGCGCCAAGAGCCGTCACTCATTCCGCGCGGTGACGCCGCAGTGGTGATCATCCGCCTTGCGCTCACGATCCAAAGCCCGGCGAACGAGCTGCTGTTTTTTGGCGACCGTGACTTCATACTCCGCTTCCACTGCGGAGTCCACAAGGATTCCCTCGCCCCTGCGGTTTTGCGGCGCCGGGATTTTGCGTGGAGGAAGCCTCCCGGTGCGGGGAGAACTGCTCCCGCGAGCTGACGCGGCTGGTGCCATGAGGGTCTTGACCACTGGCCGGTCAAGCGTGGCGGCTCTTTCCAACCGGATGTGTCGGGCTTGCTGGCTGCTCCCCCTTCCTGTGGTCGAGGACGGCCACTCCCCGGCGTGGCCCGCGTTAGACCCCACCCGCTGGCTTTGCGGCGCGAGAATCTTTGTGGACAGCGTCCCCAAAGCGGCGTATGAATTTGCCCATCGTCACACGAACGGGAGCGTTCACTAGCGATGAGGCTTCGGCGTGATGGCTTCGGCGATTGACCGTGGCGGCCGTTGACTAAAAGACAACGAACTCCTCTTTCGCCGCGTGGACAGCAAATCTTTGCGCGGCAAGTTTCAACTTTTATGAAACCGAACCAATCTGCGGCCCGCCTCTCGCGCGGGACGACTAATCCTCCCGGCGACGGGTTCACTCTGATCGAATTGCTGGTCGTGATCGCGATCATCGCCATTCTCGCCGCCATGCTATTACCAGCCTTGGGCAAGGCCAAATACAGCGGCATGAGGGCCGTCTGCATCAGCAACATGAAGCAGCAATACCTGAGTCAGATCATGTACGCGGATGACAACGCCGGGAAGTTTCCGGACCACGACGACGTCAGCCCGGACTACCATCGCACCACCACCACCGGCACGAAGAGTATCGTGAACGCGCTGCGCGGCAATTACCTCAAAAACACCCGCGTCCTGATTTGCCCGATCACCGCCAACGGCGTCGGGCGGACGTGGCTAAACTACGCCAACCCGGCCAGCTTTGCCGACGCCACCACCACGGATTACGGCGGTTGGGACACCACGGCCTCGATGGTCTTCACGCCCTACATGTGGTTCGCGAATTTCACCGCCTCGCCCGCGATGAAGTTCGTCAATGCC
>CAIKLQ010000781.1 GCA_903828255.1 uncultured Verrucomicrobiota bacterium
GCAGGCAAAACCTACACGATGGCCGCCGCCGCGATGGAATCGAGACGGTTGGGCATTTCCGGCAAGCCGCTGTTTGTTGTGCCCAATCACATGCTCGGCCAGTTCTCCACCGAGTTGCTGACGCTCTATCCGGGCGCGAACATCCTCGCCGCCGGCAAGGAGGACTTCGAGTCGCAAAACCGCAAGAAACTGTTCAGCCGCATCGCCACCGGCAATTGGGATGCCGTCATCGTCACGCATTCCGGCTTTGAGCGCATCCCGCTTTCACGCGAAACCCAGGAACGCTTTTTTAAGGAGCAGCTTCACGAGTTGGAAATGATCAAACGACAGCACGCGGACAGTTCCAATCGCCGCTTGGTAAAGGAACTTGAAAAGGCAAAGAAGCGGCTGGAAGCCAAACTTCAGGCGCTGGCAGCCGAACACAAAAAGGATAACACGTTGACCTTTGAAGAACTCGGCGTGGACCGGCTGCTCGTGGACGAGGCGCACTATTTCAAGAATCTGTTCTACGTCACCAAAATGACGCGGGTTGCGGGTTTACCGCAAACCGCGAGCGAACGGGCGTTCGATATGTTTTTGAAGGTGCGCCACGTCCAGTCGTTGAACGGCGGGGGCGGCGTGGTGTTCGCCACCGGCACGCCCATCGCGAACAGCATGGCCGAGATGTTCACGATGCAGCGGTATCTCCAGCACGACGAATTGAAGAAGCACAACCTGCATCACTTTGACTCGTGGGCGGCGACGTTCGGCGAGCCGGTTACAGCGATGGAGCTTTCGCCGGACGGCGCTGGCTACCGGCTGAACACGCGCTTCGCGCGGTTCATCAACGTGCCGGAATTGATGCAGATGTTTCGCCAGTCTGCCGACGTGCAGACCGCCGCGATGCTGAATCTGCCCCGCCCAAAGCTGGACGGTGAAAAGCCGACCATTCGTAATGCGCCAGCTACGGAGGAGCTGAAGGAGTTCGTGCAATCGCTCGCTGCCCGCGCCGAGAGATTGAAAAATGGCCGCGTTGACCCCAGCGAAGACAACATGCTCAAAATCACGTCCGAGGGACGGAAGGCGGCTTTGGATCTCCGGCTGATGAAACCTGCCGCACCGGACGAACCGCAAGGCAAAGTGAATCTGGCGGTCGAAAAGATTTTCAACATCTGGCAGGAATCCAAACCGGAGCGTTCCGCCCAGCTCGTGTTTTGCGACCTCTCGACGCCGAAAGACAAGGGCTTCTCCGTCTATAACGACATGGCGCAGAAGCTGGAAAAACTCGGCATCCCGAACTCTGAAATTGCCTTCATTCAGGAGTACGATTCGGACGTTTCCAAGTTGACGCTGTTTCGTGATGTGCGTGCTGGCAAAGTCCGCGTGCTTTTCGGCAGCACGCAAAAGATGGGGTCGGGGACGAACGTGCAGGAACGTTTGATTGCCCTGCATCACCTCGACGCGCCTTGGCGACCGGCAGACGTGGAGCAACGCGAAGGGCGCATTCTCCGGCAGGGCAACAAGAATGCTGTCGTGCAGGTGTTCCGTTACGTCACCGAAGGCAGCTTCGATGCCTACATGTGGCAGACGTTGGAGACGAAAGCGAAGTTTATTGCCCAGGTGATGAGCGGGGACATGACGATCCGGCGGCTTGAGGATTTGGACTCCGCTGCGTTGACCTACGCCGAGGTGAAGGCCATCGCGTCGGGCAATCCGCTGGTGATTGAGAAAGCTCAGGTGGACGCGGAGTTGATCCGGCTCACGCGATTGCGCTCCGCCCACGCCGAGGAGCAATATCGCATCCGCACCAATCTCCGCCGCTCGCACGAGGATGCGGAAATCTTTACCACACGCCTCGCCAATCTGCGGCAGGATTTGGGTGTCCGACAGGACACGTCGGGCGACAGATTCCGCATTGAACTCGACGGCCAGGAATCCAACAACCGGGGCATCGCTGGTGAATTGATCATGCGCCGGGCGGAAAAACTGAAGGCGCGGTTTGGCGAC
>CAIKLQ010000782.1 GCA_903828255.1 uncultured Verrucomicrobiota bacterium
CGCGACCCGCGGATTCTCCTGCTGACCGGGGATTTGGGTTACATGGCTTTGGAGCCTTTCTCGGAAAAATATCCCGACCGCTTTTTCAACGTGGGGGTTGCGGAACAGAACATGGTGGGCTTGGCGACGGGTCTGGCAGAGGCCGGTTTCATCCCTTTTGTTTATTCCATCGTCCCCTTCGCCGTGTTGCGGCCTTACGAATTCATCCGCAATGGACCGATCCAGCATCAATTGCCGGTTCGCATCGTGGGCGTGGGTGGCGGCATGGACTACGGGAATAACGGATTGAGCCATTACGGGCTGGAGGACGTGGCGGTGATGCGCGCGCAACCGGGCATCACGGTCATCGCTCCCGCCGATCGGGAGCAGACGCGCTCCGCGATGCTGGCTAGTTGGGATTTGCCCGGCCCAATTTATTATCGCATCGGCAAAGATGACAAGACCGTCGTGCCCGGCTTGGAAGGGCGTTTTGAGCTAGGCAAAGTCCAGCGCCTCGGCAGCGGTTCTGATGTTTTGTTGATCGCGATGGGGAACGTGACGAGTGAAGCATCCGCCGCCGTGCAGGTATTGGCGGCGCGGGGGATTGCGTGCAGCTTGGCTGTCGTGGCTTGCCTCCATCCGGCCCCGATTGCGGCGTTGGCGGCGTTGCTGGAACAGTTTCCCGTGGCGCTGACGGTGGAAGCGCATTACCGCGTTGGCGGCTTGGGCTCGCTGGTTGCCGAAGTTTTGGCGGAGCGGAGACTGCGTTGCCAACTGGTGTGCTGCGGGGTTCCATCCACGCCGGATGGAGTTACCGGCCACAGGGCTTATCTGAACCAGCGTTACGGACTCTCGGCGGAGAAAATCGTGGGCACAGTGATGGAAACGTTGGGGAGGGCCGGAGCGTGAGTCAGCCGCCGACACGGAAATTGAGCGCCATCATCGCCTGCTACCGGGATGCACCGGCGGTGCCGCTCATGCACGAACGGTTGACGGCGACCTTCCAGAAACTCGGGGTGGATTACGAAATCATTTTCGTCAATGACAACAGTCCCGACAATGCCCGCGAGGTCCTGACCGCCCTGGCTGCGCGCGATTCGCATGTGGTGGTGATCAATCACTCCCGCAACTTCGGTTCGCAAAGCGCCTTTACCAGCGGCATGAACGTCGCCACGGGGGATGCCGTCGTTTTGCTCGATGGTGATTTGCAGGACCCGCCGGAGTTGATCGAAGCGTTTTTCCAAAAGTGGCGGGAAGGTTACGACGTGGTCTATGGCGAGCGGGTGCAGCGGGAAGCGACCCGGTTTCTACAGATTGCCTACAAGGCGTTTTACCGCGTCTTTCGCGCGGCGTCGTATGTGCCGATGCCTTTGGACGCGGGCGATTTTTCCCTCATTGACCGGCGCGTGGTGGAAGCGCTGAACCGGCTGCCGGAGAACAACCGTTTCCTGCGCGGTTTGCGGGCGTGGGTGGGATTCAAGCAGACCGGCGTGCCTTACGTGCGGCCGGAGCGCCGGTTCGGGCGCACGACCAATTCGTTGCTGAAGAACCTCGGCTGGGCCCGCCGGGCCATCTTTTCGTTTTCCTACGCGCCGCTCGATCTCATCATGTGGCTGGCACTGACGACGGTGGGGGTTTCGTTTTCAGCAATTATCCTGCAAGTGCTCGCGCGCATTTTCTTCCCGGACAACGCGCCCCGCGGCTTCACGATGTTGCTCTGCTTCATCCTGTTTCTGGGGGGCATTCAAATGCTGTGCCTGGGCATCATCGGCTCGTACCTCGCGCACATCTACGACGAAGTTAAACGCCGACCGGCCTACATCGTGGAGAGCATTTTGAACCTGCCGAAACAAAAGGATCCGTCCGATCGGGACAAAGGCCACGGCGATGCCTAGGGATCCGATCACAGCCCCACCTCGGGATGAATGCCCGGCGCGAACCGAGCGAACGACGCGGGACAAAGCCGAGGCCAAAGCCACGCGATGCGCCATTTGCGGATGCGCCGGCCACGCCACCGAACTTTACCCGGCGAGTTTTGATTTCCAGTCCTTAACCCCCGCCGTGTTTTCGGCCCGCCGCCTGCCCGACCGGGTGCATTACCGCATGGTCAAATGCGACGGGTGCGGGCTGGTTCGTTCCGACCCGATTGCGGACCCGGCGGTGCTGGAAACCCTCTACCAGCAGAGCGCGTTCACCTATGGCGCTGAGGTCGCCAACCTAAAACGCACTTACGGCCGGTACCTCGCCAAGTTGGATTCCTTTGGCGTGCGTAAAGACACGCTGCTGGAGATCGGGTGCGGCAACGGCTTTTTTCTCGAACAAGCTCTGGCCCACGGCTATCGCGCCGTGAGCGGGGTCGAACCAAGCCGGGAAGCGAGCGCCAACGCCAGCGCGCCGGTGCGCCGCCAAATCGTCTGTGATGTCATGCGTCCCGGGTTGTTTGCGCCGGACCAGTTCGACGTCATTTGCCTGTTCCAAGTCTTTGATCACATCGCCGACCCCGGCGCGTTGCTGGAGGAATGCCGTCGCGTTCTGAAACCCGGCGGCGTCGTTCTGCTCTTCAATCACAATGTTGCGGCGCTGTCCGCGCGGCTGCTGCGCGAACACAGCCCCATTGTGGACATTGAACACACTTACCTCTACAGCCCGAAAACCATTGCGCGTTTGTTGGAACAGCACGGTTTCAAACTCCGAACTGCCGCCGCGGTATGGAACCGCGTGTCGCTGTATTATCTGGCTCGGCTGCTCCCGTTCCCGAAGGCGATCAAGACTTGGATCCTCGCCGGTTTGCAGCGCGTCCGCCTGGAGCACCTTGCCGTTTGGATTCCTTTGGGCAACCTGTGGGCGGTTGCTGCCAAAACCGCTTCCGACGAACAACCGCGCCGATGACCACCCTGCACGATCCCAATGTCGAAGCCTTCCAGAGGGACGCCCTCGAACGCGGAGGTTACGTTTACACCTCCCCCGCCCGGCTGAGTCAGCGCCTCGCCACGCAACGGACGATTGACCTGATCTTACAGGAAGGGGCTTTCAATAACCGCAACGTCCTGGACGTGGGTTGCGGCGACGGCTACTACACCTTGAAATGGTTTGATCACGGACAACCTCGCGCACTGACTGCCGTGGACGCCGCGCCGGCGGCGGTGGACGTCGCCCGATCCAAATGCGATGGCCGCCCCATCACGTTCCAGGTCGCCGATGCCTGCCAACTACCGTGGCCGGCCGATAGTTTCGATCTCGTTTTGCTCCAGAGCATCCTGCATCATTCCGAGAAACCAGAAACCATGATCGCCCAAGCCTTTCGCGTCGCCCCGGAGGTTCTGATTCACGAACCCAACGGCTACAGTCCCGGTCTGAAAGTGATCGAGAAGCTCTCGCCCTATCACCGCGCGCATCAGGAGAAGTCCTACACTTCCCGCCGGCTGTATGGCTGGATTGCCCAAGCGGGCGGGCGGGTGGTCAGCCATCGCTACGGCGGCTTCGTTCCCATGTTCTGTCCCGACGCCGTGGCCCGAACGATGAAATGCGCCGAGCCGCTCGTGGAGGCAACCCCGCTGCTCCGGCAACTCGGTTGTGCCGTGGTCGTGATCCGAGCCAAACGAATTTTCAAATAGTGTGAAACGCGTCATCGTCACGGGAGCCACCGGGTTCGTCGGCGCCAATCTCGCCCGGCGATTGCTCCACACCGGGCATGAGGTGCATTTGCTGGTGCGGCCCGGCAGCGAACGGTGGCGGATTGAAGACATTCGTGCCGACGTGCGGCTGCATGAATTACATCTGGAGAACGCCAGCAAAGTGGCGCCAGTGGTGAAGCGGATTCGCCCGGAATGGGTTTTTCATCTGGCGGCTCATGGTGCTTATTCGTCCCAAACCGATTGGCAGCAGATGGTCCAGACCAACCTCTGCGGCACGGCCAATCTTGTTTCGGCCTGCTTACCGACCGGCTTCGAAGCGTTGGTCAACACGGGCACTTCCTCCGAGTACGGGCTCAAAGCCCATGCGCCCTTGGAAAGCGAGGTGCTCGAACCCAACAGTCACTACGCGGTCACGAAAGCGGCGGCCACCCTGTATTGCCAGCACGCGGCCAAAAGCCATCGGGTGCATCTCCCGACCTTGCGGCTCTATTCCGTTTACGGCCCCTACGAAGATCCACAGCGGTTGCTGCCCACCCTCATTCTGGCCGGGCTGCAAGGCCAACTGCCGCCGCTCGTGAATCCCAAGATCGCGCGGGATTTTGTCTATGTGGATGATGTCGTTGAAGCCTACCTCTTGGCCGCCACCGTCCAGGCACACGAGTTTGGTCCGGTTTACAACATCGGGACGGGCGTCCAAACGAAGCTTCGCGAAGTGGTGAAGCTGGCGCGACGAGTTTTGAACGTGCCGGCGAAACCAGCCTGGGGCACCATGCCCAATCGCAAGTGGGATACTGATTCCTGGATTTGTGATAATCGCAAAGCGCAAGCCGCACTGGGCTGGCGGCCGCGCCATGATCTCGAAGCGGGTTTTCGGAAGATGGTGGCTTGGTTTCAGCAGGCGGCGCCTCCGGTTTATGGCGCCAAACCCGAAAGAAGCAGTTGAACCACGGAAGAACCCGGATGGACGCGGATTTTCAGGCACTTGGCAACCGCCGTCGGTCAGCCAAAAAGGTGTGTTGTTCCGGCAGCACAACCTGCGAGTTAATCCACGTCCATCCGTGGTCAAATTCTCCCTACCTCTGGCATGAGTGAAAACAAAACAACCGCGCCGCGGGAGCGAACCAGTCCGCGCTGGAGAAATCTAGTAATCGTTCTGGCGGGCATCATCGTTGGCCAGGCGATTTTGTATGGACCGGCTTTGGTCGGCTGGAAAATTCTCCTGCCGCTTGACCTGCTGGCCCGGCCAAACATTTATCTGCCGAAGTCAGCCGAGACCAGCAAGATTGTGCCCCACGACCTTGCTTTGTCGGATTTGATCTACGTTGGCGAGATAAACCGACAATTCGCGGTTGCGGAGATTCACGCCGGACGTTGGCCAGTGTGGACGCCGTACCAGTTTGCCGGGGCCCCCTTCGTATGGCCGAAATATTCGCCGCTGCTGTGGATGAACTTCTGCACGGCGGCTCCGGCAATCCTCGCGTGGTCGCAAATGCTCGCGGCAATGGTGGCTGGTTTGGGCGCCTATGTGTTTTTTCGCCGCGTGCTTCGAGTTGGTTTGTGGCCGGCAGCAATGGTGGCTTGGTGTTATCCGTTAACGGGATTCTTCGTGTTCTGGGAAGGCTATCCCTTGGGGCCGGTAGTCATCTGGCTTCCGTGGTTGCTTCTGGCCGTTGACAAAACAGTCCGCAGGACACGTTTGGGGGCGGCGATTGGGTTGAGTGTCGTAACCGGCTTGGTCCTCACTAGCGGCCCCATTGACATCGCCGGGCAGGTGCTCTTGGCGTCGGGGCTTTTTGCCGTGTGGGGTTTACTGGACGCGTATTGGGGGCGCTGGTTTGAGCGACAGCTATATCGGGCGCTTTTTTTACTGGTGGCGGGCTGGACGCTTGGTTTCATGCTGGCTGCACCGCATTTGCTGCCGGTATTGGAATACGCCCGCACGGGCGCGCGGATGGAGCGCCGGAGCGTGGGTGCGGAGGAGCGGCCTCCGGTGGGCTTGGCCGCCCTGCCCCAGGTGGTGCTGCCCAACATGTACGGCTCGTCGCAGGCGGGCACTCTGGCGCTGTTCCCCGACAAGCAAGGCAACCTGCTCGAAAGTTCCGCCGTCACTTATGTCGGGTTGCTCGCCACGCTGGTCCTCGCGCCGTTGGCGTGGTGCAGCCGGCGCCACCGCTCGATCAATCTGTTCTGGGTGGGTCTTGGTTTCTTTGCGCTCAGTTGGTCGCTCAATGTGCCGGGACTGGTGGCGTTGCTGCGGCTGCCGGGCTTGAACATGATGTCGCACAACCGGTTTGTGTTTGCGACGTCGTTCGCCCTTCTCTCGCTGGCGGCGGTGGGTTTGGAGGTTCTCGCCCAAGGCCGCGTGGCCCGACGGTGGTGGTTCGTTTTGCCTGCGGCATTGCTGCTGGGCCTCGCAGGCTGGTGTGGGTATCGCATTCTGTTCCCGCCGGAACCGCTCACCACCTATCTGTTGTCGTGTGTCCTCAAGGGAATCCCAGTCGGGTGGGTTCACACGATCGCAGATGTGGACCAGGTTCAAGTGTGGTTTACCATGTCCTACATGGTGGCGGGACTGTTGTGTGGTTTGGGCGCTCTCTGCTGGCTGGCGCTGTGGTCCGGGAAGTCCGTGCAGGCTTCGGCCCTGCCGGCCGTGGGGATCATTCTCGTCGGCGACTTGCTTTGGTTCGCGCACGGCCGTAGCGCGCAATGCGACCCGGCGCTGTATTTTCCTCGCATCCCGGCTTTGGAACAAATCGCGCAAGCCCCGCCGGGCCGAGTGATCGGTTACAGATGTCTGCCGGCGACGCTGGCGCAAACGCACGGGCTGCACGACGTGCGCGGCTACGATGCGGTGGACCCCGCACGCTTGATGCCCCTCATGGCGATGGCGGCGGAGACCAATTCGCCGGTCCTGAGCTACGCGCTGACGCAACATCTCATTCCCCGCGCGCAGTTCCGGCCGCCGGACGGAATCCGGCTTTCGCCCATTCTCGATATGCTCGGCGTGCGCTACGTCATTTTCCGTGGCCCGCCGCCGCCGGAAATGAAGCCGGCTTTTCAAAGCCCCGACTACTGGGCGCTGGTGAACAAAACCGCGCTGTCCCGCGCCTTTGTCCCGCAACGGGTCGAAACCGTCGCGGACGATCGCGAGCGGTTGGGAAAACTAGCGTCGCCGCAATTTGACCCGCGCGCCGTGGCTTACGTCGAATCGCCCATCAACCTGCCGACGGCGTGTCGCGGTGAAGCGAAGATTGTCGCTGAAATTCCCACCCGCGTCACCGTGTCCGTCAAAATGGAAACGGCCGGCTTGGTGGTGCTCGCTGACCTGTGGGACCAAGGCTGGCAGGCGTATCTAGGTGGCCAACCGGTGCCGATTCTCCGCGCGAATCATGCCCTCCGCGGGGTGCTCGTGCCCGCTGGAGTTGCGACCCTGGAATTCCGCTACGAACCGGCGAGCCTGGCTTGGGGGTTGCGGTTGGCAGCGCTCGCCGGGGCCATTCTGGTGCTCGGGACCGGTGTAGTTGTCTGGAGGCAAAAACGCGCGAGCCGGGCGAAACCTGTTGCAGAGCAACCCGCGGAATAAAGCCGTGAACCTTTCTCAGCCGCATCAAAATTACCTCCGACTGCTCTTGGCCCTCTTCGTCGCCTCCGTCGCCTTCGTCCCATCCACCCCTGCCGAAGACTGGCCTAATTTCCTCGGCCCCCGTGGCGACAACACCTCCACTGAAACCAACCTCCTCGATCGCTGGTCCACCAATGGCCCGCCGATCTTGTGGGAAAAACCCATCGGCACCGGTTACAGCGCACCCTCGGTGCGCGGCGATTTGCTCGTGCTGCACCACCGTTTGGGCGCCGAGGAAATCGTCGAAGCAATGGAGGCGGCCACCGGCAAAACAAAATGGCAGCGCAAGAACCCCAGCCGCTTCACCGATCCGTTTGGCTACAACAACGGCCCGCGCTGCACGCCGTTGCTCACGTCGAATCGCTGCTTCACTTTCGGCGCCGAGGGAAAGCTCATTTGCCTGGACCTCGCCGCTGGCCGCGTCGTCTGGCAGCGCGACACCGCGAAGGATTGGAGCGTGCCGCAAGCCTTCTTCGGCGTGGGCAGCACGCCGTTGCTGGAAGACGGCAAGTTGATCGTGATGATCGGTGGGCAGCCGGACGCCGGGGTAGTGGCGCTGGCGCCGGAGACTGGCACGACGCTCTGGGAAAGCGTCGGCAAGAAAACCTGGAATGGCGTCACTCCGATCGGCTGGCGCACGACGAAGCCTTACGAATGGACGGGCCACGAGCAGAGCGCGAGCTACGCCTCGCCGGTGGCCGCGACGATTCATGGCCGGCGGCATTTGTTCTGCCTGATGCGCCAGGGCCTAGTTTCGCTTAACCCGATGAACGGTCAGGTGAATTTCCAACGCTGGTTTCAATGCCCGGTCAACGAATCCGTCAACGCGATGTCACCCGTGGTGCGGGACGATCTGGTGTTCCTCTCTGCCGCGTATTATCGCGTCGGCTCGGTCCTGCTGCGCGTGAATCCGGATGGCAAATCGTTCGAGGAAATTTGGCGCAGTCCTCAAAATCCCTTCGAGCGCGATCCGGCGACGGGCGGTTATCCCGCCCCGGTGCTGGAGATTCATTGGACCAAGCCGGTGCTCCGCGATGGTTATCTTTACGCCTTCAGCGGACGCAACGAGCCGGACGCAGCGTTCCGTTGCGTGGAACTGAAGACCGGCAAGCTGATGTGGAGTCGCGACGAATCCTGGCCCGCGCACAGCGAACGTCAGCCGCACGGGTTCGGTCGCGGCTCGGCAATTCTCGCGGACGGCAAGCTCATCGCGCTTGGCGAAGGCGGTCGGTTGGGATTGTTCCGTCCCAACCCGCAACGCTGCGAAGAAATTTGCGCGTGGCAAGTGCCGTCGTTGCGCTCTCCGTGCTGGGCCGCGCCGGTGCTGTCGGATAAACGGCTTTTCCTGCGCAGTGAAGATCGCCTGGTATGCGTGGATTTAGCGAAGCGATAGGAGCGCAGCGCTCTGTTCACAGCGCCGCCCGCAATGTTTCCGCCAGTTCCACCGCCGTCAACGTGATAGGATTCGCCTTCATGCTGCTGGCGTTCATGGCTTTCGTCACCACTTCGCCGAGGTCCTCGCGCCGCAAGCCGTAACTCCCGAGCGGCGGGATTTGCAAATCGCGAACGAGCGCGGCAATCCACGCCAGCCCGTCATCCGCGGCTGC
>CAIKLQ010000783.1 GCA_903828255.1 uncultured Verrucomicrobiota bacterium
CAACATCCCGCAATTCTCCAACGAGATCAGCGTGCCGGTGGTGACGCGGCTGGCGCAGGATTGCCCGCGCATCGTGGGCATCAAGGACAGCAGCCGGGATTTCCCGCGCTTCTTGAACACGCTGCACGCGATCAAACCGCAACGGCCGGACTTTAGTTGTTTGACCGGGTGCGAGGAGATTCTCTTCCCGTCGCTGCTCATGGGCGCGGACGGCGGGACGATCGCGACCAGTGGCGTGGTGCCGGAGGTCATCATGAAACTGCACCGCGAGTCTGTGGCGGGAAACATTGCCGAAGCGCGGCGCATCCAGTTCAAATTGCTCGACCTCATCAACGCGATGCTTTACGGCACGAATTTCCCGGAGGGCTTCCGCGCAGGCATGTCGCTGCGTGGCTTCAATCTCGGCACGACGCGGCAATTGCTGTCGCCGCGCGAGCAGATTGATCTGGAGGCGATTCGTGGCAAGATCGCGTGCATCCTGGCCGAGTGTGGATTTTCCGAGGCCGCCAGCGCGTGTCACGTCGCGCCCCAAACTCAGAGCCCGGCCCCGGCGGGATTCGACGCGGAGCTAATCGTGCGTCAGGTGTTGAAGTCCTTGAACCAGTAGCGCGCAATCATGGCCCTCGGCTTCCTTGAAATTCCGTTCATGAGCATCACGCTGCTCGTTGCCGACGAGGTGGTGAAGGCGGCGGACGTTCGATTGCTTGGCATCGAGAGCACGGGGAATCCGAGCTTGCTGGTGCGATTGGAAGGCGATGTTGCCGCCGTGCAGGCCGCGCTCGACCGCGCCGAGCAGTTCGCCGCTGGCTTGGGGGCGACGATTGTGGCGAGTTGCCTGTCGCGTCCCGATGCCGGCTTCACGCCGATGGTGCATTTCCCGAACGTGCAAAACCCGCTCTACGGCGGACGCGACCAGCTTCTACCGACAGATTTTCCCGCAACCAAACCAACCATCATGAACAAACAAGAGGCACTTGGAATTATTGAAACGCAGGGGCTGACCGCCGTGCTCGAAGCCACGGACGCGATGTTGAAGACCGCCAACGTCACGCTCGTCGGGAAGGAGAAAATCGGCGCGGCCTATGTCACGGTCATCGTGCGCGGGGATGTGGCGGCGGTGCAAGCCGCCGTGGATGCCGGGGCCAAAGCGGTGGGCGATCTCGGCAAGCTCATCGCCGCGCATGTCATCGCCCGGCCCCACGAGGATCTCGCGGCCTTGCTGCCGAAGTAAATCAACCGGCAACCTCACGCGTGCGGGGGCAGCTCAAGCGAATACGTGAACCCGTGTGTCTGATTGCCGGAGACGCGCCATGAAACCAGAACTCGTTGCGGATTGTCAGTGCGTGATTGGTGAGGGGCCGCTGTGGCATCCCACCGAGAAGCGCGTTTATTGGACCGACATCCCGGAAGGGCGGATGTTCCGTTACGATCCCGTCACCGGCCAGCATGAGCGGTGTTACGAGGGTGAGGTGGTCGGCGGGTTTACCATCCAAGCCGACGGGTCGCTGCTGTTGTTCATGGCGCGCGGCGCGGTGAAAATCTGGCGCGATGGCAAACTTACCCCAGTGATCGCCGAGATTCCGGACGAACTCGGTTCGCGCTTCAACGACGTGATCGCCGACCCCGCGGGGCGGGTGTTCTGCGGCACGATGCCTGACGGGGAACGCGCCGGTTCCCTCTACCGACTCGATACGGATGGACGGCTCACGAAGCTGCTCGACGGCATCGGTTGTTCCAACGGCATGGGTTTCACGCCCGACCGGCGGCAATTTTATTACACTGACTCGACGAAACGCGAGATTTACCGTTTCGACTACGACGTGGGGAGCGGTGGCCTCACGAACCGGCGGTTGTTCATGCGCACGCCCGAGAACGAAGGCCTGCCCGATGGCCTGACCGTGGACGCCGAGGGCGGCATCTGGTCAGCGCGGTGGGATGGTGGCGCGCTCGTGCGGTTCACACCCGATGGCAATGAGGAGCGGCGCATCCAGTTTCCGGCGAAGAAAGTCTCCAGCGCTTCCTTTGGTGGCGATGACCTCTCCGACCTGTATGTCACAACCGCTGGCGGCGACCAGCGAGCAACGGAAGGCGCGGGTGCGGGCGCGTTGTTCCGGCTGCGGCCAGGCATCCGGGGTCTGCCGGAGTTTTATTCTCGGATCGGTTTGTGAGGCCAGCGCATTTATGCAAACGCTGAACTTTGTCCTGTTCGGAATCTACCTGTTGCTCACGGTGGCGCTGGGCATCTGGGTGGCGCGCCGGAAGACTGCGAATGCGCGGGATTACTTTCTCGCAGGTGAAGGGTTGCCGTGGTATGCGATCGGTGGCTCGATTATCGCGGCGAACATCAGCACGGAACACTTCATCGGCATGGTGGGCGTGGCGTATGGCGTGGGCTTCGTGGTGGCGCAGTGGGAGTGGGGCAATGTCATCACGTTCTCGGCGCTGATCTGGATTTTTCTCCCGTTCTACATTCGCGGCGGACTCTACACGATGCCGGA
>CAIKLQ010000784.1 GCA_903828255.1 uncultured Verrucomicrobiota bacterium
GGAAAAAGTGCCATTCGCCGGTCCCTTCCCTCTCCCCTTCGGAAGGGGAGAGGGTCAGGGTGAGGGGACGGCGAAAAGCACGGAATTTGGAGCGGCTCAACGATTGCGCCGCTGTTCCCCCTCACCCCGGCCCTCTCCCCCGCCGCGGGGGAGAGGGAGGATCGCTCCGCACCGCCAATGAACTTTTCGCGACGCGTTTGCATATCCCGTGGTGACATCAAGAGGTGAGTTTTCAACGCCGGTTCATCAGCGCTTCGATTTCGTCGGCTTCGATGGGAATGTCTGCCATGAGATCGCGCTGGCCGGTTTCGGTGACGAAGATGGTGTTTTCCAACCGTACGCCAAAGCCTTCCTTCGGAATGTAGATCGCCGGCTCACAGGTGAGCACCCAGCCGGGCGCGATCTTGAGGTGATTGTAAGTGACGTCATGCACGTCGAGTCCGATGGGATGGGAAACGCCGTGCATGAAATACGGCTTGGCGGCGGGATTCTCCGGCGTGGATTTCCGGAGTTGGGACGGCTTCAACAGGCCGAGGCCCACACATTCCTCCGCGATCAACGTCTCACATTCCGTCCGCAGGTCCTTGGTGGTTTTGCCCGGCACCATCGCCTTGACCATCTGGCGGAAGACGCGCAGCACGGCATTGTACACCTGCTTCTGGCGCCGCGAAAATCGTCCGCTCACGGGAATCGTCCGCGTCAGGTCGCTCATGTAGTTGCCCAGGCCGGCGGCGACATCGAGCAGGAGCAACTCGCCGCTTTTGCACGGCTGATCGTTTTGGTTGTAGTGCAGGATGTTGTTGTTCGCGCCACTGGCGATGATGGGCAGGTAGGCGAACTGGCCGCGGTGGCGGATGAACTCGTGCGCGAACTCGGCTTCCACTTCGGCTTCGTTGACGCCCGGTTTCACGAACCCGCAGACGCGCCGGAAACCCTTGCCCGTGAGATCGCACGCCGACTGGATCGCCGTGACTTCGTGTTCCGACTTCACCACCCGCAGGCTGTGCATCACGCGGGCAAGGCGTTCGTAGCAATGCAATGGGAACATCTGCTGACATTCGCGCACGAAGCGTGCATCGCGGGATTCGACCTCGAGGCCGGCGCGTTGATGTTCGTTGCTGTTGAGGTAAATCACCTCCAACTCGCAGGCGATTTGGCGGAAGAGCGCGGGAAACTCCGCGAGCCACTTCACGTTCTTGATGCCGGAAATCTTCGTGGCCTGTTCCTTCGAGAGTTTGTGACCTTCCCAGATGGTCAGGTGTTCGTTCGGTTCGCGGAGAAAGAGAAGCTCGCGGTGATTCGGATCAGCGGCGTGCGGCGCGAGCAACAACATCGTTTCCTCCTGATGAATGCCGGTCAGGTAGAACAAATCGGCGTTCTGCAAATGGCCCATCGTGCCGTCGGCGTTGGTGGGCATGATGTCATTGGCGTTCAAGACCGCCACGGCGCGGGGCCGCAGGAGTTGGGTGAGTCGCTCGCGATTGAGCGTGAACAGGACGGCAGGCAGAGGAACTGGTTTCATGTTTGGTAGTTTCGATTTACCGGCCCGGCTAGTTTAGTCAGTGCCGGAAAAAATGAAACAATTTCGGCAACCGGGGAAGAACAGCTCATGACCCGGAGCGCCGACCTCCGATCCGGCGCGCTGGTAATGCTGACCTTGAAACATGCCGGGCCGGAGACCGGCGCTCCGGCTCAGGCGGTGGCCCCGCGCCGCAACCACGCCAAGCCACCCAAGCCGCCGAGCAGCAACACGCTGACCGCGATGGCCCCGCTGTGCGGCGAGTTGGGCAGGAAGTGCATCGTAATCGCGCCGACCGTCGGTCCGACAAAATTGCCCAGCCCAATGGCCGCTTCGTGAATGCCGCCGTGTTCGCCTTTCGTGTCGCCGGCATCCATCGAATAGAACAGCGAAGAGTAGTAGATCAGGCCGATGGCCAGGCCCAACACCATCTGGGCAGCAATCACGACCACCAGATTCGGCACCAGGAGGATCACCGCGAAACTGACCACCAACCCGAGGTAAGCCGCGAGCAACCAGCGAAACCGATAGTGCCAGCCCGGCCAATACCACAGGCCGACAAACGCGGCGACGCGCGCGAAGCACCACAGCGAGCAGCAGAACCCCGCGAGCGTCGTGGAGAGTCCCAGCCGTTGGGCCACCCCCGGCATGACGGCGATGAGCGTGTTGATGGCAATGTAGGCGAACGGATTCGCGACCCAAGCCAGGCGCAGAAACATTTTCGCCTCCGCCGGCGCGTGGGGGATTTCCGGCGGGCCAGTCGGAGTTTCCTCAGCGGCGGACAACGGCGACGGAGTGGCAGTCTTGGCCGCGCGTTCGAGCCAAAACGTCAGCGCCAGTTGCACGATCAAGGAAGCGAGCGGCACGAGAAACAGGCTTTTCATGGACAGCTTTTCCAGCAATGCGCCGCCGATGAAATACGCCAGCGCGGCGGTGGCCGCCCAAACGACGTTGTA
>CAIKLQ010000785.1 GCA_903828255.1 uncultured Verrucomicrobiota bacterium
AGCGGGATGGTCTGGCGTCTGGTCCTTCAATCCCACCCAGAGTTGATGCAGGTTCGTCGTATCCTGTGGGGTGAGAACAATGTTGTTGTTGATCCCGTGCGTTTCGCGCATCGCCTCTTGCACCAAGCGCGCCGCAAAACGATCCGCGGGGCGGTCGGAGACGATGATGAGATTGGTGGCGTTGGGTTCAAAGGCCGCGCCCGTGAATTTGATCTCATGTGGTTGGGGGATTACTTCCAGCGGGAGTCGTGACTGATCCGCCCCGAAAGCCGCAGCGGTCGAACTGACCAACACGACCAGCCAGCGGAAGGTTTTCGTCCAAGGCAAGGTGGGGTTAATCATTGGGGGAAACCTCCGAAAACTACGTGTCGGAGCTGGCTTGCGAGCGGTTGTTCGGTTTTCGGCGTGGCTGGTTTCATTGCGGCTGCTTCCATTGTGGCCGATTCTGGTTTTGATTCAACTCCAAGTGCGACAAAGGCAGGGAGCTCCCCTTTCACTGCGAGGGAACTACGGTCCCCTGGCTAGTGCCCCGATCCACGCCAGGTTCAGGAATCGCCCCTTGGGCTTTGGGTTGCTTTCCGCCAGGACGATCAGCTTTAGAGTATGCGTCCCTGGTGACAGTCCAGTGAAGTCCCACTGAGCCGGCTCTCCCCGGATGGGACCGTACTCGTCGAGAACGCCCGCCGGCTTGCCGTCAATCTTCACGTGGCCATCGCCCTTCACCAGGTAGGCTGGCCCGGCACCGCAGAACGAGTTCACAGGGCTGTAGGCGTGATACCAGCCGCGCCACTCCAGACGGTCGAAGACATTGGCTTTACGGGCGATCAAATTCCAGAAGTTGGGGTAATCGAAGCGCCGGGGCGGCCCATTACGACGATGCCGCATTGCTGGCGATCATTCGCGCTCACTGGGACGCGATTGAAAACGGCACCCACTACCGGCGCGATGTGACCTTTGGGGAAGACGCCTGCGGCGTCTCCCCACGCGGGGCCGCGCAAGTGCTGGCGACGTTGCGCAACCTGGCACTGGGCCTGCACGAACTGGCGCGGGCGCGGGAAGAGATTGCCGTCCCCAGCGCGGCGTCGGGCTGTCGGCAGTTGACCTTCAGTCGGGTGCTGGCCTGACTGCGCCGATGAACCACCCTGCGCCAGTCCAGGGTGCGCGGCGGCGGGCGTCCACGCCCACGCTCCGCGCCGCACTCCGGCACGCTGTCCACGCCGCCGCCCACGTCCGGTCGGTCGCCCCGACCTCGCCCCACTCCGCGCAGGGCCGATGAAATATCCATGACCGGCAGCCGCCCCGCCCGGAAAGAAACATTGCGCCGTTCGGATTGAACTGGCAAAGATACCCCCATGGTTCAGACGGCTTTCAAAGCAGAACCGGCGGGCGAAGTCGCCTCCCGGCGCGACACCTACCTCGGAGCTTATCGGCTCATGTTGGTGGCGCGCATTTTGGACGAGAAGTTCGCCAGCCTGTACCGCGCCGGCAAGATTCATGGCGGGGTTTTCCTAGGGCGGGGCCAGGAAGCCTTGAGCGTGGCCGCCGGCGTGGCGTTGCGACGCGGCGATGTTTTCGCGCCGCTGATTCGGGACCAGGCCGGGCGTCTGGCTTTCGGCGAAACCATTCTGGATGCGGCGCGCACTTACCTGGGCTCGGCGCTTGGCCCGATGCGTGGGCGGGATGGTAACGTCCATCGCGGTCGGCCCCGGGAGGGACTGCTGCCGATGATCAGTCATTTGGGCGCGATGATTTCGGTCGTCAACGGCGCGTTGTTCGCCAAGCGCATGAAGGGCGACGCCGGCCGCGTGGGCGTGGCGTGTTGTGGCGAGGGCGCAACGTCCACCGGGGCTTTTCATGAAGCGCTGAACCAAGCCGCCGTGGAAAAACTTCCGCTGGTCCTCGTCGTGGCCGACAATCAATACGCCTATTCCACGCCGACTTCGCGCCAGTTCGCCTGCAATTCGTTGGTGGACCGCGCCGGGGGATACAACGTCGCGGGCCATGCCGTGGACGGCACCGATTTGTCCGCCTGCCTGGAAATTGTCGGGGGCGCCATTGCCCGCGCCCGCGAGGGCCACGGCCCGCAATTGGTCGTCGCCCGGTTGCTCCGCCTCTGCGGGCACGGCGAACACGATGATGCCGGCTACGTGGACGCGAAAATGAAGGCGTCGCCGCTCGGTCGCGACTGCCTCAAGGTCAGCGAAGATTTCATCCGCCAGAGCGAATGGGCCGCCGCCGCCGTCCTCGCAAGCTGGCGCGCGGAGGCGGTTCAGAAGGTCGAAGAAAGCGTGGCCACCGTGCAGCGGGAGGCTGGCCCGGATCCCTTCAATGAAAACTGGTGCGCGCTTTCCACGAAAGAGCTGTGTGAAGGGAATGAATAATCAGATGGGAACCACCCACATCCAATTGGCGGCGCTACGGGATCGTTGGATGTCGGATGTTTGTTTCACCTTCCACCCATGAGCATCACCTACCTCGAAGCTATCCGCGAAGCCCAGGCCAAGGCGCTGGCGGACGATCCGCGCGTCTTCATCTACGGTCAGGACGTGGGCGCGTTCGGCGGCGCGTTCAAAGCCACGAAGAATCTCGCGACGCAATTCCCCGGTCGCGTCATTGATGCGCCCATCAGCGAGGACGCGATGGCCGGATTTGCCGTCGGCGCGGCGATCGAAGGAATGCGACCGATCATCGAAATTCAGTTCGCGGATTTTTCCACGGTCGCGTTCAACCAGATCGTCAACCAGGCGGCGACCTTGTTCTGGCGCACGAACGTCCCCTGCCCTGTCACCATCCGGCTGCCCTGCGGCGCGACTTCCGGGAGCGGACCCTTTCACAGCCAGACGATGGAGACGCTTTACGCGCACTATCCCGGCCTGGTCGTGATGACGCCCGCCACCGTGGAGGACGCCTACAGCATGTTGCTCGCCGCCGTGGCGCTCGATGACCCGGTGGTTTTCTGCGAACACAAGCTGCTTTATTACCATCTCAAGGCCGAGAAACTTCCCACCGAAGCCCTGCCCATCGGCAAGGCCCGCATCGCGCGCGAAGGTCGCGACCTGACGATCGTGGCGTACAGCGCAATGGTGCATGAGGCGCTCGCCGTGGCTGCGGAGCTCCAACCCGAGGGCTATGAAATCGAAGTCGTGGACCTGCGCACCGTGAAGCCGCTCGACACCGACACCGTGATGGCCTCGGTCGCACGAACCGGGCGGCTGCTGTGCGTCGGCGAGTCCTACCCGTGGGGCGGCGTGACCGCGGAAGTCATCGCGCGCGTGGCAAGCGAAGGCTTCGGGTTGCTCGACGTGCCGCCGCAACGCCTGAATGCCAAAGACACGCCGGTACCCTACCATCCCAACCTCTGGGCCGCGCACCGCCCAACGGCCCGAAGCATTGCGACCGCGGCGCGAAAACTTTTGCGAAGCTGATATGCGCGAAACAGTCCAAAATCCCGAGTCCGGAGTTCGAAGCCCCGAATCACCGCAGGGATCGGTTCTCGGGCTTTCGAGCAGGGACCGTGGTCTCTGGACTTTGGACTCTGGATTCTGACTTTATGCCTTCCATCCCCATCATCATGCCCCAGCTCGGCGAGTCCATCGCCGAGGCCACCATCGTGAGTTTTCTGGTCAAACCCGGCGCCCACGTCGAGGCAGATCAGGACATCATCGAAGTGGAAACGAACAAGGCGAACATGAACGTCGCCTCCCCCTGCCGCGGGCGACTCGAACAATTTACCGTTCAACTGAGCGAGAGTTACGCCGTCGGCGCAACGCTGGGCCGGATCGAAATCACCGTCGCCGACGCCGCACTGCTCGGGCTCGACATTTCACCAGTTGAAAAAGCCTCCCCTCAGCCCGGCCCCTCCCCGGCGGTCCAAGCGGTGGAGAATGGCAACCGGCAACGGGTTGAACCGACCATTCGCGGCCTGCCCGTGCCCGCCAACGCGGCCGGGGCAAGCTACATGTCGCCGCGCATGAAAGCGCGCATGGACGAACTGGGCTTGCACGCGGCGGACCTGGCGGGCATTGCCGGGAGCGGCGCGGCAGGCCGCGTGACCATTCAGGATTTCGAGAAATACCTAGCCAACCTCGAAAAACAAAAACTCACGCAAGCCTCGACCATGCGCGTGGCCGTGGCCGACGCCATGCGGCGCAGTTGGACGCGGCCCATCGCCAGCGTCGGGTTGCCGGTCGGTCTCGACGCGCTGCTGGCTCATCGCAAACGGCAAAATCCCAAGCCCGGCCTGGCGCTCTACGCCTTGCGTGCGCTGGCCATTGCGCTGGCCGAAAACAGCGCGCCCGCCGGGCGGTTGGTCGGCAATCAGGTGGTCCATCCGTCGTCCATTGACCTGGGCTTCGCCGTGGAGGCCGAAGACGGCGTCCTGGTCCCGGTGCTGCGTTCCGCCGACAAAAAGCCCCTCGTCGAACTCGCGGTGCGCTATCACGAACTCGTGGAACTCGCGCGCCAACGCAAGCTCCCCGGCGACGCCACGGGCGGATCCATCGCCACCGTCACGAACTACGGCACGTTTGGTTTGACCTGGGCCACGCCCATTCCGCTGCCGGAACAAACGCTCGTGCTCGGCCTGGGCGTCGGCCGGCGCGTGCCGCAGTGGCAGGAAGCCAGCGCAAAATTTGAACCGGCCATCGAGGCCAACTTGTCGTTGAGCTTCGACCATCGCGTGCTGGATGGCGGCGCGGCGGGCCGCCTGCTCCAGCGAGTTGCGGATTTGATGCACCGCCCGGAACAGTTGTGATCCGGTAGTGGGGCAATTGAGTTTCCAAGCCGCCCCGGGCCGATACACTTTCCGCGATGGAATCGCTGGCCGCACTGGATACCGCTCTCTTTCACTTCTTCAACGGCACGTTGAAGAATCCGGGGTTCGACGTGCTGATGCCCTGGTTTAGCGGCAATGTTTTTTTTGCGCCCCTGTTGCTGATCGGCCTCGGCCTTGCGATCTGGCGTTTCCGAAGTCGCGCCGGGTTGTGCGTCGTGATGCTCGCGATCATCGTGCCGCTGGGGGACGGTTTGGTGCTCAACACCCTCAAGCGCGCCGTGGGCCGGGCGCGACCGCTAACCGCCTTGGCAGACGCCCGGACGCCCGCAAACGCCAACCCCAAAAGCGATCACGCCAGCATGCCCTCCGCGCACGCCGCCAACAGTTTCGCGGCGGCTATGATCGCCTGGATTTATTTCCGTCGCAGTGCGCGAGTGACGGTGCCGCTGGCCGTGGGCGTAGCCTTTTCGCGGGTGTACAACGGCGCGCATTATCCGAGCGATGTGCTGGCGGGCGCGCTTCTCGGTGCGGGCTATGCCTTCATGGGAGTTTATTGCCTGGAGGCGCTGTGGCGCTGGGCGGGTCGGAAATTTTTCCCACTCTGGCACGAGCAACTCCCATCACTCATTCCGACTGACGCAAACGGAACGCCCACGACTCAATCGGCCATCGAGTCGCACTGGCTGCGCGCGGGCTTTCTGCTGATTGGCATCTTCACCTTGGGGCGCTGGATTTACATCGGCAGCGGCATCATCGAACTGAGCCAGGACGAAGCTTACCAGTGGCAATGGTCCAAGCATCTGGCGTTGTCCTATTTCAGCAAGCCACCGCTCATCGCCTACACGCATTTTCTCGGCACTTCGATTTGGGGCGACACCGAATTTGGCGTGCGGTTTTTTTCTCCGCTTATCGCGGCGATCCTGGGAATTTTGCTGCTGAGATTTTTTGCGCACGAAGTCAACGCCCGCGCCGGGTTCTTCCTGGTGCTGTGCGTCATGGCGACCCCGCTCCTCTCGGTGGGCGCAACCTTGATGACCGTGGACCCGTTGTCGGTTTTGTTCTGGGCGGCGGCGATGTTCGCGGGGTGGAAAGCCATCCGCCCCGAAGCCGGGGTGCGACCGTGGGTGTGGGTCGGCGTTTGGCTGGGCCTGGGTTTGCTCAGCAAATACACCGCGCTACTCCAACTCCTGTGCTGGCTCGTGTTCTTTGCGCTGTGGCGACCGGCGCGGATTCACCTGCGTCGCGCCGGGCCGTGGCTCGCGCTAGGGATCGTCGCCCTAGGCGCCCTGCCGGTCATCATCTGGAATCAAAAACACGACTGGATCACGGCCACGCACGTCGCCAGCAATGCCAAACTCCATCACGCCTGGCAACCCTCGGCAAAATACTTCTTCGAGTTTGTCGGCTCCGAATTGGGCCTGCTCAACCCGGTGTTCTTCGTGTCAGCAATGTGGGCGATGGCGGCGTTCTGGCGCCGGTATCGGCAGGACTTGCGGCAGGTTTATTTTTTCAGCATGGGCGCACCGTTGTTCCTGATTTATCTCGCCTGGACAATTCACTCGCAGGTCTTGCCAAATTGGATCGCGCCCTGCGTGCTGCCGCTGTTTTGCCTCATGGCAATTTACTGGGAAGCCGAACGGCTGCGAGGTGCTCCGCAGGTCATTCCTTCGCTGGTGATCGGTCTCATCCTGGGTTTCATCGTCGTGCTGCTGTTGCATGACACCAATCTCCTCGACAAAGTCGCTGGCCGCCGGTTGCCGCCCCAAGTGGATCCGCTGACGCGGGTCCGCGGGTGGCGGAGCACCGCCGAAGTCGTGGGCGATGCGCGGCGCCGGTTACTGGTGGAGGGCAAGCCGGTCTTCATCATCGGCTCGCACTATGGCATCACGAGCCTCATCGCTTTTTATCTGCCCGAGGCGAAAGCCGGCATTCCGAACCACCCGCTGGCCTACTACCAAACAACCACGACCCCGGACAACCAGTTTTTCTTTTGGCCCGGATACAAAGGTCGCCAAGGGCAAAACGCGCTCTACGTCACGGACCGGCCCTCCACCAATCCCCCACCGCGCGCCTTGCTCGATGAATTCGAGAGCGTCTCCGAACTGCCATTGCAACCGGTGCTGGTGCGGGACCGGTTGATCCGTAACCTCCAAATCTTCGAGTGCCGAAACCTGCGCTAAAGTCGAACGAAACGGTCTTCGCCGTTCGGGACTATGACCTCGCGGCCACGCTCGGTTGCGGCCAGGCGTTTCGCTGGGAATTGAGCGCCGGGCGCTGGCATGGGGTCGTGGGCAGCAATCTGGTGGCGCTGGAGCAACGCGGCCCTTCCCCCGCGCCTTCCGCAGCCGAGAGGGCCGAGGTGAATTGTCCGTTGCACAACGATGCCAGCACCGCCAACTCGGGCGAGACGCGCCCCCACCCTGCCCAGGAACCGTCCGCACCACCGACAGGTCTTGGCGGCCGCCAGCCCTCTGGCGCACTCCAAGACGCTGCCACGGTTCATCCTCCGCCAGAGCGATACTGCGGTGCAGGGGTTCAAAACGTGAAACTTAACTCGGCCAATTCTCACCCCGGCCCGCTCCCTTACGCCGGAGGCGAGGGAGTCATTGTCGCCCGCACCGTCACCCCCCAAACCGACTGGCGCTGGCTGGAAGACTACTTGCAAATTCATGTGGACCTGCCAGCGATCTTCGCCACCTTCCCACAGGACGCGCCGATGCAAATCGCGGTCGAGCGTTGTCACGGCCTGCGGCTGCTGCGGCAGGAGCCGTGGGAATGTCTGGCTTCGTTCATCCTCTCCTCGACGAAACAGATCGTTCAAATCCGACAGATCGTAGTCCGGCTGTGCGAACTCCATGGTGACCAGAATCCTGGTTTTGCTGGCGAGCCGGCCTTCGCGTTCCCGACGCCCGAACAAATCGCGGCGCTGAGCGAAGCGCAACTGCGCCAGTGCAAAATGGGTTTCCGCGCGCCCTACTTGCGGGCCGCAGCCCGCCGCGTCGCCGACGGCGCGTTGGACCTTGCGGGTCTGGCGCGACTGGAATTGGCGGAGGCCCGCGCGCATTTGCTCAGCCTCCCCGGCGTTGGCCCGAAGATCGCCGATTGCGTGCTGCTGTTTGCCTGCGGCTTTCCCACCGCCTTTCCCGTGGACGTGTGGGTGATGCGGGCGTTGCGACAATTCTATTTTCGGAATCGCCGCATCCCGCTAGCACGCCTGCGGGAATTCTCCACGACGCATTTCGGCCCGCACGGGGGCTACGCCCAGCAATACCTCTTTCACAGTCTGCGTTTGGACCAGGGGAAAAAGCTTTCGCACTAAGCGGCGCGGCTTGTAGCGTGCGTCATGACTTGCGAAGTCGGAGTTCTGTTCACACCGGCAGAGTACCGCGGCGGGCGCACGGATGATTTGTCCGACACCACCTGCGTGGTGTTCGATATTCTGCGCGCCACCAGCACAATGGTTACCGCGCTCGCCGCGGGCGCGACGGGCTTGCTGCCGGTCGGCGAAATCTCGGAAGCGCTCGAATACCGGCGTCAACAACCGGACGTCCTCCTGGCCGGCGAGCGAGGGGGCCAGCGCATCGGCGCGGCGCTCACGGGCGGGCGTGAATTTGAGCTCGGCAATTCGCCGCGCGAGTTCACCCCGGCACGCGTGGCGGGGAAATTCATCGTGACCACGACGACCAATGGCACGCGGGCCTTGCGCGCCTGCGCGGGAGCGGAGGAGGTAGTCGTGGGTTCGTTCCTCAATCTCAGCGCCACCGCCCGCCATCTGGGAAGTCGCCCCCGAAACCGAATTTGTCTGGTGTGTGCAGGAACCGGTGAGGAGACGGCGTTGGAGGATTTACTGGCCGCCGGCGCCTTGTGCGAGCAACTGCAGGTAACTGGCCCGACGCTCGCGTTCCGCGACTCGGCGGTCATCGCCCGGGGCGCTTTCCTCCAAGCGCGGGCGAATCTGGCCGATGCGGTTGGCCAGAGCCGCAACGCGCGCCATTTGTTGCGCCTGCCGGAACTGCAAGAGGACGTAGGGTTTTGCTTGCGGCTGGATGCCTTCGATCTGGTGGCCGTAAGTGACGCGGAAAAAGTGGTGCGACGGCGGTCCTGAGCCGCCCGCGGCTCGCCGGGCGCCGCCGCTGAGATTAGCCCGCAGGCTCCCGCGCTCAGCGGATGATCGCTCCGAGGATGTTCTGACGAGGGACGGTTCCATAAATTCGGCTATCGGTGCTGTTGCCGCGATTGTCGCCGAGCACAAAGAATTCGCCCTTGCGGCAAAACCAGCAGCCTCGCTGATCCTCATTGGGCATGAAGGTCCCGACGCCCAGCGCAAGGTAAGCTTCGGCAAGCTCTCGCCCGTTCACATAAACATGCCCGCCCCGGACCCAAACCGTATCGCCTTCGCGCGCAACAATCCGTTTGACCGCGTAACCCTGGTCGGATGGGTCGCGAAGCACGACGATCTCGCTAGGCTGCGGGTCCCGAACCGAAAAAACCAAGCGATTCAGCAGATAGCGATCGGAGTTTTTCAGGGTCGGGGACATGCTCGCTCCCTGCACTTGCACCGATTGCACCAAAAAATGCGCGATCAGCAAATAGCTTGCGAACGCGACGCCAGCAACGATTCCGCATTGCAGGATCTGAACGCGCAAAAACGGCACCCACTTGGCGGACGCGGGGGCGACGGGAAATGAAGCCGGAACGGCGGCCCTGGATTCAGGCGTGGGATTCATCGGCGGGTTCAAATTCATTTTTCACAACTCAAGTAATCGTCTTGAGTAGATTATCCGCGCCCGTTTCCACCAAAACAACGTGACAGAATACTTAGCCCGCACCGGTAAAATACGGATTGGCCCAAGCCGCGGCGCTTGGGGGGAGCCACGCTTCAGCGGGCCTGCGGCCACCACGTCTTGGTGCGGGGCAAGAAACACCCAACCTTGCGAATCCACCAATACGAGACCCGCCGCTCCGATTGCGTTTGCGCTGGTGCTCGTTGGCGATAATCTTCCGCCATGAGCCAGGCCAAACGCAGCAGCAGCAACTCGTCCGCGAACCCCTCCGTCATCTCGCGCCGCAAAATGATCCAGCAAACCATCGCCCTCAGCGCTGGCGCGGCGCTGACCGGATGCGTCACGAACCCAAACTCGCCCCCCGCCACCGCCAAACCCTCCAACCTCATTCGCGAGGAAAACGCCCGCCCCGGCACCCGCGACTGGTTGCTCACCAACACCCGCATTGATCCGAAAACCAAGTATCGTTGCCCGTGGATTGAAGGTTACTGCTCGCGCACGAGTGTTCGGGCCGGCGAGGAAATCAGCTTCCACGTCAGCACGAATCCGCCTTCGCCCTTCACGCTGGAAATCTTTCGCATGGGTTATTATGGCGGCGACGGCGGGCGCTTGATGCGGACGTTCAAGCCGATGCCAGGAGCGATCCAGCCCGACCCGCCCATCAGCAAGAATCGCGTGCGCGAATGTCAGTGGTCGCCCTGCACCAAAATCAAAATCCCCCGCGACTGGTTGAGCGGCGTTTACCTCGGCAAACTCACCGCGTTAAACGACGGTTGCCAGAGCTACGTCATCTTCATCGTGCGCGACGACCGCCAGGCCGACTTCATCTTCCAATGCTCCGACGACACCTGGCAGGCTTACAACCGTTGGCCCGACAACTTCGCCCTCTACGACGACGGCCAGAACTCCTGGTACTGGGGCAACAACGTCGCCGTCAGCTTCGACCGCCCCTACGGCAAATACTGCCAGATCCTCGACGCCCCGCTCACCACCGGCTCGGGCGAATGGTTTCTCTGGGAATACCCCTTCGCCTTCTGGCTCGAATCCCTCGGCTACGACCTCACCTACATTTCCAACGTGGACACCCACACCGATCCCCACGGCCTCAGCCGCGCCCGCGGCTTCCTCTCCATCGGCCACGATGAATACTACTCCCTCGAAATGTTCCGCCAACTCCAGGCCGCCATCCGCCACGGCCTCAACGTCGCCTTCTTCTCCGGCGACACCTGCGTCGGCCGCATCGAGTTCGAGCCTAACACCCAAGGCGTCCCCCACCGCATCTTCTCCCGCATGGACTTCTTCGGCCCGCGCACCGAGGAGGACGTCAAACGCCTGCCCAGCATGGGCCAACTCCCCCACACCAGCCCCAACGCCAGCGAACTCCTCGGCGCCCGGAGCATTGCCCCCTTCACCGGCGGCGCGGATTTCATTTGTAGCGCCCCGGACCACTGGCTTTTTGCCCACACCGGCATGAAGCAAGGCGACGGCATCCCCGGCCTCGTCGGCTGGGAATGGCATGGCGATCCGGCGAAAATTCCGGGATTGGAAATCGTCTCAACGGGGCCAACGCAGGAAGCCCCAGGCAAACTCAACGGCGGCATTTACACCGCCACAGTTTATCCCGGGCCGAAAGGAAATTTCGTCTTCAACGCCTCCACCTGCTGGTGGGCCGACGGCCTCGCCGCGCCGCCCGGCTACCTGCGCCCCTCCGTCTATACCACGCCCCACGGCCCGGACCCACGCGTCCAACAAATCACCCGCAACGTGCTGGCGCGAATGCTCGCCAACTCGGCGCGTGAGTCCCCGGGCAAATCTTGAGCCGGGCGGCGCGGAAGCAATTGAACCCCGGCTGAAAACAACGCGCGGCGCGATTACCTCACCCGCCAGGCTGGCAGTCCGCCACGCGCCTCGGTCCTTTCCATCCTTTGGCGGTTATGTGCTGGAGAATAGCCTCGGGGTCTCGTGGCTTCTGAATAGCGTTCATCCACAGGGTGCGCGTAGCGACGCCTAACATTATTAGCCTGCCGCCGTGGATGCTCAGGTGCGTGCATGGCTGGGTTTCACAACGGCCTCAGTTTCTATGCGGCGATCCAACCTCACTGGCGTAATTTCACCAAGGATCTTCTTCCCGGCCTTCGCGCGGCGCGGCGGCGGGGTCTTTCGGCTGCGCCGCAGCAATCGGGCGGACGCTGGCCCGCTGCCCGTCAGCCGGGGTCGCTCCCCAGCGCCGTCACGGCGTTGCGTGAGACGCTGGTCCAGCTTAGGAGGATCGCAATCGTTCTTAGGTAGATCGCAATCTGGTCAAGGAAGATGGCCGTCCGACTTGAGCCGGTGGCGATCCGGGCAAGGCGGTCTGACATCGTAAAGGCCGGTTAAGCTGGAAAAGCCCAGCATTGACAAGGGTTTTGAAAGCCCCGCCCCCCGCTGATTTGAACTTCTCTACGGTCCCAAAAGAAGTCGAAGCGCCCGCTTCAGCCCGGCCACGGAGAGTTTCGGCGGCGGGTAGCGAAACGGCAGGTCGAGCCAGGTGGCCCGCCGCATGATCGCGCGCTGGTGCGTGAACGCCTCAAAACCCGCCCGCCCGTGATACGCCCCCATCCCGCTCGCGCCGAGTCCGCCGAAGGGCAGGCCCGTGCCGACCATTTGTGAAACCACGTCGTTCACGCACGCGCTGCCGGAACGAGTTTCCGCCAACACCCGGGCCTGCGTCGCCCGGTCACGGGAGAAAACATAAGCCGCCAGCGGCGTAGGGCGCTCGCGCAGCATGGCGAGCGCAGCATCCAGTTTGTCGAATTCGAGCACGGGGAGGATCGGCCCGAAAATTTCCTCCTGCATCACCAGGGACTCCGGCGCCATTTCCGCCAGGATCGTCGGGGCCAGAAACAATTCTTTCGCATTGTGCTCGCCGCCGTAAACGATTTTCCCGTCCCCAAGATAACTAACCAATCGCTCAAAATGGCGCGCGTTGACGATGCGGCCGTATTCCGCGGACTGGATCGGCTGGTCGCCGTAGAATTCCTGGATGGCCGGTTTAAGTTTTGCCACAAACGCTTCGCGCTGGCCCCGCGGCACCAGCACAAAATCCGGCGCGACGCACGTCTGCCCGGCATTCATGAATTTGCCCCAGGCAATCCGCCGGGCGGCCAGTTCGACCGGCGCGTCGGCGCAGACGATGGCGGGGCACTTGCCGCCCAACTCAAGGGTTACCGGCGTGAGATGTCGCGCGGCGGCCGCCATCACCACGCGGCCGACCGGCGTGCTGCCAGTGAAAAAGATTTTGTCGAACCGTTCGCGCAGCAGCGCCTCGGCCACTTCCGGGCCGCCGTTCTCGATGGCGATGAATTCCTGCGAAAAGTGTTCGCGCACGAGGGCGGTGATGGCTTCCGCGGTGCGCGGCGCGAGTTCGGAGGGTTTCAGCACGACGCAGTTCCCTGCCGCGATGGCACTCGCGAGCGGCGTGAACAGCAGTTGGGCGGGGTAATTCCACGGGCCGATGATGAGCGCCACGCCCAGCGGCTCAGGCTGCACCCAGCCGCGCGCCGGCCATAGGAGCCACGGCGTGGGGCGGCGCGATGGCGCGACCCACTTGCGGAGGTGGCGCAGCGCATGGCGGATTTCCGCCTGCACGAGGCCCAGCTCGGTCGCGAACGCTTGAAACGACGACTTGCCCAGATCGGCTTTGAGCGCCGCGAGCAGGGCGGATTCATGCCGTTCCAGCGCGGCGGAAAGTTTCCGGAGTTGCTCGCAGCGGAACGCGAGGCCGCGCGTCGCGCCGGTTTGGAAAAAGGCGCGCTGGCGTTGGATGGTGGCGGTGAAATCCATAATCAGCTCGGGAGAACTTCCCCCGGCGGGGATAGCTAGGTCAAGCGATGAGTCATGGGCTGCCGGACTGTTTGCGGTTGGCGGTCGGCTATTCCGGCCTTGCCAATAACTCTTGGCGACATGATTCGAACCGGCTAGCGTGATCCTGATAACGCTTGAAAAAGTGAACCCACTCATGCCACCACCACCCAGCCTCCCGCTCGCTTCCGCAAGAGCCTGCCCGACGAGGAAGTCGCGGACTTGGCGGGCCGAAGCTCCAAGCCTTGGGTGGGCCCGAATCAAAAGCGCCAGCCTGAGCCAGCGGATTGGAAATTTCCCCGGCGGCGGCTCCGGGGGATTGCTCAACGAGCCGAAAACGGGAAGGGTGGCGCGGGGATTAGCCGGGCGCGTTGTGATCGGTCGCGCTGGCTCGCTCCCCATCGCGCCGCAGATGTTTGCCGGCCTTTCACTGGGAGACTAATCATGAACTTGTCGGACTTTCTCCAACAGCAGGTGGCCGTATTCCAGAACTTCACCGCCGGCAGCCTGAAGCAATTGGTGGACGGCTCCCGCGTCGTATCGCTCGAAGCGCAAGAAGTCATCGCTCACCAAGGCGCGGCCGCCACCCACTTTGGCGTGGTCGTGAGCGGCACGGTGTCGGCATCGGTCGGCGGCGCCGGCAGCCCGCGGCAACTTCTCGGAGAACTGAAAGCGGGCGACACCTTCGGCGAAATGGCCCTGCTGACCGGGGACGCGATGGCGGCGGACTTTCTGGCCGAGTCACGCTGCGAGGTGCTGCTCATTCCGGTGTCGCTGTTTCAATCCGTGATCGTCGCCGAACCGGGCGCAGTGCAACCCCTTTCGCGGACCATCACCGCGCGGATGAAGACCATGCTGGCCGACCCGGCAAAGGCAGCGACGGCGCAGCGCCAGGGTGAGGATCCCTACGGACTGAAGTTTCAGGGCGAGCGGCCGGAAAAAATTCTCGTCATCAATTGCGGCTCGTCTTCGCTCAAATACAGCTTTTACGACACGACCGATGCCTCCCGTCAGACGCGCGGCCAGGTTGAACGCATCGGCATTGAGGGCACGCGCCTCGGGCAGCGCGGCCCGAAGGGCGAGGTGAAGCGCGCGTTGCCCCAAGGCGGCTTTGCCGAAGCCTTCGAGGCCATGACTGCCGAACTGACCGCGAAGGAAACCGGCGTCATCGGCGGCGCGGGGGAAGTGAGCGTCGTGGCGCATCGCGTCGCGCATGGCGGCGAGAAGTTCACGGAAGGCACGCTCATCACCGACGCGGTGCTGGCGCAGATCGAGGCGCTCAATCCGCTGGCCCCGTTGCACAACCCGGTAAACGTCGCCGGCATTCGCGAGATGCGGCGGCTCTTTCCCGCGGTGCCGCACATTGCGGTGTTCGACACGGCGTTTCATCACACGCTGCCGGCTTACGCCTATCTCTATGGTCTGCCCTACGAGTTTTACGAGCAGCAGGGGGTCCGCCGCTACGGTTTCCACGGCACGTCGCATCACTACGTCAGCCTGCGCGCCGCTCAATTCCTGGAACGGCGTCCGAACGAGCTGCGGTTGGTGAGTTGTCATCTCGGCAACGGTTCATCGCTCTGCGCCGTGGACCACGGGCGTTCGGTGGATACCTCAATGGGGTTCACGCCCGCCGAGGGCTTGATCATGGGCACGCGCTGCGGCGACGTGGACGCGGGCGTGCTCGCCTTCCTAGAGCGCACGGAGAAGCTCACCGCTTCGCAGAGCGAGGAGTTGTTGAACAAGAAAAGCGGTTTGCTCGGCCTGTCCGGCGTTTCGAGCGACATGCGCGAAATCCTCCAGGCCGCCGATGCCGGAAATCACCGCGCGTTGCTCGCGTTCAAGACGTATTGCTACCGCGTGCGCAAATACGTCGGGGCTTACGTGGCTGCGATGGGCGGGTTGGACGCCGTGATTTTCACCGGCGGCATCGGCCAGGGCAGCGCGGAAGTCCGCGCGCTGGCGTTGCAGGGCTTGGAGTGCCTGGGTATCACGCTCGACGCGCAGCGCAACCGGGATGCGCGCGGCTTCGACGAAGTCTGCCGCATCTCGACCGATAACTCGAAGGTTCCGGTGCTGGTCGTGCCCACGGACGAGGAGTGCATGATGGCGCGCGAGGCGTTGCGCACGTTGAGCCGCGCCGACATCATGCGGGGGCTGGAAGCGCAGCCGCCGCCGCCGTTTCTCGTCGAAGTTTCGGCGCATCACATCCATCTCACACAGGAGCATGTCGAGGCGTTGTTCGGCCCAGGGCATCAACTCACCAAACACGCCGACCTCTCGCAACCCGGCCAATATGCCTGCAAGGAACAGCTCGCGATCATTGGGCCGAAGGGCCGTATCGAGCGCGTGGGCGTCCTCGGACCGGCGCGAAAATACACGCAGGTCGAGATTGCGATGACGGCGCAGTTCAAGGTCGGCGTGTATCCGCCCATTCGCGAAAGCGGCGACATCGCGGACTCGCCTGGTTGCACGCTGGAAGGCCCCGCGGGTAGCGTAAAGTTGGAGCGCGGGGTCATCTGCGCATTTCGCCACGTTCACATGACGCCGGCGGACGCCCTCCGCTACGGCGTGCGCGACAAGTCAGCCGTCCGCGTGCGCATCACCGGCGACCGCGAACTCGTCTTCGGCGACGTGCTGGTGCGCGTGTCCCCGAGCTTCGCGCTGGCCCTGCACATTGACGCCGACGAAGCCAACGCCGCCAACGTCCAGACCGGCGCGCAGGGTTACATCGAAGGCATCCAGAGCGAAGCCTGAAGGATCACGCCATGACCAATTCCCGGATTGCTTCGGGCCGACCGGCTCCGCAATATGCCAGCGGAGGCACCCATCTACCCGGCATGAGGGGGGTGATCCAACTTTGACGAAAACACCAAACATGAATGTTACCGTTCTGGGGGAAGCCCGCTTCCCCTCGCCGATTCGGCGCACGGTCAGCGATACCGTCCGCGTGCCTGAGCAGATTCTGCGCGACCCACAGGCACCGCCCGCCGAGGAGTTGCTCTTCGAATTAGCCGGACCCCGCGCGAACTTATTCTTCGATCCCCAGCAGACGCGCGCCGGCATGGTCACTTGCGGCGGATTGTGCCCCGGCCTAAACGATGTCATCCGCTCGCTTTTCCGCGAATTGCACTACGCCTACGGAGTGCAGGAGGTCCTCGGTTTCCGCGGCGGCTACCAGGGCCTCGATCCGGCGCGCGGCGAAGAGCCGATCGTGCTGACGCCCGAATTTGTGGACGACATCCACAAGGAAGGCGGCACGGTGCTGGGCACGTCCCGCGGTCCCGTGGATATGGACATCGCGGTGGACCACCTCATCCGGCGCGGCGTGAACCTCCTGTTCACCATTGGCGGCGACGGCACCCAGCGCGGCGGCAACGATTTGTTCCAAAAAGCGAAGCAGCGCGGTCATCCGCTCGCCGTGGTGGGCATTCCCAAGACGGTGGACAACGACGTAGCCTTCGTCGCGCGCACCTTCGGCTACCTCACCGCCGTCCAGGAAGCCGCCAAAGTCCTTGACCGCGCCCACACGGAGGCGCGCAGCGTCGCGAACGGCATCGCGCTGGTGAAACTGATGGGCCGGCACGCGGGCTTTATCGCCGGGGGCGCTACGGTGGCCAGCCAGGATGTGAATTTCTGCCTGATCCCCGAAGTGCCCTTCAAGCTTGAGGGCGAGCGCGGTTTCCTCAACGCGCTTAAACAGCGCATTCTCCAACGAAGGCACGCGGTTGTCGTCGTAGCCGAAGGGGCCGGACAGGATTTGTTGGCGGCGAGCGGTGAGGATCGCGACGC
>CAIKLQ010000786.1 GCA_903828255.1 uncultured Verrucomicrobiota bacterium
GAAAACATTCAGTGCCAAACCGGGTTCATGCAGTAGGAGAAGACTTGGGGCGCGCACGGCCTTTCGGCAGTACGTCCAACCGGTCGCAGACTCTCGGCTGGGTCGAATCCCCCTAATCTTTTTCTTTCTTGGGCCTTCCCGTTTCGGCGGGCGTTAAGGCTGGGGGGAGATCCCCACGATTCATGCCGTGGCAAATCGCGCGCGGATACTCGACTCTTAACTTGCGCGCCATGCGCGCGACAATGGAGAAATCGCCATCCGCCACGGTAATTCGCCGGCAGAACACCCGACCCAAGAAGGCCGAATTGTGACTTAATTCCCAGATAAGGCGGGCGCATTGTGGAAAACGGCCTTGCCTTCCAGCTAATGGCGGGCTACCATCATCAGGTTCGGATCGAACAGTGGAGAGGCTTGGCGGTTCCCCACCTTCGACAGAATTGGCCACACGAAGATGTTTGCCTCAGCGAAACTGGCCGGTGCCCGAAGTGGATTGTGCGGTTTGAGAACCGAGCAAGCCGCCCGGGCAACGCATGAAGCCGTAAGCTCACGCTTACGGCGCGGTTCTTCTCCAGAGCAATTCACAACCCCCGCGGCCCAACGGCGGTGGCAGCAAACCGCGCGGACGAACGGCCCCAAATGATTGAGTTATGATGCGCCAACTTTTCACCTTTTCTCGTCGGCTGCTGCCTTTGATGGCCGGGCTGGTTCTGGCTTTTTCCCCGGCTGTAGCTCAAGCTGGCTTTGCGGGGCCCAGCGCCATCACCATCGATGGAACATTCACCGACTGGGTGGTGGACGGAGTGAATGTCTATTCTCGAACAGACGGATACACCCCCAACGGTGCCCTAAATAAAGCCCCCGACATAACCAGAATCTGGTCTGCCATGTCCGCGGCCAACGGCACTTCCCCGGTCAGTTCCGGGAACCTGCTTCAAAACGTGTATTTCCGGTTCGATACGGCAACCACCAGTTTCAGTGCCAAACAAGCTTACTGGGTGCAACTGAACTTGGGTGCGGCGAATCCCGGCTACGCCGATCACGCCCTTCAGTTCTGGGTGGATTACTCCGCCAACCCCAGCGTGACCATTGTGCTCTACGAGTACACCGGATCATATCCGGCGATGGGGGCCTTCACGAGCAGTGCTATCACGGCCAGGGTGGCCAACCGAAGCGGGTACGGCACCTCCGATGCGAATGCCGCCGGGAGTTGGGCCCAAAACGGGACCACATATTCGTTTGAAGCGAAGATCCCTATCGGATGGTACAGCTCAACCTACGGCGGCGCGGTCAAAGACGACGGCACGGGCGCCGGTCTGGTGGCCTCCGCCGTGTTTTCCTCGACCGGCAGCAGCGGCTCGAAAGGCACGATTTCAGACCAGTTGGATGATGGCAGTCAAAACCCGTACTTCAGCCTGGGCAATGCTGTTACCGGAGATACCACATTTGTGGCTGGCAACGCGGGGGGCAAGGCGTTCTCGGTCAGCGCTTCGGTCGCCACCCTCACGCCCGTGGCCGGGGCTTCCGACTCCATCACCTTGACTGTCAGAGATTACTTGGGAAACACAGATGCCACCTTCACCGGCACGAAGAACGTCACCATTTCGGGCTTTCTTGCCGCACCCAATGGCAGCTACGGCTCCTTCAACGGCGTGACGTTGAACGGATCGCCCCAGACCATCAGTGTCAGCTTTGTCAACGGCGTGGCCACCGTCCCCCTCATTCTATAGGATGCCGCCACGCAGACGTTCGGATTCTCCGTGGCCGGCCTCACCTACCCGGTGGCCAACCGCCTCACGATCACCCTGACCGCCGACACCGCGAACAACAAGCTGGCGTTCCCCACTGCGCGGATCACAGCCACGGCGGGAGTGACCTCCAGCACCATCTTGGTGCAACGGCAGGATCCATACGGCAACCCGGCGACAACCGGCACGATCAGCGTCGGCCTTCTCACATCCTCCTCTGGTACGGTGGCGTTTAATCCAACCAGTCCGCTTTCCATTGCAGGTGGTTCAAGCACCGCCTCCTTCACTTACACGGACTCCAGAGCCGGAACGCCTCTGATTACGGCGTCAAGTGACGGGCTGACCAGCGCCACGCAGACGGAAACCATTGTCGGCTACAACATCGGGAACAGATTGTTTGCCGATGTGAACAACAATGGAAGCTGGGACTTTGGCGAGGCCGGGCTCAGCGGGGTGGTGGTGAAACTCTTTGCCGCCGATGGAGGCGGCAATCCGACGGGCGGCGCCTTGCAGACGATCAGCAGTGACTCGAATGGCGACTACCGTTTTGACGGGATTTCCCCCGGTTCGTACGTGGTGGTGGTGGACAAGTCTGGCTCGTCGGTCTTGAGCGGTTACGCGAGCAGCACCGGCAACAGTACCGATGTGACCACGTTGAGTGGCGACATGAAAGACCACGGGAAAGACACCGCCTTAGGCGGCGGGTCTGTTTTGCCTGGCGGCATTGCCAGCCCGATGGTCACGGTTGGACAGTCGCCGGTCGTGATTCAGCATCGGCAACCGGGTGTTTGGGGACCTGGACAACAGCGGTATTCTTGATGGCAGCGAATCGGGCATTTCCGGTGTCACCGTTCAGTTGAAGAGCGGGAGCACCGTGGCGGTCACATCAACCACGGACGCGAGCGGCTACTACCGGTTCGACAACTTGTCCGCCGGCACTTACACGGTCTTCCTGCCCGCGTCGAACTTCACTTCTGGTGGCCCCTTGGCTGGCAAGGTTAGCAGCACCAGTGTCCAGTCAGGGGATAAGGGCAACAAGGGCATTTACGACGCCAATCCCGCAACTTACGGCGTCGGGACGGCGTCCGCCACGGTCGGTTACAACTCGCAACTCAGCGAATCGGACACCGGTTCGGGCGCGGGTGCGCATAGCCCGAATGAGGATGCCTACGATGACCTGACGATTGATTTCGGAATGGTGGCGGTGCAGGAAAACACCTACAGCATTGGCAACCGCTTGTACCGCGATCCTGACAACGACGGGCAACCGGACCTTGATAACCTGGAAGAAGGCGGAATCGCCAACGTCACGCTGAAGGTCTTTGCGGCTGATGAAAACGGAAATCCAACCGCCCCCGCGTTGGCTACGACAACGACTGATGCCGACGGGTTCTACCGCTTCGACGGGCTGGCGGAGGGGGCTTATGTGGTGGTGGTGGACAAAGCCGGCGCGTCGATTCTCAGCGGCTATGTGAGCGCCACGGGCGTTAGCACGGATACCAGCGCGAGCGGCGACATCTATGACAAGGGCAAGGATACACCGCTGGGCGATAGTTCGGTCCTGCCGGGTGGTATCGCGAGCGTGCAGGTGACGTTGGGAAGCGGGTTTCAGCCCGTCGGAGAGGCGACGGCCGCAGGCGCAGGGGCCAACGGTCCCAACGGGGATGCCAGCGACAACCTGACGATGGATTTTGCATTCGCTCCGCTGTTGAGCATCGGCAACCGGGTGTTCGCCGACGCCAACAACAACGGGATCCTGGACGGCGTCGAAAGCGGCATCAGCGGCGTGAAGGTGAAGCTGTTCGTTGCCGATGGTTCGGGCAATCCGACGGGCAGCGCACTGGCCAGCACAAACACCGACTCTAGCGGCTATTACCGGTTCGACAGTTTGCAATCGGGGACCTACGTGGTGGTGGTGGATGTGGCGAGTTCACCCCTGACTGGCTACAGGAGTTGCGGCGGTGCTAGCACGGACAATTTGGCGGCGGGCGACAAGCATGATCACGGCAAAGATACGCCAGTAAGTGTGGATGACGTGGTCAACGGCATTGCCAGCGGATCCGTGAGGGTGGGGAAGTGGAACGTGACGCCATTAACAGGGGAGACGGATTATCTTGCCCCGTCAGACACGAGTGCCGGCGCGCATAGCCCGAACGGCGACGCCGCGGACTACCTGATCATGGATTTCGGATTCACGCGGGCAGCCTACAAGATCACCGCAACAACCACGACACCCGTGCCCGGAGCCGGCAATACGTTGACTATCACTCTGGTGGATCAAGCTGGCAATGTCATCACGTCCTTTACCGGGGACATTGATCTTACGTTCAGCGGACTGTCGGTGGCCCGCGATGGCACGTATCCCACGGTGACCGGGAAGGATGGCGCACCGGTAGCGCAGGGAACCCCAACGACGCTTACGTTTGTGAACGGAGTCGCTCAGGCGGTCTTGGTCGCCTACAGGGATCAAAGCAATGTGCTCTTGGGTGCGACGGATGGAAACTCCTGTTCCACGACAAGCCCCGGCGGTTCGAGCGTCAGCCTGACCATTAGCCAGGCGTCCCCGGTGGCTTTCGATCAGGATTTGACCCGCGCCCCGAGCGCGAGCTTGCAAGTTTTGCAGAGCGCGCTGATGGCTGGCGCCACCGATCCCAATCATGACATCGTCAGCTTCTCGAGCGTGCAGGGTGCCACCATAGAGTCAACGGTGTTCGCTTCCGGGGACTACGTGTATTACCTGCCTGGCAGCACGGTCGACGGGGCGACCTTCACCTACACGGTGAGCGATGGCCAGGAAAACACAGCCACGAAGACCGTGACGATCCATGTGGTCACGCCCGGCGGCCTTGCGAAAAGCATCGAGGTGACGGGCGGCACTGTGACGATTACGTTCTTCGGCATTCCCGGTTTCACTTATGCCTTACAGCGTTCGACGACCGTGGACGGCACTTACACGACCGTGGAGGCAGCGGGAACAAATACGGCCGCGGCAAATGGCAAATTCACGTTCACCGACACGGTCAGCAATGGTTCGTATTTCTACCGAAGCATCCAGCAGTAGCTCACAACAACAGCCTTTTATGAATCTGATGAAAACGAAAGCAATTCTATCCGCCGCGATCTTGGGCCTCAGCCTGAGTGCGCGGGCGGCAACCTACACCTTCAATAGTGGGTTTGAAAACAGCGGCGTGATCCCGGATAATACGACCATGTGGTCCGACACCCACACGGTGAGTGGAGAGCTGCCGTACATCACGTCCGTGAGTGTGACGCTGAACCTAAATGGCGGACAAAACGGCGATCTTTACGCGTACCTCAGCTACGGCAATACTATGGTCGTGTTGCTCAACCGCGTGGGCACGGGGACCGGCGAGAACCCGACGTACACGTTCGGTTATTCGGCCTCGGGTTTCGCTGGCCTGGTGCTGGCGGACGGCGGCCCCAGTGGGGACATTCATAACTACGGCGGCGCAGCGCCCGGCGGAACTTACACCGCCGACGGCCGAAATGTGAGTCCGGTGATTCAGTCTGAGGCTCAAGCGACGGCCCTGCATGGCACATCCCGGCAGACCTTTTTCGGCCAGTTCGGCGGATTGAACCCGAATGGTGATTGGACGCTGAGTTTCGCAGACATGACCCAGAACGGCCTCCAAAGCACAGTCACGAGTTGGACCCTCAACCTCGGAACATCGTCCGTGCCGGAACCGATCAATGTTGCCCTCCTCGTTTTCGCCGCCACCCTCGGCGGTGCGAAATTGTTTTCAATGCGCCGGGATCTCGCGGCCCGCTGGATTCGACCGTCCCGATAATCCCCGGCGAAGCCTTCCCGGAGCGTGGGTCCGTGACCCGCAGCACGTCGCCGCGCCCGTGACTCCAGGAAGATCCTGAGCCGCGCTAAGGACGACACGCCGCGGGTCACGGACCCTCGCTCCGCCAGCAAAGGCAGCGCGCCCGCCAGCGACGGCTCGCGCTCCGGTAGTTGTGCCCAGATCTTCCCGCCGCCCAACAGGAGGCTGAATTGCTAATGGGCGACCGCTAAACGGTAAAACGCCGCGGCCAGGTTGCCGGGGAGGTGCGCTCAGGTGCGGCCCCCGGCGGTCGGGTTTTGGCCGGAAGGCTGGCGGTCGCGGGGCTTGCGACGAGGAAAACGGACCGCTGGTTCAGCGGGGCTAAAAAAGCTGGGAAAAAGCCTTGCCTTGCGCCCCGAAAGGCATATAACCGTAGGCAAGTGATTCCGGCGCAAAAGTAATTCTCCCTAAACCGCGAAGCGCCCAGAAACCAAAGACCTATCAATATTTTTGCTTTATGAATGGGATTGGCAGCACCATTGAGCAATTGCTCGAAAGGGAACTCCGAAGGTTCGTAGCGGATTCAACACAAGCCGCAGATATACGCGCCAGCGCGCTGATGATGCTCCTGAAACCCGCGGCCAGGCTGCCCGACTTGGAGTCGATGGCCCAAGGCGCCAGCCTGCGCAACGAGTACTTAGCCCTCCGCGAGAGTCTAAGACAAGTGATCGAGAACTCCGGCGGGCTGTGGAAGCTGAGACCTTCGAATGCGGAAGCATGCCAGGCGATCATCAGGAATGGCATCCGCAAGAACGTCAAGATCTGGCTCATCCATGGGGGCGCATCGAGTTTTTGGGAGCGGGTCGGTAACTTTCTTGTCCGTGATCTGCATCTCCAATATGTTGAGTTTAACGATCCAAATGCCTCTCGTGTCGATATTCAGCGAAGAATCGAGCAGATGGCCTCCTCGGCACAGATTGGCGTGGCTGTGATGACTGCTGAGGACCGCACGAACGACGGTAAGTTGCGGGCGCGACAGAATGTGATTCATGAAATCGGCATCGCCCAAGGACGATTTGGATTCGACGGGGTTGTGATATTGCGCCAACAGGGGATTGAGGACTTCTCTAACATGGGAGGCTTGGTTTACGTAAGCTTCGATGAGAGTGCCCCCGTACCAGCTTTCGCCGACCTCAAGAACCATTTAGAAAGCCGACTCGGCCTCGTAGATTCTTAGGTCATTCAAATAGCCCATTTTTCCCCAACCCAACAAACAAAACCAGCATCTATGATTATCTACATCGCCCACATGACGCCCCGCCACAATCGCCAGGCCATTGAGGCCCGATCCGCGCTCGGCAGCGGACAGGGTGTCAGCGTCGTTTGCTCCCTCGACTTCGATGCGAGTGAGCCTCAGCGAACCGCCCGCGTCGAGAAAGGGGGCTATGCCCGCCGCGAGGATGCCCTGCTAGACTCGGACTGTCTTCTTCTCCTCTTGCCACCGACTGACGAGCTGAGTGACGCCTTCTCACTGGGCGTTGAACTCGGCCGTTATCTGCAAGTGACACCCCAGACAGGCCCCAAGCTGCCACAGATTTTCTGCCTCTATCACCCTGTGGTGCCGGCGGACCAGATCAACCAAATCAGTAAACAATGCCATTCGACACCCGTCAGACTCTTTCCGGGCACGGAAGCGGAGGTGTTGCGGTTGGTTGACGAGATCTACGCGATAGGCAACGTCGCCTCCACACCCTTGACACGTAACGCCATCAAGAGTGGCCTCTTGGCGGCGGTCGATGCCCTTGTTCCCAGCGAGCGATATACCACTGCAGCCACTCTGACCGTGACGATTTCTGAGAAGGACTTGCCGATTCTCGCCAGAGGCGAAATTCCCCAGGACGCACTCATCGGCGGTCACGTTTGGGAGAAGATTTTCGGCTTCGACGAACATACTGCGGGGCTGCCTTGGAACGTGTTCAAGGAAAGCCTGCAGGATCCCAAGACGCAAGCAGCCATCCTAGCGGATGAGTTGGAAGCTGTGCGAAAAGAGCACTTCCAAAAGAAACTTATGCCCATCCTCCTGAAAGTGGGGAGCCCGGCCATGCCGCCGCTGGCAGTGGTTCAAAGGCATGACGTATTCCCTAGCACCACCGCCAGCGATGTCCCCGGAGCCAATCCGGGAAGACTGCACCGTTTCTCCCTTGTGTGCTTTGGCGCGCCCTTGCTTTACGATCCCAACGACCTACGCCTAGTCGCGACTGCCTTCCATCTGACGGTGATGGCCCAGTTATTTAGGTTCACCGTGGTGAAAGTGGATATGGCTAAGCTCGAGAAAGTCCTCGCCATGATGCCCTTCAGAGACAGGCTCCCGGAATACGAGGGCGAGAAACGAGAGGCCACCTCGAACGTCAAGGTTCATATGCTCCTAATTGACGTTGAATGCCGCCGGCGAGGTTTTCTCGATCGTTTGCCGCACTTCGCCCGTCTGGTATTCGACACGTTCGGGATCAACCCCGAGGCCGTTGGGAAGAGTGACGATGAAAATGTGAAAGCGATCATTGAGAAGCAGAAGCGACTTAGCGACATCCTGTTCAGCGGCCGTTGGGCTGAGGTCTGCGACCGCCTCTGCCGCCAACTGGACGCCGGCGACGCTTCGCTCGCCGATGCCATCAGGACGCTCGCGGAACTGAAATCAATGAACGCGGATTTGCTGAGGGTTAGCGCGGAGTGTTATGCAAAGCTCGTCGAGAAGGAATATGGCGACTGAAATCGGTCGTCCGCAAAGAGGTCCTCGCGATTGACTTAGATTGACTTAGATTGACGGCCTTGACGGCGTGTCTCCGTGCCGAGTCCGTTGGGCCTTGGACAGGAAGGAGAGATTCACCGTGTGATGAATCGCGGCGAGTGACGCAAAGCCAGCAGGCGATCCGGCGGGGGTGGTGTTTGGGGGCGGAGCCGTTTCGCAAGGAGTTGCTGGCGCAGATGACGGAGCGCAGGGGCGCGGAGCCCTACGGGGACGAAAGGTTGGAACCGGACGTGGCCAAGGCGGAGCGAATCCTGCGTGAGGAGTTGAAGGCGCGGCGGTGGCCGGAAGCCGGCCTGGCGAAGCGCGCGAAAGGCGACCTCGGCAAGGTGCAGATCGCGGGCCGATTGCGGGA
>CAIKLQ010000787.1 GCA_903828255.1 uncultured Verrucomicrobiota bacterium
ATGTTACCGACGGTGACCTGTTTGCCTCTTCTTTCGGCGCTCTGCAACAGGCCGAGCGCGATCACCAGACCGTCTTGGAGGAGTTCTAAATCGTCCTCACCGCCGGCGCGGGTAATGGACGAACCGATGCCGGCGCGGAGACGCGGCGTGACTTCTTGGAGCACGATATTTTCTTGATGAATCATTGGAGGGGAGAAACAACCAAGGGAGGGGATGTGCAAAGGCGCGGCCTTGGTTGGCGCCGCAGGATCTTTGAATGACCTACGGCGACTGACCCACAACGGGCAGTCGTTGTGGTCAAATCGTGGAGCGCCGGAGGGGGCGCAGAAAGCTTAGAGCCGGCGGGGGCAGGCGCGGATCGGCTGGCTGCTCAAGACCGCGGCCGGGCAGAAGCGGCGAAAGCGAGGGCTTCCGTCACTGGTTTATAGCGCAGGAATGGGGGCTGTTGCAGACGGGGCACTTGAGGACAACGCCACGACGATCATGGCGGGGAGATCGAAATGTGCATTCAGGCCCGGGTGAATAACCGGGGCATGAGCGCGAGTTGGGGGGGATGGTGCGGGCTGGGCGATGCAACGCCATTACAGAACCAGGCGTGAGCGGCACTGTCTTGATTTTTTCAGACCCGGAAACGAGAACTGAGGCACCTGCGGAACTGGTGCGGAACAAAACACGAAACGAAGTTCTGAGCCGTGAATTCGTGGCTTAGCTCACAAGTTTTGCCCGCTTCAGCAGGTTCTTTTCAGGACCGCAAAAGTAAGCCACAGGTAAGCCATGGCGAGAACGGCTTTTTCGTCCTTTTTGGAGAAGTTCACCAAACCTTTGATTTTGTTGGTTGAAAGTGGTGGCTGGAGACGGAATTGAACCGCCGACACAAGGATTTTCAGTCCTCTGCTCTACCAACTGAGCTATCCAGCCAACCCTGCCGAAAACGCCGTTGCGATTTCCCGCTTCGACTTCCTCGGATGTTCGACCGCAACCGGTGCTGCTTTGCCTCGAACACCGGCAGACTCTGCCACAGACAATCGAAGCGACGCAAGCTTTGAAAACACCCATCCTGTAGTTTTCAAACCCGGACAAAAAGCAGGGTTTGTAGTCATGCTAAGCGCGGTTATGGCGGATGTCTGAGCGTTCCAAGTCGCTGCTGGGTTGTCGGGATAGAAGAATTCGCTGAACAGGCCGCCGCATTCGGTTCGGGCTCGACCGCATGAAAGATCCCCCGCTCCGAGTTTGACCCCGGCCGCGCAACCCGTTTTGGACCAAGTCGCCGTTCGCTTGGTTACGCCCGCCGTACCCGCCCGCTTTGATCACTGGCTGGTCACCGAACCTTACTTGCACCGCGCCGAGTGGGTGGGTGAACAATTGCGTTGGGAAGCCACGGGGTTTTGAAGGCCGCGGCAGCGGTTTGCTGCGTACAGAAAAAACCGGGTCAATGTGCCAGAAGGTGGCCGAGAGACCCGGGGAATTTCGATTAGTTCGGTAGGTTCCAATGGAACGTCAGGCGCGGAGGTGAACTACGGACCGCACCGCAATGGTAAAAAATTTCAAAGACCCTGCCGCTCAACCCCGGAGGTGTTTTCCCCATTCAGGGACACGCGCCGAAGCCGTGGAGCTTCTTACTTGATTGCAGTGTGCCACGAGAAACGCGGCGTCCTGCCGCAATTCTTGGCAATTGCTGACCGGCGCTTGCTGTTTGCCATGAGACGCCGGATCGGGGCGAGCACCTGGGTGGGTGGTTTTGCGAGGGCGGGGAACGTCCGACCGGGGCGCTGTCGAGGTGCCCCGGTCGAAGCGTAGGCGGGCAGGTTGAGGGGCGGCCATTCGGGAGTTCGCCGTCGGGATGAAGAATCGCTCCGGGGCGATCCTGCCGGTCGGCAAAACGCCTGCGGGCTTTTCGCGTCCGGCGAAAATGCCCGAAAAATGTGTTTCTCAAGCGGCGGCAAAAGCCCAAACTCACCGCCGATGAATTTGGCCCTGAAACAATTTTCCCGGAATGTCGCCGGGTCAAAAGCAAATTCCTGACCGACCGCTTTTGCGAGGAATCGTTTGCCGCCCGCGACACCATATCAAGTCCCGCCCGCGGCTTTTCACCAGGCCCGCGGTTGGATGTGGCGGACCCTGGGGCGAACTTATCTGCGGCTGGCGGGTTGGCGGATCGAGGGCACTTTCCCGGCTGATCCCAAGTATGTCCTCATCGTGGCGCCCCATACTTCGAACTGGGATTTCCCGTTGGGCGTGGCGGTGCTCTTCGCGCTCGAGTTGCGCATTTCCTGGCTGGGCAAGCACTCCATGTTTCGACCTCCATTCAAGCAATTCCTGCGCTGGCTGGGCGGCATCCCCGTGAATCGCAGCGCCAGTCATGGGGTGGTGGGCGAATGTGTGCGGGCTTTCCATGCGGCCCCATCCCTGATGCTGGCCCTGGCGCCGGAAGGGACGCGCAAAGGCGTGAGCCAATGGAAATCCGGCTTCTATCTGATCGCGGTGCGGGCGGGCGTTCCGATCCTGCCCGTAGGGTTCGACTTCCGGGAACACGTCGTCCGGCTGATGCCTTTGTTTCAGCCGACTGGAAATCTGGAGCAGGACCTGCCGCTGATTAAGTCCCGGTTCAACAACGTGCATGGCCTTCGGGAGCGCCCGGTGAAGGACGCGCGCGCTTGAGGCGCTGTTTTGGCTTGGGGTTCCGAATCGTCAGGGCTTGAGCGGGAGTGGCGGTCACCTCACGGAGTCTTACTCTTAATCCCCCGGCATCGTAGATCTAGTTTAAGCAAAGGATTAAGATTAAGCCCCCCGGGGGCTCGCCACTTCCAGCCGCCTCCAAATCGCCATCGCCGTGGGCGTTCTTTTGTGGCAGGCTCCTTCGCGGCGAATATTATCCAGACAGAATCTATGCAAAAACTCTGGGGCTACGTGCCGGGCGACCTTCGGCGCCTCGCCGTTCTTTGTGCGCTGGTCGGATTGGGGCGGAGCGCAACCGCCGGCGCCGCTGATCGGGAGATCGCCTGCAACCGCGATTGGGCGGAGCACGCTTTCGCTGAGTCCGCACAAACACCGCCGGGCCACGGACTGCGGCTGATTCGAGAAGGTAGCCCGGGTGACACAAAGATAGGTCATTGCGCTGCGGGCGGGCCGCTCCGCTTGGGAAGTAAGACCTACCCGCGCGGCATCGGCGTCAACTCATACAGCAGGCTGCGCGTGTCGCTCGCAAAACCCGCGGCTAGTTTCCTGGCGGTGATCGGGTTGGACCGGAACGTGGATAACACGCCTGCTTCGGTCGCCTTTCATGTCGGGGTCGGCGGCAAGGACGTGTTTGCCACCGGCGTGATACGCTCCTCGAATGAGGTGCAGACGATCAACGTGCCACTGGCTGGCGCCCGCGAATTTGATCTGATCGTGGACGAGGGCGGTGACGGGCGCAGCTTTGACCAAGCCGACTGGGCGGAGGCGCGGGTAGTTCTCCAGGACGGCTCGGAGCTGTGGCTCGATGAGTTAGCCCAACAGCCGCTGATGCGTTGGGAAATCCCTTTCTCCTTTGTGTACGGGGGCAAGCCCTCGGCCGAGTTCTTGGACAAATGGAAGCGGAGGGTTCAAGACCAAGCCGTCGGGGACACGAAGCAGCAACGCCAGCGCATCCTCACCTTGACCGACCCCGAAACCGGTCTGGAAGTCCGGGCCGTGGCCACCATTTACACGGACACGCCCGGCGTGGATTGGACGCTGCATTTCACCAACAAGGGGACGAAGGACACGCCGCTGCTGGAGCAGGTCAAGGCCGTTGACGTGACAGTTCGCCCGGGGGTATCCGACCAAACACCCATCCTACACCGTTTGCGCCCCGATTCGGAGAACTGGCTTCCCATGGACCAGCCGCTGGCGAACGGACAGCGCATTGAGTTTGCCCCCGCAAGTGGCCGGTCGTCGCTGGGTGCCTGTCCGTTTTTCAATCTGACTTGGAAAGGTGGAGGTGTGATTACCGCGATTGGCTGGACGGGGCAGTGGGTGGCTGCGGTCGAACATACCAACGGCGGCGTGCGAGTCGCGGCTGGCATGACGAATCTGCGCCTCAAACTCCACCCAGGCGAGACCATTCGCAGTCCGCGGATCCTGCAACTCTATTGGTCCGGCGACGACCCTTATCGTCCCTACAACCTCTTTCGCCAGACCATGCTGAAACACATCTTACCCCAGATTGACGGGCAACCGATCCCGCCACCAATCGCGCACCTAAGCACGGCTTTCTATGAAATGGACAAAGGGACCGAAGCCGACGTGCTATCGCACCTGAAGTCCATCGAAGGGCTGGGGTTCGAGTACTTCTGGTTGGATGCCTATTATGGTAGGGACGACTTTCCCACCGTCGGCAACTATGTGCTCCCTTTGCTGCGAGGATTCAACCTCAAGCGTTTCCCCGACGGCATCAAACCAGTAGGTGAAGCGGTGCGCCGCGCGGGCCTGAAGTTCCTCCTATGGTTCGAGCCGGAGCGGATCTGTCCCGGGACTTTGATTGCCAAGGAGCACCCGGAGTGGGTTGTCTTGCCCCCAGACGGTGGTTGGGGAATGTTCAACCTCGCCGTGCCCGAAGCTCGCCAATACATTACTGACTACCTTAACACTTCGATCAAGGAATACGGGGTCAATTGTCTGCGTATAGACAATGCGGTCTCCTATAACGGACCCTGGGAAACTGTGGATCGGGCGACCCCGGATCGTCGCGGCATAGCAGAAATCCGCTATGTCGAGGGGCTGTACCGAATGTGGGACGACCTCCTAGCAACTAACCCTAGACTATTCATTGACAACTGCGCTTCCGGCGGCGGCCGCATTGACTTGGAAACTTGCGCACGTTCCATCCCTCTCTGGCGAACCGATGGGACCATCAACCCGCTCCTGGGGGGAGATTTCCCGCAGGCAGCCATGCAGAATCAGGCAATGACCGCGGGACTCAGCCGCTACGTGCCGTTCAACGTAAGCGGGCAGATGGGTGCGACTCCCTACCTGTTCCGGAGCGGAGTCAACGGCGGCGGTATTTCCTTCGCAGAAGATGTGCGGCCCGCCAACTATCCGCGCGCGCTGCTCAAACAGGCGATTACTGAGGCGAAGCGGCTGCGCAAATACTACTTTGGCGACTACTACCCACTAACCGACGTGACTACCGATGCGCGCGACTGGTGCGTCGTCCAGTATCATCGCCCGACGGCGCAGGACGGGATGTTCGTCCTATTTCGCCGCCCCAAGTCGAGCTTCGCCAGCTATGTGTTGCGCGAGGCACAGGCAATTGAGCCGGCAGCGGACTACGAGGTCACGCTGTCCCGCAGCTATGAGCCGTCGCCACCCAATCAAATGAAAGGCGAAGGCTTGTTGCGGCTGAAGGTTGAAGTAGATGAAAGCCCCGGCTCGGTCGTGGTTGAGTACCGGAAGGTCGCGCGGTGAATAGTTGCTGGTGGTGCGCCGACTCACGTCGGTGGCTATGGAGCTTTGGAGTTCGGACTTCGGGCTTCAGGCGAGCTAGGGTCTGCTCACGGGAGGATCAATCGCAGCCGGTAGAAAGCCTGGGCGTTAGTGACGGGGAATGTCAGTGCTAGCGCCGCGCCGGTCGCGTTGGTTTACGTTCCAGGGAGATCGAGATATGGGCCGGCTGCGTTCGTGGCGCTTTGGAGCCGGTAAGTTCTGCCGCCCACGGCAACTCACGCAACGCTGAGATTCGTGCCGCTGGCGTTCAAGTTGCCGAGCCGCAAAGCGGAATTCGCATCGAGCGGATCGGGGTCGGCGAGAATTTCCGGCCTTTCCGTCAGGCTGTCTCCATCGTCGGTATCTGTCAGAATGTTGGCGCCAGCCACGGCGAAATCCTATTCCGTCCAGAGTGAATTGGAGTCCGCCGCCCGCCCGCAGAGGTAGCGCACGGGTAGTTCAGGCTGCTTGCCTCCGCCCCAGCTTGCGGTGGTCGAGGATGGCCACACTCCGAACCTCTTGCGCTGTTCACCACACCAACCACTTCCAGCCGCCCGCTGTGCGCTCTTGCTATTTCCAGGAGTTCAACCAACCCTTGTCCGCCAGAAACAAACGACGCAATGATTTCAACGAGGCTTTTGCAAACCTCCGTAGCTCCCGACGTGAGTCGGTGCCAATCGGCCAAATTTTACCGCAGACTCACGTCTGCGGCTACGGCTTTGAAAGCCCCTCAACCCGCAAACTATTCTTAACCATGATCCCAACCCACTCGCCGCAACCGAGGTTTCAGATGAATCGAACCCACTCGCCAAGCGCCCGCCGATGCTTCTGGTTGAAGTGGTCCGTCTGGGTCGGCCTGTGGTTCGCCCTCGCCACTTCTATCCCGGCAAGCCCGGACGCCATCCGCGTGCTGATCGTGACCGGGATGGATATTCCCGCCCATGAATGGCAGAAGACGACGCCCGCCATCAAAGCGGAATTGGAAAAGGACCCGCGAATGAGGGTGGAGGTTCTGGATGACCCCTACCGACTGGAGACTACGGACCTATCCAAGCACGACGTGGTCTTCCTTCATTTTAACAACTGGGAGAAGCCGGACCCGAGTGACAAATCCAAGGCCGACTTGAAAAAGTTTGTGGAGCAAGGCGGCGGGTTGTTCGTGCTCCACTTCGCTTCCGGGGCGTTCTCGAATTGGACGGAATTCCCCGCGCTCGCCGGGAAAATCTGGGACCGCAAGAACACCCATGATCCGCTCGGCCCGTTCCAAGTCCGCATCGTCAACGCCGACCATCCCATCACTCAAGGCCTGACCGGCTTCGATACGGACGACGAGCTATACACCGGGCTGACGGGCGCCAAGCCCGTCGAGTTGCTGGCCACGGCCAAATCGAAGGTGACGCAAACTGACCAGCCGATGGCGTTCATCCACGTCGTCGGCAAGGGGCGCGTTTTCCACACACCGCTGGGTCACGACGTTCGCGCGATCCAGATGCCGGGCCCGGCGGAGTTGATTCGCCGCGGCTGCGCGTGGGCGGCGGGCCGCGACCCATTGCCCGCCGAATCGGTGGCCAAGCGGTTCGCTCTCCCGGAGGGCTTCGAACTCAGCCTGGTTGCCGCCGAGCCGGACATCGTCAATCCGATGACGATGTGTGTGGATGAATCCGGCGTCATCTATGCCACCGAAGCTCATACCTATCGTTGGGGGACAAACGGTTCGCCGTTCAACCCGCCCGGCAATCCCATCAAGCGCATCAAGCTCGGCCCGGATGGTCGCGCAGCGAGCACGGTGACGGTCGCGGAAGGTTTTGCCGAACCGGTTGTTGGTATTTGCGCCCGCGCGGGGAAAATTTACGCCACCTGCCTGAATGAACTGTTCTCCATGGAGATTGGTCCTGGCGGCAAGGGCGTTAATCGCGAGCTGCTGGTGAAGGACGCTGCCGTCGAATGGAATCCTTTCGGCATGTATCGCGTTCAGGTCGGCCCCGACGACAAGCTGTGGCTCAGCATCGCCGATCATCCGCGCGGCCAACCAGTCGAACTCACCGGCTCGGACGGGCGCAAGGTCCGCTTGAACGGCAAGAGCGGCGGCATGGTGCGTTGCAAGTTGGATGGTTCGGAACTGGAAATCTTGGTGCAAGGATTCCGCGCGCCTTACGCCTTCGACATAGATCCGTGGGGCCACCTCTGGCACATCAGCAATGGCGAGGGCAGCCCCAACCTCTATGTCCACGTCATCCCCGGCATGGATTATGGCTATGTCTCGCGGAATGTTTCCTATGGCTGGCTGGCAGGCGCCGAGCCCCTCTCGCCACCGGTGCGCGACATGGGCGCGGGCGCGAACACTTCCGCGCTGCATTACTACTCCTCGATGCTGCCGCGCGAATTCTGGGGCGATGTTTTCATCAGCAACTGGGGCAGCCACGGCCCCGGCTCGCGCAACCGCATGGTCAGTCGCTTCCGGCGCGCGAAGGATAGCGTCGCACGCATTGGCACGGCGGACACGGAACTGACCGAAACCGCTCCGTTTCTCGCCACGAGCGATCCGATGTTCCGTCCCACCGGAATGGTGCTGGCGCCGGACGGCGGGCTGTATCTCATTGACTGGCACGGCCAGGATGACGAGAACGACAAGAGCGGTCGCATCTACAAAATCGCCTACATCGGCGGCGATAAACCCAACCCGGCCAAAATGCCGACCCCCGACGCCATCGCCCGGATGCGCCCTGCCCCGCTTGCGGCGTTGCTCGGCCATCCGAACCACCTCGTCCGCGAACTGGCCGAACGCGCGTTGGTCAAAGCTGGGCCAGCCGCGTTGAAACCGCTGGATCGCATCGTCGTTAAGAGTGATGGCTTCGCCGCCGCCAATGCCGTCTGGACGCTCACGCGGATGGACAGTGTCGCCGCGACCACGACCTTGACGCACGCGTTGCAGCACGCCGACCCGCGCGTCCGCGCACACGCGTTGCGCCAGTTGCGTCAGGCCGCCGGGTTCAGTCTCGGAGTCGCCACGGGCGGAAGTCCGTCGTTAATTCGCACTCCCAGATTAAGCCCCCAACGCCTGATGGAACTGGCCGTTCCACTCCGCCTCGATCCTGACGCCGAGGTGCGCGTTGAAGCCGCACTCTGCCTCGGCTCCCCGGACGCAGTTGGCCAAGCGCTGCTCGGCGCGCTCGAAGTGACGTTTGATCGGCGCCTCCGTTATCAAATCGGACTGGAACTCGCGCGCCACGGCGATGCCGTTTCCCTCAAGCAACTTTGGCAGCGCGACGATGTCGAAGCCAAACGCGTTGCGCTTATCGCCATGGAAAATGCCCGTTACGAAAACACGCCGCTCGCCGGACTGGCGAACGAACTGGCCGTGCAGGATTTTCCCAGCCGGTTCAATCTGCTCGTCAAACTCGGCGGCACCATTCAGGCCGGCGACGCCGATGCCGCGTCATTTCTGGATCGGCTGGAAAGCGGCGAACTACGTTTGACCGGCGCGGCGGCAGAGCTTCCGGCGCTCCACCTAATCGAGGCGGTTGCGCCAAAGAAGTTACCAGTGAATTTTCTCCTAGCTTGTTTGCAGAGTAGCGACGCGCTCGTGCAACGGGAAGCGCTCCTCCTGATTCGCCAGCGGGCGTTGGCGGACCCGGCTTGTTGCGAGGCGGTGCGGAAAATCGCCCGCGACAGCCAGTCCAGCGATCTTCAAATGGAGGCCATTTTCACCTTGGGCGTGACAGTCACCAATTTAAGCAACGACGACTGGATCGCGTGGCTCAACCATCCGTCCCAAGCCGTCGCCACGGCGGCGCTGCGCGCGTTGCGCCAATCCGCGCGCCCGCCGGAGTTGGTGCAGGCCGTGATGGACGCGGCTTCCAATCGCGCCCGCGCCGATGCCGACCTCGGCCAGGAGCTTGTCCTGACCCTGCGGATGCTGGGCGTGTCGGCGGCGCGCTTGGAGGGATTGCCGTTCAAAGTGGCCGCGCCGAAGGATAAATCGGCTCTAGCCGGAGCGGTCTTGGCGGGGCTCGGCAACGCCTCGCCCGCGCGGGGCCGCTTGAGTTTTTTCTCCACGCCAACCGGCTGCACCAAGTGCCACTCGATCCGGGCGGACATCGTCAAGTCTGGGCCGCTGCTGGCGGAAATCGGCACCGCCACCCAGCCGCAGTACCTGGTCGAATCCATTCTGGAACCGAGCAAGATCATCAAGACCGGTTTCCTGAGCGAACACCTCGAGACGCGCGACGGCAAGGAATACACCGGCCTAGTGCAAGCGGATGGCGATCGGCTGAGCGTGATGCTTTCCGCCGATGAAAAGGTCAAACTGCATCCGAGTCAGGTGAAACAAAGGACGCCCAGCCTGGTGTCGCTCATGCCGGAAGGATTGGAAGGGGCCCTGACCGAAGCAGAGTTGGCGGACCTGGTAGCCTATCTGGTTTCACTGAAAGCAAAGCCGTGACCAAGATCGCCAGCGACAATTGGAATCGTCCCTACCCGCACGAAGCAGCGGCGTTTCCGGCCAAGAGCCTGCACGACTACAAATTCTGGCAGCACATGGGGCGCGTGGACAACGTCTTCGCGCGACCGCAACCCGGTTTGTTCGTGCGTGGGGATGGAGAGTTATCAGAGTTGAACCGCAGAGACGCGGAGTCAAAGGTTGTTCACCAAGCCCATAAACAAAATCATCTCGCTACGCGCGTCCACAATGGCGAACAAGAACGGGCGATCCACAATCATCTCAAACGGCTTTGGCGGGTTTTCCTCAAATGAGGCGGACAATGGCATATCTACGCCGGTCACCGCCGCCGCTTCAGTTCCTGCTTCACTCACTTCCACAAACGCTTTTTGCCGGACTTCGGAGATGTGATGCGCGTCGCTGAACATTCCGGAAAAATCAGCATCCGGTTGCGACTTCTGGTTGTTGAACGCCGTTTTCATTCCCAGCGCCTTGAGCGGCTCATTCAGTTCCAGCATGTTTTCAAGTTTGAACTTGGGCAGCACCACCAGGCCATCGCGTTCGTTGAATCCCGGCAGCGTCACGCGCCGCCAATTGTTGCCGTTCATGATTTGCAGCAGCTTCGCAGGACTCGATCCGAGGTCGGGTAGGAAGACATACATCGCCAGATCGTAGCCCATGTAGGGCAACCGCACTGCCTGATAGCCAGAACCTTTGCGGTAGGTGAACTTCTTCGACATCTCCATCATCGGCAGATTTTTGACCGCGCCAGCGGCGGGATGAAACGGACGCTCCTTCGTCAGCTTGGCGTCAAACGGGTCGAGCCACTTGCCCTTGAAATAAATCGCGTTCGCCAGAACCAAATCCGTGTAAACACGATCAATCATGCCGTTGGCAATGCCGGTGATGCGTCCGTGCGTCTGGTCGCTCGCCCACTGGTTGATTTCCGCCTCCGCCGCGGGCGCGTTGCCAAAGTCCAACGCCTTGACCGTGGACGAGAAAAACTTCTGGTTTGCCTCGAGGAAGCCGGGCTTCACCGCCGCGCCCTGCCGATACCAAAGCGCATTGGCCGTCGTAAGAATGACGTTGGTGTCTTTTGGATTGAGCAAACTGGCGGCGGCTTTGCTTGCCTCGTTCAACGCTGTTGTGGAAATGGCGGTCGTTTCCAAAACCTGCTGCATTTCTGTCTTGGTCTGGCCCGCCGCGCCGTTCGCAGCCATCTGCAATGCCGTCGCGGCGCTGTAGGGCGAAACAAAAATGCTCGCGGCGGGTTGCTGCGTGGACAGTTGCTTCAGCAATTTGAAGGCAAAGGTGTTGTTCGCCGCCGCAAGCTTCGACAAGTCAGACTCCGCCGCAACACTGAGTTTGAAACCAGCCGTCCAGACAATGGCCAGCAAAAAGCAGAGTTTCGTTTTCATGTAGAGAATTTAGATCAACCCATTGCCTGCGCCGGCGCGGTGGAGGCCCCGCGTCCTCTTCCGTTGCCTCCGTTCAGATCACCGACCGCAACCACGCCACGCTCTCACGGATATTGCGCGGCGTGCCGAGTGTCTCGATGGAGAAGACGCCCGCCCAATTCGTCTGTTGCAAGTAGCCGATACACGCCTGGATGTTGGCGGCGTTCGCGCCGGGGCCGATGGACACCGCGGAACTAGCGATGCCCGTCTCTTCGCCGCGGTTGGCCGCAGCCAGCTCCTGGGGCACGTCTTTGCAATGGACATGCTTCAACCAGGGCCGGATCGCCTTCAAATAGGTCAACGGATCGTGGCCGGCGATGAACGTGTTGCCGGTGTCGAAATTCACGCCGAGCCAGGGCGAGTCGAACTCTTTCAGAATCTTGACCATCAACTCCAGATTGTTCGTGAATGGGCCATGCGGCTCGAGGTTCACGCCGACCTTGAAGCTCTCCGCGCGTTCCAGCACCAGCCGGAGATTCAGCCGCCATTGCGCGATCGTTTCCGCGTCCGTCCAGCCGACCGGCTTGGTCGCGCCATCCGTGCTATCCACATACGGGCAGCCGATGAGATGCGCCATCCGAATGGCGCGCCAGACATACGGCACACCATAGACGGCGCCTTTCGGCCCCGTGAGCGGGTAGCCGGCGTCAATCTGCGAAACCTTGATGCCCCGTTCGCCGAGGTAGCGGTTGAGCCACATCTCATCAATATCAATTGGCAGTGCCGGATCATAGCCCAGCCCCTGGATGAAGTTTTGCCCGTCCACCAAGCCGAACTCGATCTGCCCGAGCTTGTGCTCGACGGCGGAAGCGACCGCTTGTTCAAACGAGCCGCTCAGGGTCCGCCAATTGTCCGTGTGCATCCCGAGTTGGATCTGGGATTTGTTTTCGGTTCCGTTCTTGACGATGGCCGGTTTGGTTTTGCGTGCGCGCGTCATAGCTGTTTGATTCAGGGTTTTTGAGTTGGTCTGCGTTTGATCCAGCTTAATCTGTTGACCCACTCACGCCAGCGATTTCGCGCAAGAGTTTTCCTGCTCGCTCCCGTCATCAAGGATCTTTCCCAAGCCGGACCCATCAAGCATAGTTCCCCCGCCGAACCATAAATTTAACACGTCTCTCCGGAATTTTACGCCGAACCTCATTCCGTTTGACGCCAACGGCCGCATTAACGAAGGCGAATTGCGCCGCATGGTGAACTGGTTGATCGAGAAAGGCGTCAGCGGCCTTTATCCCAACGGCAGCACCGGCGAATTCATCCGCTTGAGCCTGGAGGAACGCAAGCGCGTCATCCAGATCGTCGCCGAGGAAAATCGCGGGCGCGTGCCAATCCTGGGTGGCGCGGCGGAGGCGAACCTGGACCTGATTCTCGACGTGTGCCGGGCTTACGCCGATCTCGGCTGTGCCGCCGTGTCCGTCACCGGGCCGTATTATTTCGAGGTTAGCCAGGCGAGCATCGAACACTTCTTCCGCGAACTGACGAAGCGTTCGCCCATTGACATCGTGCTCTACAACATCCCGCAATTCTCCAACGAGATCAGCGTGCCGGTGGTGACGCGGCTGACCGCCACCCTCGCACCCGTCTATGCGCCGGCCAACGCGGCCTATTCGCTGGTGAACTTGCAGGCCGCCCTCACCGGGATGACCAGCACCCAAAACACGGAGGTCCAGAAGCAGGGCGAACTGGCCGCCGCGCGCGATACCGCCAACACGAACGAGTGGGCTTTCCACAACAAGGCGCTGGAGGCCAAGAAACAGGTGGCGGCGCAATATGGGTCGGATTCGGACCAGTTGCAGGCCATCGGGCTCAAAAAGAAATCCGAATACAGAAACCCACGACGAAGAAACCCGCGCCGAAGCTGTAGCTGCGGGCGGGGAAAAGGATCGGGGTGCGGCGCCGCACGCGGGCGGGAGGCCCGGCGGCGGGGCGATTACTTTTTGTCGTCGTCGGGCTTGTCATCCGCGCCGGGCGGATCGGTCGGCGCGGCATCTTTCTTGGTCTCGTCCTTCTTCTCGACGAAGAGTTGCGCCCGCTCTTTGAGGAGCGAGTCCACGGACCAGCCTTGGAGGAGGAAGGTCCACGGCTCGAAGGTTTTCTCCTGCGCGAGTTTCTCTTCGAGCTTCTTTTGTTTGTCGGCGAATTCCTTGTCGAGCTTGGCCTTGTCTTCGGGCTTCTCGTCCTTGCCGGGCGGGCGTTCCTTGGGGAAATTCGCCGCGACGCTCAGGGTGAGGAAGTAGTTCTCGTTGGTCTTCGCACCGACTTTGATCGCGTAGGCGAAACCCTCGAAGGTCTCAACGGCGATGACCGTCGCCTTGTCCAAGCCAGCGGTCGCGGGTGTCACGCCAGCGGCCACATCGGAAATGCTGGGGGAGGAGAAGGGATTCCCGACGCCGCTGGCTTTCGAGGTGTCGAGGACTTCGCCGGGTTGGGCGTCCGCCAGTTTCAAGTCACCGCCTTCGGTTTCGCGCGTGAGCTTCCAGGAGTTGGTGGCGTTTTGGAATGTGACGGCGATGGACCGCGGTTTCTCGATTTTGAAAAAATCCTTACTCAACCACGGTTCGGCGTTCGGCTCGAGGTTGGCGAGCGGATCGGAAATCAAAGCTACCTGACCCGACGCGCTGCCCGCCATCACATAACGTCCGTCCGGATAACCGCCGTCGCCGCCCTCCTCCATGGGCGAACGCGGCCCGCCGCTTTTCGTATGCTTTTTGCCGAGTACAAGCGTCTTGATCGCCTTGCCGCTCGCGTCCCGGAACTCCACGGTCGTCGGCGCGTTCGTGCCGCTGGCGGCCAATTCCAGCCGGGGCAACTGCGATGGCCCGACGGCCTCCATCTGGACAACCTTCAAATCCTTGAGCTTGAGCAAGAGGCTGCTGATTTCGGAGAAGTTCGCCGGGTAATCGCCGCGCTCGTTCACGCGCCACAAATCGTTCTTCCTCGCGAGCGTCAATTCGTTCGTGCCGTGCTTCACCGCAATCTGCGCCACGTCGTTGACCGCAAATTCACCCAGCAGTTTCTGGCCGATGGCCGGGCCGCCACCGCCGTTCCAGGAGGACGACTGATCCCGCCGCCGGCTCAAGCCCCACGCGCCGAGCACCACCACCAACCCCAAGAGAATGACAAATTGTTTCCGGTTCATTTTGCGCCAGTAAGTTTGCGTTTATAGACCGCCAGCAGAATGCCGCAGGTCGTCACCGCCAGCGGCATGGCGAAGATGTTCCACCACTTCACCCGCGTTTCCAATTGCTCCACCTCTTGCCGCAAATCCTTCCGCACCGACTTGAGCGTGCCGCGGGCATCCGCCTGTTTCTTGCGGAACTTTTCCAACTCGGACTGCTGCTCCGGCGACAGAATGAAGCGCTGGTTCTTGTCCTTGTTTTGCTGCAATTCGTTCAAGCGCGCCTGCGTGTCTTGCAAGTCCTTCTCCAAATCCTGCACCTTACCGCGGAAGCGCGCCTCGGCTTGCGCTTCCATTTTTTTCACTCGCGTGAACGGACGGTTCAACGTCGCGCGGCTGCGGACGCCGATCAGGTTATTGTCCCCGGCCAACTGCTCGATGGCGTTCTGCGCGAAATTCAGATTTCCGTTCAACGGCCGGCGCATATTGCCGAACGGGGTCTGCGTGTCTTGCACGCAGAAGTTGTCGTGAATCATATCTGCGTCGCCGACGAGCAGCACAGTCGTATCGGTCTTCGATTCCTTGAGCGAATCATCGGCTTTCTTTTCATCGGGCTTCTGGTCCGCCTCCTTCTTCTCCGCAGGCTTCCCTTCCGGAAAAGCGGTTTTGAACTTGCCCACGAGGCGAATGGCCAGGGCGAATTCCGTGCCCGAGGATTTGAAATCCTTGAGGGCAGACTCCGGCGAAAGATTGGCCATCATGCCGTCCACCAGCGAGGAATCTGTCGTGGTCTTGAGCAGAACAGTTTTCTTCAAGCCCGCCGCCGGGGTACCCGAGAACGTGCCGCCCGCGAAATACCAGATGTTGTCAATCTGGCTGGTCACCACGTCGTTGGTGTCAATGCCTTCGGGGGTGATGGAAAGCCAGGTCGGTCGCTGCTGCCCGGCGGCGTTCCCACCGCCAAGCTCCATTTTGAAATTCATGTCGGCGACGACTTTGGAATTTTCAAAACTCACGCCCCACGCCTTGAGCAGCTTGTCGAGCGTCGAACCGCCGCCGCCCATTTGCGCCATCATCGGGTTCTGATTATTGCGGCTGTCAATCAGGCAATTCGCGTCCAAAAACGCCACGAGCTTGCCACCCCGCATCACGAACTGATCAATCGCGAACTGCGCCGTTTCAGTAATCTCCTTCGGATGAATGACGATCAACACTTTGATCTCGTCGTCAATCTTGTCGGCCCCGATGTCCACGCGCTTCACGGTGAAATCGTTTTGCAGTTCCGTAATGACCGCCCAAGCTGGCTGCCCGCGCTGGCCCATCTGCGCCATCATCGGATTGTTGGGCATCCCGAATACCGGCAACGCGCTCATCACGCCCACGATCGGCTTCTCTGGCGTAACCACCCGCGTGATGGCCCGCGACAAATCGTATTCGAGCAGGCGCTCCCGGCTTGGCTGGAGGAAGGGAATCGCTTGCTTGGAGTCCAGCACGCTGACCGCAAGGCCCAGATAGAATTTCTCTCCGCTTTGCAACGGCGCGCCTTCCACCCCGTCCAGCCGGGCGGAATCCTCGGCGTCCGAATCCGGTTCTGGGTCGTATTTTTCCAGGATGATTTTGCCCCGGCCCGCTTGCTTGTATTCGGTCAGCAGGTCTTCGACTTTGCGCGCATAGCTCTTGAGGAAAACCGTTTCCGGAGAAGCCTCGGATTTTTGCGAACAGTAGAAACGGATTTTCACCGGCGTATCGAGCTTGGCGAGAATCGCGCGCGTGCCGGCGGAGAGCGTGTAGGCTTGTTCCTTGGTCAAGTCCACCCGCTGGCGCATGCCGCCGGTGATGACATTGACCGCCACAAGAATCAGCGCCATCGCGGCAACGCCGCCGACCGAGTAGAGAAACGTTTCGAGAGATTTCTTTTGCATCGCAATTCCTTTTTAGCCTGCGCGATGACTGCGCAGAATCACGCTCGTCGAGAAGAGCGAAAAACCAATGACCGACAGGAAGAACAGCACGTCGCGCGAATCGAGCACGCCCTTTTGAAACCCTTCAAAATGGGTGATGACGCTGAACGACGTAACGACGTCCACGAGCCACGGACTGGCCCAACCCTCCAGAAACTTCACCACCGGCGGGAAACCCGCCAGAATCAGGAACAGGCAAACCACAACCGAGACGATGAAGCTCACCACCTGCGTGCGCGTCATCGCCGACGTGATGCAACTGATGGCCAGGTACGCGCCGGCCATGAGCCAACTGCCGACGTAGCCACAGAAAATCACACCGTTGTCGGGGCTGCCGAGGTAATTCACCGTGATGACGATGGGGAACGTCAAGAACAGCGCCAGTCCCAGAAACAGCCACGAGGCGAGGAACTTTCCGACGATGGCCTGCCAGGCCGTGATGGGCATGGTAAGCAAAAGCTCCAGGGTTCCCACGCGCCGCTCCTCGGCCCAAAGCCTCATGCCGACCGCGGGCACGAGGAAGAGATAGAACCACGGATGCCAGTCGAAGAACGGCCGCACGAGCGAAGCTTCACCGCGCTCGAAAAACCCGCCGACCATGAAGGTGAAAAAACCGCAGAGCAGCAGGAAAATGACGATGAATACGAACGCCAGCGGCGATGAGAAATATGCGCCGAGTTCGCGCTTGGCGATGGTTTTGATGTTAGCCCAAGTATTCACTTCGTTGCCTCCTTCGCCGTGTCCGGCATCGTGATGCTGCGGAAGACTTCGTCCAACCGACCTTCTTCAGTGTGCATTTCTTCAACTTGCCAGCCGCGGGTGGCTTCCAAAACCTCGCGCGCCAGATCGCCATCGCCCGCCGTGCGCGGGAAAACCGTGGCGGTGACGCGCGCGGCGGTTCCGCCTGCCGTCACTTTCTTCGCGCCGCGCATTTGGCTCAATTTTTCTTTTACCGCATTAACCTCCATGCCGCTCACGCGCAAGGTCACCGCGCCCGACCATTCGGATTTTTGCCGCAACTCCAGCGGCGTGCCGTTGGCGACGATCCGGCCGCGGTCAATGATGATGGCGCGCGAGCAAACCGCATCCACCTCTTCGAGGATGTGAGTGGAAAAAATGATCGCCTTCTTTTCGCCCATGCGCCGGATCAAGCTGCGGATTTCATGCTTCTGATTCGGGTCCAGACCGTCGGTCGGTTCATCCAGCACGAGCACGGCGGGATCGTGAATGATAGATTGCGCAAAGCAGGTCCGATGGCGATAGCCCTTGGAAAGCGTCTCCACGCTTTGGTGCATCACCGTTTGCAGGAAGCACATTTCCACAGCGCGATTGACGGCTTGCTTCTTAGCGTCACCGCGCAACCCGCGAACCTCGGCGGCGAAACCGAGGAAGCCCTTCACGGTCATGTCCGTATAGGCGGGCGCGTTTTCCGGCAGGTAGCCGATCAGGCGTTTGCCGGGGATGGGATTTTCCACCATGTCAAAACCGCCCACGCTCACCCGCCCGCTGGAGGGCGGAATGAAACCGGTGATCATGCGCATGGTGGTGGATTTGCCCGCGCCGTTCGGCCCGAGAAAACCGAGCACCTCGCCACGCTCCACGCCGAAGGAAATGCCATCCACGGCGTGTTTCGTGCCGAACAACTTCTTAAGATTTTCGACTTTGATCATGGTTCAGGTTCTAAATCGGCCCAAAGGAGCGGGGTAAATAGCGATCCGGACCGGGCTTGTAAATCAGTTTCTTTGCCCGTTCCGCAACGCCTGCGCCCCGGTTCGACTCTTTAGCCGCCACGTCCCCCTTTGACAACCGGGCAGGAAAATGTTCAAAAAAAATCTAAGAGCCGGTTTCAAAAGTCCCACCTCGGTCGTAGCAGCCGCCGTAAGGAGGCTCAAATCTTTGGTTTTTCGGGCCTGCACGCTCAAAACTCAGAGCCTCCTTACGGCGGCGGCTACTTTTCAAACAGGCTCTTAGATTGCGGTTCCGGGTGGCAGATTCATCCGCGCGTTTCGTTGCTTTACCTGGATTCCGCCTTCGCCATCGTCAACACCCACTTTGTCCAGGCCCACCACCGTTACCACCAAGCCACCGATCATCATCACCACAAACTGCATGAAATCCGTCCACGCCACCGACTTCAACCCGCCATAGATCGTGTAGCTACCGGCCAACGCCGCCAGCGCGAGGATCGTGACCGTTTCATTCACATCGAACATGCCGCGCATTGCCTTCGCGCCCGCGAGCATCACCACGGCCATCTGCGCCACGACCCACAGCACGAGACAGCACGCGGCGAAGAGGTAGCGGCAATGCGCGTTGTAGCGACGCTCCAGAAATTCCGGCATCGTGTAGAGTCCGCCGCGGATGTGGAACGGGAGAAAAATCCAGATCAAGCTGAGAACGTGATGACATTGCCCCACTCCCACTGCGCCACCACGAAGCCCACGCCATACGCCACGTCCCACCATGCCGATGAAATGCTCCGTGCTGATGTTCGCCGCGATGATCGAGCCGCCGATCGCGTACCACGGCAACCCCTCGCCCGCGAGAAAGTAGTCCCGCGCATTCCCAGTCTTCCGGCGTGCCACCCAGATGCCGAGCGCCACCGTGAGCGACAGGTAGATACCAAACAGGACAAAGTTCAGCGTTTGCATAACACTGCAATCACCACGTCGGATGCCACAGCGGCCCCTCACCAATCACGCACTGACAATCCGCAACGAGTTCTGGTTTCATCGCGCGTCTCCGGCAATCAGCGTCAGGGGTTCAGGCGTTCGCTTGAAATGCCCCCGCACATGTCCCGCTGGGAGAGGGAGAATCCTTGGCGCTCTCCACTGATGACCACAACGACGCTCGCGGCAAGATCTCCCGCCAACCCGTCACGGCACGCTCGCTGTTCCCTCTCCCAGCGGGAGAGGGTAAGGGTGAGGGAGAACCTCCCGACCGAATGCGAAGGGCCATTTCTTGAGACGCTCCCGCGTCGCCTTCCCGTGGACCCTACTCGGCGGCTACTTTGGGAAAGCGTGCAAAAACATGAAACCCACACACTTGATGCTCATCGGAGTAATTTTGATGCTTATCGAAATTCTCATACCTCGCATATCTCTATCGCTCACAGTAAGTCTCGGCATCATTCCGGTTCTTTGTTTTGTTGTCGGGCTTCCGATGCTGGCCGTTGGCGCGATTAGGTGGAATCGCGAAAGGGTGAAGCTTTGAACTTCAGAAATGAGGATGTTGTGGCCTCCCCATAAGCTGACGGCGAATCATTGAGCGGGGGGACGAGCTTGAAGCCGCAGGCGGCGGCGGCGTTGTGGCGGCGGGCGAGTTTCTGGCGCGGCATTCTCTCCTCGGCTTGGCGGAAGTCTTCCGGAGGAACGGGAAGCAGGCTGAAGCCCGCGCGGCGCACCGGCGCGAAGGGAAGGGCGCGTTCCACCGGACGCCTTAATCTTAATCTTTTTCTTAATCTTAATCTGCCTGGCTGGGGGATTAAGAAAAAGATTAAGAGTAAGATGAAGGTTCCACAGCGTAGCCACCACTTTCACGCGCCTGCCGCGCGGCACTCGTCGCTTGCCAAGGATTTCGCCGCCGCCTACCTTTCGCGTCCTTATGGAAAAAGTTGTCATCATCGGTTCGGGCTGTGCGGGTTGGACGGCGGCGCTTTACGCGGCGCGGGCGAACTTGCAGCCCGTCGTCATCACCGGCGCGCAGCCGGGCGGCCTGTTGACCACAACCAGCGTCGTCGAGAATTTTCCCGGCTTCCCCGAGGGCGTGGACGGGTTCGATCTGATGTCCCGCATGCAGAAGCAGGCGGAGCGCTTCGGCACGCGGGTGAAGTTCGGGAGCATCGTCGAGGCGGTGGATTTCTCCAAGCGGCCGTTCGCGGTGACGGTGGATGGGGAGCGGTTGGAAGCGGCGACGGTGATCATCGCCACGGGCGCGGGGCATCGGCATCTGGGTCTGGAAAGCGAAGCCAAGCTGGAGATGAAGGGCGTGACGTATTGCGCGACGTGCGATGGCGCGCTGCCCATGTTCCGCAATCAGCCGCTCGTCGTCGTGGGCGGCGGGGATTCCGCCTGTGAGGAGGCGATGTATCTCACGCGGTTCGGCTCGGTCGTGCATTTGGTGCATCGCCGCGATTCCCTGCGCGCTTCCAAGATCATGGCGGAGCGCGCGCTGGCGAATCCGAAGATCAAACCCATCTGGGATTCGGCGGTGACGGAGGTGCTCGACGTGAAGCAGGACAAAGTCACGGGCGTGCGGTTGAAGAATCTCAAGTCCGGCGCGGAGAGCACGCTGGATTGCGCGGGGGTGTTCGTGGCCATCGGGCACGTGCCGAACACGCAGATTTTCAAGGGGCAGATCAATTTGGACGAGAATGGCTACGTCGTGCCCGTCAGCGGCGCGGCGACGAATGTGCCCGGGGTCTTCGTGGCGGGGGATTGCTCCGATCACGTTTATCGCCAGGCGATCACGGCGGCGGGCATGGGCTGCGCGGCGGCGATTGAGGCGGAGCGGTTCTTGGCGGCGGAAGGTTGATGATCGCCTAGGCAGCCTCGGATTGGTTAGCGGTGTGCGTGGCGAGCGGAGCTCCGGCGTCCAGCCCGGCGCGTTTCAGAGGGATCGAAGGCAGGGAAGAAATCTGGGGAACATCCAACCTTCGACATTCAACATCGAAGGGCTATTGTGGGGACAATTTCCAGAGCATTGGACGTTGAGAGTTGAATGTTCCGGCAGTGTTCCCACCGCAACGCGCCGTGCCAGAGACTGGCGCTCCGGCACCGCAGCTCCCGGATTGTTTCCGGGGCGCAAGACACCCTCCAGCGAGTTTAGGTTTCCGGCTTTTTTTGTGGCATAGTATATGTGTAACGAATATACCACCCGCACATGAATACTCAAACCACCCCGAATCCATCCTCCAAGCCTTGGCGCAAATCCAGAGACTCGAGCGCGGTTCCGTCAGCGTTCTCCGCCAGGGCCCCCACGGCCCGTACTACAATCATCAAGCCTACGAAAACGGGCGCAATGTTTCCCGCTATGTGCCCGCCGACCAGGTGGCGGAACTCCAAGCGGCCCTTGCCGACTACCAACGCTTCCAAAAATTGGTCCAGCAGTACATCGAACTCTTGGTCCAACAGACCCGGGCGCAACGGCAG
>CAIKLQ010000788.1 GCA_903828255.1 uncultured Verrucomicrobiota bacterium
CCTGCCGTCCGCAGATTTTCACTTAACCTGTAGAAAGTGGGTGGTGAAATCCGTTCATACCTTTGGATATGAAGACACGACAATTGTTGGTTCGCGATGCTCTGGCCCGGTTTGCACGCTCCAGGCTGGCCTCCATTGCCCTAATGGCCTTTTTGGGCAGTTGCTCCGTTCAGGCCTACGAGCGCCTCCAAGGCCCGACCGAACTGCTTTTCTGCAACAAGGCGAAAGCCATGAACGGCAACATGCTCATCTGCGCAGGCGTCATCGGCCACCTGTTCGAGATCACTCCAACCGGCGAGATGGTCTGGCAATACCTGAACCCGATGGTCCGCGGCGGCATTCTCGCGCAGGGCGAACTTCCTGGCAAAGACATGCGCGGTCATCTCTGGAACGCGGTATTCAAAGTTCATCGCTACACGCCGGATTATCCCGGTCTTGCGGGACGCGATTTGACTCCGAAAGGCGTCATCGAATTGCCTGCCTCGCAGAAGGGCAAGACCGGCCTCGACGGCATGACCGAGCAGCCCCGTGACAATCGCGACCGCCCGCGCCGCGAATGAGGAGGACATCTGATGAAACGCGCACTGCTTCTCGTTTTGCTCGCTACAGCGGCTCATGCTTGCGAGCGTCCCCACGCGTCATTTTACTCATACCGCAGCGCCTCGATGGGGTCGAGACGCGCGGCCTTGCGGGCGGGGTAGTAGCCAAAGAAGACGCCGATGCCCGCGCTGCAACCGAAGGCAAGCAGCACCGCACCGGCGGAGATGGTCGCGGCCCAGCCCAGTTGCGCTGCAGCCAGCCGGGCGCTGACTCCACCCAGCAGGATTCCCAACAGGCCGCCAACGATACCAACGGCCATCGCTTCGATCAGGAACTGCCGGAGGATGTCCCGGCGGCGTGCGCCCACCGCGAGGCGGAGTCCAATCTCGCGGGTGCGTTCCGTGACACTCACGAGCATGATGTTCATGATGCCGATGCCGCCCACGACCAGCGACACCCCGGCAATCGAGCCCAACAGCAGTGTCAGGACCTGCGAGGTGGCCGTGGCAGTCGACGAGAGTTCCTGCTGCGTTCGGACGAGGAAATCATCGTCTCGTCCGGCGTTGATGTGATGACGCTGGCGCAGGAGTGAGCTGATCTGGCTTTGCACGTCGGACAGGAGGGTAGCGTCCTCCACCTTTACGAGGAAGGCACGGAACACGGTGCTGCCGGTCAACCGCACCATCGCGCTGGTGTAGGGCATTAGCACAATGTCGTCCTGATCCTGCCCCACCATCGAGAGCCCTTTGGCCGACAACAAACCCAAGACGCGAAAGGGCGCGCCCCGGATGCGGATCGTCTTGCCCACGGGATCGGCTGCGCCGAAGAGGTTGGTGGCAGCGGTCTGCCCCAGCAGCACGACCTTGGCGGAACTGCGAATGTCGGAATCCGTGAAATTCGCGCCGCTATCCAGCGGCCAGGAGCGGACCTCGAGATATTCCGCAGACACGCCCATCACGGTGGTGCTGGTGTTCTGATTCCCATGGGCGACCTGTGCGGGCGTGCGGACTTCGGGTGTTGCGCCCGTGACCCCGGTGATCTCGCGGCGGATGGCTTGAAAGTCTGCTTTGGTCAGCGTTCCGGCTGAACCATAGCCCATCGAAGCGCCGCCACGCTGCACCTCACCGGCCAGCACCAGCAACACATTCTGGCCGAGCGACGCGATCTCGGCCTCGACCCGCGCCTTCGCACCGTTGCCGATGCTGACGAGCGCGATGACGGCGGCGACCCCGATGATGATGCCGAGCATGGTCAGGAACGTGCGCAGCGAGTTGCGCCGCAAGGCACGCAGGGCGGTGTGCAGTATCGAGAGAAGATTCATGCGTTCAGTTGCACGGCTTGCTGCTCCGCTTGCAGCTTGGTCAGTTCGTCGTTGGCGTTCGCGCGGTCGGTGATGACCTGATCGCGGATGACGCGACCATCGCGCATCAACACCATCCGGCGGCAATAGCGGGCGATGTCGAGTTCGTGGGTGACCATGATGATGGTCATGCCGGCGTCGTTGAGGCGTTGAAACACCCCCATGATTTCAATGCTGGTGAGGGTGTCGAGGTTGCCAGTAGGTTCGTCGGCTAGCAGCAACGTCGGTTCGTTCACCAGGGCGCGGGCGATGGCCACGCGCTGCTGCTGGCCGCCGGAAAGCTGGTTGGAGTGATGCGCCGCACGATCCGCGAGGCCCACCAGCGTGAGGGCTTGGAGAGCGCGGTCGTGCTTTTGGCGGCGGGTGAGAGCGCGGTGCGCATAGAGCAACGGCAGTTCGACGTTCTCCATGGCCGAGGTTCGGGCCAGCAGGTTGAACCCTTGAAACACGAACCCGAGCTTGCGGTTGCGCAAGTCCGCCAATGAGTCGCTGTCCAGTCCTCCGATGCCGACATCGTCCAGCCAGTAATGCCCGCTGGTGGGGCGGTCGAGGCAGCCAATGGTATTCATCAAGGTGGACTTGCCCGAGCCGCTCGCGCCCATGATGGCGACAAATTCGCCCGGCCGAACTTCCAGCGACACACCACGCACGGCCTGCACCTCGAACGCACCGGTTCGGTAGGATTTCACGAAATTCTCCAGTTTAACGACAGTTTGCATGGCGGAAATCAATGGTCGGGTTAACGCGGCGGGCCGCCACTGCCACCGCCGCCGGTCAGGAAGACTGAACCTTTCGATGCTGATTGCTTGCTCGCGCTGGTGGTAAGGGCGGCGGTGACGACCGGCTGGCCTTCGCCCAAACCCTCGAGAATCTCGGTGAACGAGCCATCGGTGATGCCGGTCTTGACGCTGACGGTTTCAAGTTGAGTGCGGACGCGACCGTTCTCGTCGCGTTGCTTCGCCAGATAGACGGTGCGTGGGTTCGTGGCCTCGGCGGTTGCGCTGGCGGTAGTGTCGGTGGGCAGCCATGCGCCGGCAGGCGGCGTGAATCGCAGCGCGGCGTTGGGAACGCGAAGAACATTCCGGGACTGCCGGGTGATGATCGTCGCATTGGCCGTCATCGTGGGGCGCAGTTCCAAGTCGTCGTTGTTCACCTCGACCAAGGTGGTGTAGTTGACCACGTTCTGTTCCATCGTCGCCGCATACCGCACCATGGTAACTTGCCCCGTGAAGGTCCGGTCCGGGAAGGCGTCCACCGTGAACGTGACTGGCTGACCGGGCTTCACGCCGCCGACATCCGCTTCGGAAACCTTGGTTTCGATGCGCATCTTGCGCAGGTCGTTGGCGATGAGAAACAGCGTCGGCGTGTTGAAATTCGCCGCCACCGTCTGCCCCACGTTGACGGTGCGCGTGATCACGACACCATCAATCGGCGCGGTGATGGTGGTGCGTTCCAGGTCCACGCGTGCGCGGTTGAGGGACGCCTCGCGCATCTTCACGTTCGCACGGGACTGGCTCAGTTCCGCCTGTGTCTTGTCGAACTCCGATTCCGCAATGAGCTTCTCTCTGTGCAACGCTTCGGCCCGGCGGAAGTTGACTTCGGCCAGTTCCAGCGCGGCCTTGGCTGTGGCGAGTTCGGCATCGGCCTGCGCCAGGTTCTGTTCAAAAGTGGCCGGATCGAGACGCGCAATGACCTGACCGTTGGTGACGACCGAGTTGTAGTCCACAAGCAACTCCTTGATCATGCCGGAAACCTGGCAGCCGACCTGGACGGTCTTGACGGCAGCCAACTCGCCATTTGCGGTAACGCTCTGGATCACGTCAGCTCGCGTGACAGCAGCCGTTCGAAAGGAGATGCCTCCCGTATCACCGCGCTCGGAAACAGCGCGAACGACGGCGAGCACCACGACCAGAAGGATTAACCCCACCGGAATTCTCCAGAGCCAGTTTTTCATCAGCGTCGTCATGTTTGTTCGGTTCTGACGCTGATGACCCGCCGGACCGGTAGCGGTTACGCGTTGTGCTGGGCAGGTCGCTAAAAGACCATGACCTCTCCGTCTTTCGGAACGCGCGTTTTGGCGGTGAAACCCGCTTGAGCAACCGCCGCCCGAAGCTCGTCACGAGTCACCGGACAATGGTTCAAGGCTTCCAAATGGTTCGCGATGACAATACCTGGCGACCGTCCAATAAACTCCAACATCTCACCCATGGGCATCAGGATTGGTTTGCCAAAGTCCATCTGCGCGCTGCCGGCTGCCAGCACCGCGATATCCGGCTTGCGCTCCTCCAAAACCCGCTTCACGACCGGCGTGAGCACGGTGTCGCCGCTGATATAGAGGCTGGGTTCCTTCGGCATCTGAAGGAAATATCCCACGCCCGGCCCCATGAGCTTGGCCATCAATCCATAGCCATGCTGGGCTGCAAAGGGCGTGATTTTGCCACCCAAGAAATCGTGCTCCTTGCCCTGGGCGAGCGGAATGGTTGCGAGGCCGCGCTTGCGAAGGCGCTTCTCATCTAGCCGATTGCAGTAAACCGGGATTGTGTTTTCCGCTAATAGTTTAGTCCCGGCACGATCCAAATGGTCAGAATCGAATCCCAAGTGACAATGCGTGATTAAGCCCGCAGTGGAAGATTTGAGGACGGACTCGATATTGGGCGGAAGTTCAACGGTCGGGTTTCTTCGCGCCCGGTGACGAAACAAGGCAAAAGGCGGCAAACTTCCCTTCGGGCCGAGCATGGGGTCAACCAGGACACGATCAGCACCGATCTCAATCACCATGGTTGCGTTGCGAACAAAATGAATGCGCATGATCAATAAATTCCAGTTTGTATCAAGACCACCTGCCCCTCAGCGTCCCGGCGGATGCGCGGCACGACGAAACTCCGCTTCGCGCTCCTGCTGCATCCGCTGCAAACTGTCCCGTTGCTCCGACGTGAGAACTTCCGCCACGCGCTGGTGCATGCTCCGGATAACGGTCACCGCCCGCTCGACCGTGTTCGAGTGGACCGCGTTCATCTCCACCACGAAGTCGGCCACCATCGGCGCGATTTGCTTTTCCTGTTCCGCCGTAAGCCGCAGTTGTTGCTGCAGGCGTTGCTTCACGCTGGCGGCCATTTGCTCTCCCGCCGGTGGACGCGACAACTTTTGCGTGCCGAAGCGATATCCGGTAAGACCTCCCGCCACTCCGCCCGCCAGCAATCCGATGGCGAAGATGGCGGTCATGTAAAACAGGGCTTTGCCCTTGGGCGTGGTATTCATGGCGTGTAAGTCGCGTTTGCCACCGTGCTGGCCATGGTCCAGGCATCCGGGGGGGACGATTTGATTTGTGTGTACGTGAGCGCCGCCAGCAGCACGCCGGCCGCACAGGCGCACGCCAGCCCACGGCGCAATAACGGCACAAGCTCAAGCCAATGCGGCTGCGACTGCAAAGTCCGCCAGTGAGCCAGCACGCGCGCTTCCGTGCGGAAGGACATCAGTGTCTCTTGCTCCTGGCGGGAACGCCCCGCCGATTTGATCAAGCGATCCAAAGGTTGTTGAGTCGGATTCATGATTGCCTTTCGTTCATCAGTTGTTCGAGAAGCCGTTTCATCTTTTGCCGCGCACGGAATGCCCGCACTTTCACCAGCGGCGTGCTCCATCCCGTTACTTGGCAGACCTCGGCCACGGTTTTCTGCTCCAGGTTTAGCAAGGTCACCACCAGCCGATCCTCGGCGTTCAACATGCCGAGCAGCCGGCCCAGCAGTTCCCGTGACATGGCATCCACAGTCTCAGGCAAGTCATCCGGCGTGCTCGCGAGACGCTGCACCACTTGCTCTTCCTCTTCCGTGAGGTCAGAAAAGCGGATCTCAGGTCGCCCGCGCTCGTAGCGCATGGCCTTGAGGCAGGTATTCACCGCGATGCGCGACACCCAATGCTCCAAGGGTACTGAGCTGGAAAACTGGTCCAGCTTGGTGAACACTTTCATAAACACGATCTGCACGAGATCTTCTTCGTCCGTGCGCCGTGGCTGGTGCGCCCGGACAAGCTTGAGCACAAGCGGATGCAACTGCGCCAGCAATGCGCGCGCGGCGCTCTCATCGCCCTGCCGCACCCGCGCAACACAGGCGTTGGCATTCCAATTCTCAGCATCCATGATTCATGGTTCGGCACACTTCCAGACTAGTGACCCGGCACCGGGCAGATGGTTACATATCCCTCGCCGCCGAGCCAGTAATCCCCAAGGATGGATCGCGCGGGAGCCGTTCAGGACAACACCCTCGGCATGGCCCTGGTTCGGTCCTGCCACCATGAACCGACTCAAGAACTAAGGCCCGGTCACCACCGCCCTTCTCGTCGTGCGTTTCTGCTGTTGGGGCCGGATCAATGCGCGCCCCTCCAAGGGATCGCGAATTTTTCGTGTAGAAAGCCCCCATTGCTTTCCGTTTACACTCTCAGCAGGCTGTTGAAAAAGTCATCTTACGACGAAAAAACATGCGAATTTCCCGGGAAATTTGCGGGGCGTTTTTCAAAACACAACTTTCCCAACCGCCTGCTGGATACGAGAATTCGGCTTACATCATGAAAAAGAACCTCCTGACCCTGTCGTTGGTCATTCTGGCGAGCATTGCCGCCTGGTCCGTTCACGCCTACGAGCGCCTCCAAGGCCCGACCGAACTGCTTTTCTGCAACAAGGCGAAAGCCATGAACGGCGACACCCTCTTTGGCGTTGGCAATCGGACCTTCCTGCTCGACCTCGACGGGCGCGTCGTCCACACGTGGCCGGTCGGGACGAATCCGCACTTGCTCGACAACGGCAATATCGTGGATGCGTCGAAGGACGACCCCAGCGGGTTTCAGGGTTTCAAGGAGGTGGACTGGGACGGCAAGACGGTTTGGGAATACACCGAGAGGCGCTCGGGAAGTTCGGTGAATAGAACCAAGCGCCGCCGGGATGGAATTGGCCCAAACACAGCAAGATCGTAAGCCCCTCACGCCCAGGAGCAACACCGTGCGTCCACTCGGGCGCTCTTGGTGGATCACTCATTTAGCCGACTAGACACCAATTCGTTGTTCGCGAGGGCTGCCCAGGTCTGGGCGCACGGCTATCAGATGCCGTCGTCGAACGAAGGGCGCTTCCGCGATGGGAAAATCTACAGCCGGCGCGGGGAAGAATTTGATTGAGATTCCTGCGGTAAACGATATGAGAATGGGGAAGATGAAGACGACCCTTCGATTGCTAATCCCAGTCATGACAATCCATTTGAGACCGTTGTGTTGGTGTCTGCTTGCGGCCGCTGTGGTTGGCCTGTCGGCGGCTTCCGCGGAGGACGCGGAACTCCGCCGGGAATTTGCGGATCCGCCGCTGCGCTGGCAATCCCGTCCGTTGTGGTTTTGGAACGGCAAGCTCGAAGCGGAGAAAACCAAGGACATGGTGGCTGCCTGCAAGCGGGCCGGGTATTACGGCATGGGCATCCTTCCCTGCAAAGGCATGGGGTTGGATTTCATGAGCCCGGAATTCCTCACGCAATACAAAGTTGCGGTGGATGAGGCCAGCGGACTGGGCCTGAAGATGTGCCTCTACGACGAGTATTGGTTTCCCAGCGGTTCGGCGGGCGGTTTGCTGGCGAAGCAGCATCCCGAGGCTTTGGGCAAGCGTGTGGATATGCTGGCGACCGATATCGTCGGCCCGAAGGCATTCACTCAGGCCGTGCCGACGGGAACCCTGATGGCCGCCGTGGCGATGGAGACGACGACCAAGCAGCGCCTCGACCTCACCGCCGCGATCAAAGACGGCAACTTGCGTTGGGATGTTCCCGATGGTTCGTGGAAGGTCATGATCTTCACCTGCGTGCCCGATGGCGGTGCGGGCTTGGTGGACTATCTGGAACCCAAGGCGGTGGAAGCCTTCATTGCCCTGACCTACCAGGCCTATCACGATGCCATGCCGGCTCACTTCGGCACGACCATTGACGGCGCCTTTTACGACGAGCCGGCCTTTTACCATGTCAAAGGCGGCCGGGCCTGGACCGAGCGCTTCAACGAATACTTCCGCGCCCGGTTCAAGACCGACCCCGCCACCCTTTATCCCGCGCTGTGGTTCGACATCGGCCCCGACACCGCGGCGGCCCGCAACGCCCTGTTCGGCCTGCGCGCCGAGCTGTATGCCACTGGCTTCGTCAAAACCATCAGCGACTGGTGCCGTGCGCATCACATGGACCTCACCGGACATGCCGATCAGGAGGAATTGGTGAACCCCGTCATCGGCACCGTCGGCGATCTGATCAAAGCCTTCAAATACCAGAGCATGCCCGGCATTGATCAGGTCTTCGCCTATGGCCGCGCCTCGCGCGCCTACAAGGTGGTGAGTTCGGCGGCCTGCAACTACGACCGGCCGCAGGTGGTGACGGAATGCTATGGCGGCATTGATCTGCCGCTGCCCAACCTCTACAAGGAGGCCATGGACCAGTTCGCCAAGGGCATCAACACCATGGTGCCGCACGCCGTGTGGTATGATCCGGCGACCATCGTGTTCAAGCCGGACCTCTCACCCGGCGCAGCCAAATACGGCCCCGAGCTGCCGGCTTACAACCAGTATATTGGCCGCCTCCAACGGCTCCTTCAGGGCGGGCGGCATGTTGCGGACATCGGCGTACTCTATCCCATCGCCACGCTGCAAGCGGGTTCCTGGTTCGGGCCGGGAGATCCCTATCAGGGTTGCGTCGAGGTTCCCGAGGCCGATTACATGCAGGTCGGCGAAGCGTTGGCTCTGGGAGTGCGCCGCGATTTCACCTTCGTCCATCCCGAAGTACTTGAGGAACGCTGCGCGGTCGAGGGCGCTACGATCGCCCTGAAGAACCAGGTGAATCACGAACGCTGGCGCGCCTTCATCCTCCCCGGCTCGCGCTGCATCAATGTGGCCACCCTGCGCCGCCTCCGGCAATTCTACGATCAGGGCGGCACGGTCATCGCCACCACCCGCCTGCCGGATTGCGCCGCCGAGCCTGGCGCTGATGCCGAAGTCCGCCAATTGGTGACAGCCATCTTCGGCCGAGAGGTGGCACGCCAGGACGCCGCGCCACACGTCAGCGCATCCTCCACTAGGGCCGGTGGCGGCCACGATCCCGCCCTGAGCATGGACGACAATGCCCAAACGCGCTGGAACGCGGCCGATGGCAACCGTGGCGCTCAGTGGCTGGAGGCCAATCTCGGCCGGGCGCAGACTGTCACGGGTGCCGTGGTGCAAGAAGCTTTTGGCCGTGTGCGCGGCTATCGCATCCAAACTTGGGACGGCACGGCCTGGGTGGATCAGGCCACGGGCGAACGCCTCGGCGAGCGCAAGGAAATCACCTTCCCTCCGGTGTCCACCACCAAGGTCCGTCTGCTTATGGAGGCCGTGGCTTCTGACAGCGCTTCCATCACCGAATGGACGTTACTCGGGGCCGACGGGCGCAACCTTTTCCAACGCGCGGCCTCGCCGTGCCACCGCAATGCCAAGGGCGGGCGGGCTTGGTTCCTGCCGGCGCCGCAAGTCGGGACACTCAAAGCCGTGCTTGACGAGGCTTTGCCCGACGGCGACGTGGTGATCGGCGAGGAACTGGCCGTCAGTGGCGGCAACTGCTCGTATATCCACAAAGTGAAAGACGGACGGTCCTTGTATTTCTTTGGCAATTCCTCTGACGGGCCGGTGGATACCTGGGTGGCGTTGCGGGGTAAGTTCACCCCCGAGGTCTGGAACCCGCATGACGGGAAGATCAGCGCGGCCGAGGTTGAGCATGTGGCCGGCAAAGAGGGAAACCTCACGCGGGTGCGCGTGAAACTTCCACCGGTCCATTCCCTGTTCTTAGTCGCCGAGGACAAGGCAACCGCAAACAAGAAATGAAACCCAACGTCACGCGGCCCGCAGCGTTCACCGGGTCGCCAAGGCGGAAGCTGACCTCGGGCGGCGGGACGTAGAGCCAGTTGGCGATCAGTGGAAGCAAGCTCCGCTGGCCGGTCACCGCGCCGGCGATCAACTAAACCGTCGGCATCCACGAGTAAACCCAATGGGACATGAAGCCCTGACATGAACCACAACTTGATGCGGACAGTAGTGTGCGGTGCGGAGTTCTGTGCGGTGGGTGGGTTGGGCCACAAGCCGCGCACCGTCGTGCGCTGTCTCCTTTGAGCAACATGACAAAGCATTTGATGCTGCGCCGACTGGTGTTGTCGGTGGTCTTGTGCGCGCTGGTCGAGTTGACCCTGACTGGTCCCGCCGCCCATTGGATAACGACTGGCTGAACCCGCCGCACGATGCCCGCCTCCGCGCCTACTGGTGGTGGATCAACCCGAAATCCGAAGTGGAACTGGCGAATGACCGGGGAAGCGGCCGCGGGTCTGTGACCCGCAGCGGATCGCTACACCCGAGGGCTCTGGAAAAATTCTCACCCCCACCACTGCCGCCGCGCTGCGGGTCACAGACCCGCGCTTGTGCGCCTAAGAAGGCGAGGGGATGGAGCGGTGGAAGACCCCGTCAACGACGCCGACTTCTGGACAATACAGGAGTATGCTGCGACGCCCGTGAGTCCGGGAACGACGCTCGGCAATGGTCGCTGGGGCACTTGGTGGGCAAAGTTAACCGTCGCTGTCCCGGCAAACGACAACTTCAGTTCCGCGTTTGCCATCAGCGGTTCCCAGGGAACAACCAACGGCACAAACGTTCGGGCTACGAAAGAATCCGGCGAGCCCAACCATGCTGGCAACGCCGGTGGCGCTTCGATTTGGTACAACTGGACCGCCCCGGCGAGCGGCAGCGTGACGATTGACACGATTGGCAGCACGCTCGACACAGTGTTGGCAGTTTACACCGGCTCATCCGTTGGCAGCCTCACCACGATTGCCAGTGACAACGATTCCGGCGGAAACGGCGCAAGCCGTGTCGTTTTTACCGCTTCGAGTGGCACAACGTATCGTATCGCGGTGGACGGATTCGGCGGTGCAAGGGGCAACGTGACTCTGAACTGGATTCAACCCGCCGCTCCCATCTTCACGACTCAACCGCAGAG
>CAIKLQ010000789.1 GCA_903828255.1 uncultured Verrucomicrobiota bacterium
GCGAGCTTCGCGGTGTTGTTGAACCAGGCGGGGCGCACCGCCACCAGTGAATACGGGTACAGCACGCCCGGCTTCGCGATCACGTTCAACACCAGCGCGACGGCCGACATCCATAATTATCAAAGCCTCGGGGCGGCCTACAACGGAAACGGACAAGTGACCGGCTCCTGGGCGGCAGACGGCCGCAACGTGGCTCCGGGGCTCTCGTACGACACCACCGAACGCACGGCCGGGCTGGGGAGTTTCACGGGGGTGGACCCGAATGGGGATTGGGTGATCTACTTTCGCGATGCTTCCACTGGCGGCCTCGCGACGCTGACGGATTGGACGGTGGGCGTGACGGCCGTGCCCGAGCCGATCAATGTGGCGCTGGGCGTGTTTGGCGCTGTGTTTGCCGGGGTGGCGGTAGTGCGCCGGCGGCGGCGGGCGCGCAAATTGTCCGTAGCCCCTTCGCAATAAGGCAAAATACGAACCACTCCACCGCGAGTCAATTGCCGGCCGCCCAGACCGGCTTTGCGCCTGAATCGCCGCGATCTGTTGCGTCAGGATTGGGTCTTGGACCGCCCGCGGGCCGGGCGTCGTGCGGCGCTTTTGCCAGTCGTAATAGCCGCTGCAAGGCTTGGCGCGGGGGCAGACCTGCCCGGCCATCGCCGTCGCCCTGTCGGTCAGCACCGACACGGTGAAACGCCACGTCAAGCAAACCTATGAGAAGTTCCGCCACCGCGCGACCGCCGGGTGCCGGGGTGCCGGGGCGGCGGCGGCGGGCCGCGGTCAAACCCCTCCCGCATCCCTAGAATATCCCTAGCGCTAGGGATACCCGTATCCCTAACCCGCGTGATAAATTACACCCGATATTGACATGAATTTGACCCGAATGCTTCTGAAAACAAAGTTCCGGACACCCAACCATCAAAACAATTTAAACACATGAAAACCAAACTCCTCCTCCTCGCCCTCACCGCCGCCTTGCTGCTCGCGCTTCCCGCCCGCGCCACCCCGCTCTCCGGCACGAAAAATATCCCCGGCGCTTATGCCACCCTGGCCCTCGCCATCACCGACCTGAATACCCAAGGGGTGGCCGCGGGCGGCGTCACGCTGAACTTGCTGGCCGTGCATCCGGAAACCGCCCCGGCCGGCGGTTACGTGATCGGCGGCACGGGGTCGCTGGTCCTGTCGTCCAGCAGTGCGGGCAACCCGGTTGCGATCATCGGCAATGGCAACACCATCACGGCCAATGCCAGCCTGACGGCGGGTTCGACGACCGACGCCATTTTCAAACTGGTCGGCGCGGACTGGATCACCCTCAGTGGGTTCACCATGCAGGAGTACTCGCTGAACACCATCGCCACCCCCGCAGCGAACACCATGACCGAATGGGGCGTGGCGTTGTTGCATGTCTCCACGACGGACGGCGCGCAGAATAACACCATCCAGAACAATACGATCAGACTGACCCGGACCTACGCCAATACCTTCGGCATCTACTGCAATAACCAGCACAGCGCCACCGTGCCGGAATCCTCCGAAGCCATCGCCAACAGCACGACCGGTCCGAACAGCGGGAACAAGGTCTATGGGAACACCATCAGCAACGTCAACTTTGGGATCGCGTTCGTCGGCTCCGCCACGGCGGCGAACATGGATGTCGGCAACGACATCGGCGGCGCGGCCTCCGGCACCGGCAACACTCTCTCCAACTGGGGCGGGGCC
>CAIKLQ010000790.1 GCA_903828255.1 uncultured Verrucomicrobiota bacterium
CCTTGCCAAAAAAGCGCTCCGCCCAGTCCGCCGTCCCCGGCCCGCCGAGGTGCACAAACGTTTTGTAAGCGCATTCGCTCAACATGCCCTCGGCCGCGTTCTTGCCATGCACCTCGCTGATGGCTTCGAGACTTTGCATTCCGAGCAACACTGACGCGCCCTTGGACCGGCCTCGCCGGAGCAAGTCGGGCAGGCAATCCACCTTCTCCATCGCTGGAAATTCATCGAGCACAAACCAGTGACGCGGATAGGAGCAGTTTGGTCGCCGCAGAATTTCCTGGGACAGCGCTTTGAGCAGCAGCGCGTTGATGGGCCACAGGCTGTCGCGCAGGGCCGGGTCGTCCCCCAGCACCAGCACGCCGGGCTTGGCGAGGAATTCCTCAATGCGGAAGGGGCGCGCGGTCGGATTGGAATGCCAGAGCGCCGCCACCGTCTCGAACTTGACCATCTTGGCCCCGAGCGACGAAATCACCCCGAAGGCATGTTTCTCATCGTCGAGAATGCGCCGCGCAATGGGCTCGGCGCGCGGATGTTGCCGCTGCTGTTCGTGCTTCCATTCGCGAGCGATGGGCCTAAACTCTGGTCGTGCGCATCTACATCGAGAGCACAATACCAAGCTACGTTGTGGCGCGGCCCGCTCGTGACCTCATCCAGGCCGCGCGCCAGCAACTCACCCGCGACTGGTGGGATTTTCAGCGCGAGAAACACGAGCTTTTCACCTCGCAAGTCGTTCTCGACGAAATTGCCGCCGGGGAACGCGCCATGGCGCAACGCCGGCTCGAACTCGTGGCTGGCATCGCGGTGCTGGACTTGACACCCGCCGCCGAATCGCTCGCCGCTGAGGTTCTTCGCTCTGGCCTACTTCCCGACGATGCGGACGGCGACGCCGCGCACATTGCCCTCGCCAGCACTCACGGCATGGAGATATTGCTGACGTGGAACTGCCGGCACATCGCAAATCCAGCCATCGTCGGGCGGCTGCGGCGGTTGGTGGAAACACAAGGCCACAAACTTCCGGAGATTTACACGCCGGAAGAATTCCTGGGAGAATGATATGATCAAAACACTAAAAGAACCGGCGGCTAAAGGCGGAGGCGATTTGGTGCTTCAGGAAATCTGGCGCATCAAAGATCAATTGTCCGCCGCGCGTGGACACGACGTGCATCGCCTCTTTGCCGATGCCCGGAAACGCCAAAAGCTTTCCGGACACCCCGTCGTAAACCTCCAAAGCAAATCCCATAAGCCGTGATACCTCGCAGTGATGCGGGCGGGAGCGCCGGTGGACGCCCCGACACGTTGCGCCAAAGTCTGACGCAGGCGGAAATCCAGACGCTTTGCGCGGTTTGCAGACGCCCGGCAGGCGCGAAGAGTTTGGAGTGCGCGTGGCTTTAGCCCCGCTTTCGGACGGGGCGAGCAGTTCACTGCCAAGGCGAGTGCTGCCGCGAGGTGCCAAAATCAAGAACCCCTTTCCAGACTACCGCATACGGCTTTGGCTGCGGTCGTCCAGATAACGCAGCATCGCTCCAGCGGCTAGACGCCCAGCAACTGCGTCTTGCGTTTCGGAATCGGCAGACGCCTTTGAACCTCAGACCGCTGCAACCCGGTCACTAAACCCAATTCAAAGCGTGCTACGAGGCGTTGTTCAAGGGGCTCGATTTCGCCGGGGGAGACGTTGCCCGCGAGCACGACCTGTTTGTGCTGTTCGTGGAGCAGGCGAAAGGTGTGAAACAGTTCTTCCTGAAGACGTTCCTTGCCGATCAGAAATTGAATGTCGTCAATCAACATTACATCCGTTTGCACGTATTTCTCGCGGAATCGGGCAAGTTGCCTGTTTTGGATCGCGTCAACAAATTCGCCGGCTAGTTCTTTGGCGGACAGGTAGGCCACATGCGCACTTGGGTTGTTTTGGAATACGTGTTGGCCGATGGCGTGGAGCAAATGGGTTTTGCCGAGGCCGACGCCGCCATAAATGAACAGTGGATTGTAGCCTCTGCCGGGATTGTTGGCAGCGGCTAAGGCGGCGGCGCTGGCGAAACCGTTGTCCCGGCCATTGGGGCCGTACAGGAATGATTTGAAAGTCTTTTCTGGATCGAACATAAAGGCGCGATGGGTTGGTTTCATGTTTCGCTTCACACTTTAGCTCGCCGTCCGGTTACACCCAGAAAACTATTTCAAAAAAGTTGTTCACACGGGCAGCAAGTGGCAAGGGCCGCCAGTGTAGCGGGATCAACGCGCGGGCTGCCACCATCGCCCATCTCTGACTTGAAGCTCGAAGGTCATCACGTCGGGGTCGAGAGCGTATTTGGCGAGATGCGCTGGTGACATCCTCCAGTCCATACCAGCCGAAGACCGTGGGTGCATTTCTAACGCGTGCGCAACGGACGTAATGAACACACGGATAGTTTCGCCAGCGTCTACGACCATCGCAAAGAAAGGCTGGCAGCCAAACGCCTTGGAGGCGTCATAAATCTTGTCGAACTCTTTCGCCCGTATAGTCACAGAATCTCTCTCTGATACTTCGGTTCGGGTTCGGCTTTTGACCGAGATTCCCATGCGCTCTTTCGTGTGCGGGTTGAGAGCGATCAGATCAATACCCGTGTGATCCACCTTGGCGCACTCGAACCCATGCTTTGAAAGCCAGTACAGCACGAGTGTCTCGCCAAAATCGCGAGCGATTTTCGAGTGGCGTGAACTCTTTTTGATCTGCATAACAACGTGTCAACCCACAGAGGTAAACGCTCCAGCGCTCAATCCAGTATTGTTACCGCCAGATGGTCGGGGAGCATCGCGACGAATTCGGCATCGGGTGGTCGCTGTAGAAACAGCCCTCTGAGTTCTTCGTTCACTCGCGGATTATTCTTCCGCCATCGCATGTACATTCCGGTCAGCCAGAGGTACTGATCCAATTCCTTGGTTGTGCATCTGAGTTTCGCCAGCCTGCACAGCCTCTGGAAATTCTCACAAAATGCGCGGTAACGATTGTCATTGTTCACGCGGTACGCATCCGCACCCAGATGCAGCCTAATTGCGTCCCGCGCCGCATCATCGTAGATCGGGAACCTCTCGGCGTTGACAAAGAAGTGGCAGAACTTCGAGGCAAAGCTCACCGACAGTCGCTGTTTATCGCCCAGCTTCGTTGGCAGCTTGGCGATCCGTTCAACGAGGTCAACGTCCACAGGACTCGTGTTGGCATCCGCAAAGATCGTCTCAACGTGTCGGGCCATGCGTGCGGTTGCGAACAGTTGGGTGCCGTAGATTTCGTTGACCGTAACTGTCTTCAGCAGGCACGCCTCGGGAGTAAAGCCGGGGAATTGTTCGGCGAGCTTCTCCAGCGCGGATTCCGCCAGACGCCACTGCTTGAGTTTAAGATGTACCCCACGCGCACAATCCACCTGCTCTTGCGCCAATGGAACGTGGAGTTGCATTCAGTCTGTCCAGTTCAGTTTCGGGAAGGCGTTTTCGTACGCGCTGAATTGCGGGTGGGATTTCCATCCGGCTTTCGTCTCGCTTGCCAGCTTGATAGTAAACTTGCCTTTGTTTATCCCGCCCTTGTTCATGTTGGCCAACCGCACCAAATCCAATGACGGCATGATCCAGTACAGTCTCGCTCGCTCGCTGTAAAAAATGTACCAGAAGTTGGGGCGTGGATTGCGCACAGTCAGGGCGGCGAAAGTGGTCGCCTGTTTCGCGTCCTTTGAACGCGCCTTGATTTGAAGGTCGAGATAACGCAGTTCTCCATCCTTTTCCTGACGGACTACGCAATCAATCTGCTGATCATCCACCAGCGTCATGTAAACGTCGTAATTACGGCGTAGCAGTTCTGCCACGGCGATGTATTCCTGCCGTTTGCCGAACGAGGCTGTGGAGCGGTGGTTCATGGTCTGTTCTTGGATTCAGTTGGCATTGTAGCCGCCGTGACTTTCCCGGCTGCAAAGCACATTTTTCCAATGCGTCTCGCGTTGCAGAACATCGTCCTCTCCCGCACTGGTATCCGCTGTTTCCAAAATGGAAAACTGGAATTGCGTGCTGTAACCAGCCCCTTTCGTTTGCAGCAGTCTCCTTAGATTTTTGTTATTCCCGTGTCCATCCTCCGAATACGCCTTCCACCTTCCCCAAATCCCACCGGCGCCATACGCGCTGCCGATGTAATGCCGCCCGGTTTTTGTGTCGGTGATCAGATACACTCCGGCCACACTCGACAGCGCTGACTTCCACGACTCAATTTCTTGCGCCACGATGATGTCCAATTTCCACTTCGGCAGGAGGATGTTTGAAAAGCCGGGAAATTCTTCGACAACTACAGGTCGCGGCTTTAACTCGCTCACCTGCAATTGCTCTGCCCAATTCTCCGCCTTGAGGTAAGACTGACGGCCCGCGCGTACAAACTCAATGATTAGACGACCGGTCAGCGCGGCAAATTCCGCTAACTCTTTAGTATCGTAACGGATGGCTTGTGTTACAGCGGCGGAATCGTCGGTAGCGCGGTATTGGTTGGTTTTATCCCAAGGCCGATCCTGTTGCGCATCCACGGCACTGCATCCATGCGTGGAGTGAACTCCGGCGAAAAGCCATTTGGACGGGCCGCCCATCTTGATCAACGACACGATATACGGACGCTCAAAATTCTTGTGGCTCTGCCAGTTTTGCCACTCAGGAAATTCCCCGCACAGAAAAACATCCAACGGGTCGTCTCGGCCATTCCAAACCGCAAGATGAATTTTGCATTCCTCCGGTTTGAGCGACGGGAGTTCAAGTTTTAGGAGGTCGAAAAGTTTCATAAACAAAAGCGTTCCACTTGCTGTTCTGACTCCCACGCAGCGCATCGAGCGGTACGATGCCAAGCGCTGTCGTGGTCGTCAAACAGCGGTGCTCGGGCTGTTTTGCCAAGCGGCCAAGGTTTAATCATGCACGGCGCGTTGTAATTGGTCGGAAATTTCTTTCTGAACGCTTCGCGGTTTATGGAGAATTTCTTTTCTATCACGTTCATTTCTGGCCGAAGAATCGGCCTTCGAGTGGGTAATGCAAGCCTTTTTCAGTTCTTTTCCCTGGCCGGTCCAGGGCCGTACGGTTGCTCCGCTGGGCAGACCAGCGGGGCCGGTTTGCAGGCCAAAACCGGGTCGGGGGTGGCCAGTCCGGCGCACACGCCACCGGCGGGCCGCCGCCATCACGCCCATCTAGTTCCTTCGGGTCTGGATTTGAAGAAGGTGCATCTGACAGTGGAACTCTCCCTGGGCGACGAGGCCGCGGGCGCGGAGGAAGCAGACGAATTGCAGTACGCGCTGGGGTTGCTGGGCGCGGCCAGGCCGCCCTGGGTCAATTACGTGCGGGAAGCGTTTGCCTTGGAGTTGACGTATCCCGAAATGGGAAAACTCCACGGCAAGTCGCCGATGCGATGCGGATGCAGGTGGAACGGTGTCTGCAACTGGCGCGAAAACTTGTCGCGCGGAAAGCGAAGGTGAACGATGTCTGACGAAGCCACCAAGGCCAAACGGGCGTTGCGCCGATTGGGCCAACGCACGCAACAAGGTTTGACCCGGCTGCGTCCGCTGGACCATCGGCACGTCACCAAAGTGCGCGAGGCGGTGCGCCATCAATGGGAGCAGAAGCAGCACGCGCAAACAGAAGTGGCGAAACCGGCCACCCGCTCCCAGGGTCACCGCCAAACCAAGCCTCAATTGAAGTCCAAGGACCAGAGCAAGGATCACGGTCACAGTCACTGAAAACCGAGGCGGGGTCGGCGACCGGGGTAGCGCCGCGGAGGGCCGGCGCGGCATCGCGCCTGAGCGCGGCCCGGAGCGTGCGCCTGGGACCCGGTGGCCAGGCCCGCCCTCGGTGAGCCGGAGTTTTTCCCCATCAGCCGGCCTGTCAGCCAGCTTGCCAGCAAACAGGCAGGCAAGCGGACATCCTTGCAAACCTGCTGGGCAGCTTGTCATCTGGCTGACAAGCCTACTTGCAGAACTGCTGGCAAACGTGCTAGTCAGCAAGCAAGGCTGCAAGGATGCAGCCACGGGAGGGAACACATGGGGCGGATTATCGCACTGACAAACTCGAAAGGCGGGGTGGGCAAATCCACGGTCGCGGTGCATTTGGCGGCTTGGTGCGCCGGGCAGGGACGGAGCACGGCGTTGGTGGACGCGGATGCACAGGGAGCATCGTCGCAGTGGCTGCACGAAGCGGCGCCGGACATCGCGCTGTTCCGCCTGCAAACGCCGGATGAAATTCTGGACCAAGTGCCGCAGTTGGCCGCGCAGTTTGACGTGCTGGTGATTGACGGGCCGGCGGGATTGTCAGAGGTCACGCGCGCCGTGCTGCTCGTGGCGCATCTGGCGCTGCTGCCGTGCGGGCCGTCGGTGCTGGACTTGCGCGCAGTGCAGGAAGCGATTCGCGTTGTGGGGCAGGCCCAGCGGATTCGCGGCGGGCCGCCGCAGGCCGCCCTCGTGCCGAACAAATTGCAGGTGCAGTATCGGTTGACGCAGGAGTTCCTGGCCGCGGTGCCGACGCTCGGCGTGCCGGTGCTGTCCGGTTTGCGCTTACGTCAGGCGTATGCCGACGCGGTGGGGCAGGGGACGTTGGTCTGGCGACTGGGACCGCGCGGCCTGGCCGCGACGGAGGAGCTTTCACGATTATTCGAGGAGTTATCACTGCATGAACACGAAACGCACGATGAGCCAAGCGTTGCAAACGAATAACCTTGGGGCCGAGGCGCTCGCTTTCGTTGCGGCGGGGAGTGTCCCGGTGCCGACAACCAAACCCGAACCCTTGCCCTTCGAGGCCGGTCCGCTGGATGCCGGCAAAGGATTGCTACCAGCAACCGCACCTGCGCCGGCGAACTTCGTTTCATCGCCGCTGCCGGCGGAGCGTCGCGGGCCGGTTTCCATCACGGTGCGCCTGCCGGCTGAGTTGCCGCCCGCCTTGCTGCGCGTGGCGATGGAGCGCAAGTTGCGCGGCGAGCGGCCCTTCACCCAACAGGACATCGTGGCGCAAGCCGTGCGCGAATGGCTCGAACGCAACGCACCGCGCGCATAAAA
>CAIKLQ010000791.1 GCA_903828255.1 uncultured Verrucomicrobiota bacterium
GATGGCCGTGCGGAGATTGTCCAACTCGTGATGCGTGTATTTGCGATGCTCGCGTTCCGTTTTGTGACCGGTGAGTTTCATCCGCAATTCCGCCGCCACGTTTTGATTGGCGAGCGCGGACGTGAAGCTGTGGCGCAAGGCGTGGAACGTGCGACGGGAGAACATTTGATTGCCTGCGCCTTTCACGGTCTGCAAATCCAAGCCCGCCTTCCGCACGAGCTTCTTGAAGGTTTCGGAAAGCCCGCGCCGTCCGCTGCCCCGCTGCCCGGCGAGCGTTGGCATGATGAAGACTTCCGGCTTGTCGTTGCCCGCCAGCTTGTTCAACTGCGCCAGCAAGTCCGGGTGAAGTGGCAACGTGACTTTCGCGCCGGTCTTGGCCTGCTGGTAAGTTAGGGTTTCGGCGGCCAAGTCCACGCCGTCCCATTGCATCCGACAGCAATCAAAAAGCCGCGCCCCGGTGAAGTAGGCGAACAGGATCAGGAGCTTCCATTCGCCGTCCGCCGTGTCCACGAGCAGCTTCACTTCCGCCGGGGTGAACGTGCCGCGCTCCATGCCGATAGCTTCGGGCAGTTCCACGGCTTCGGCGGGATTGGTGGGAATCAAACCTTGCCGGCGGGCCGTGTTCAATGCACCGCGGACAATTATCACGTCCAAGCGAACCGTGGCTGGTGAAAGTCCCTTGGCCGTGCGGGAATCCAAAAAGCGCTGCACGTCCGCCGCGGAGAGGCTTGTGAGGTTTTTGCTGGCACGATTGCCCAGCGTCTCCAAAAACTCGCCCACGGCCAAGCCATAGCGTTCCCCGGTGCTTTTAGCCTTCCGTCCGCACTTGCTCGCCAGCCAAGTGTCGAAGTGCGTTTTGATGGAAACGGATTGCAACGTCTCGCCCGTGTCGGCCCGCTTCATTATGTCCTTCAAGACTTCGCGGGCTTGGGCTTCCACGAGTTCGCCACGCCGGGCGAGAATAGAGCCAGGATAGCTTGAGACATCCGGCCGATAGATTTTTAGTGATGTAACCCCAGTTGGAATACGGCAGCCCCACCTGGCAGAGCAGATGATCCAAGGGATGACCCGCAATGCTGACCGCCAGTTCTTTGGCGTGTGTCCAATCTAGCTGCAGGACCTCCCCGGGAAGATGCACCTGCGGAAAGATCACTTCCGGAGCCGGCCCATGCTCCAACCGCCATTGTCGCCCCCGCCGTTGAAAGGTGCGCTACTGCGTCTCTGGAGAGAAGCGGCGACAGTGATGGAAACCCGGCCCGGATCGAAAACGTGGAGCGGACCGGGTTTCCACCTAATTTTGGGGGGTGGTTTTGTCGCGGCGGTTGTGCATAATCTTGGTTTGGATGCTTGGGTCGCTTAATAACGTAGCGTTGGGGTTTCGCGGATCGCTGAAGGTCGGCGGTGGTGAACCTCGCGTGCCGTTTTCGGCCACGGTATCGGAACGATGACGGATTGCCCCATAACTAAACAAACCACAGCAACAAAACCATGAAACGAAACTTAATCCCAAACGCCCTTAAACGAGGCCTCCTTGCCGTGCCGGCCGCCGCACTGATGCTCGGTGCCGCCCAAGCCGGCACCACGGTCGGCCTGCATCTAGTGTCCTATTATTACAATACCAGTCTCGCCCAATGGCAGGTTGGAGACACGCCGGCGCCCATCGGCGCCGGTTTCGGCTATCAAACGACAGGTTTTGCCGTCACCGCCAAGGCCTTTGGCGTGGACTCCGCAAGGTGGGCCGCCCCCTGGGTCTTTGCCTGGTGGACGCCGACGCCCGTGGACGTCAGTGTGACCAACGGAACAGTCACGGCCCAATTTACCGCCCCAGGTGCCATGGAGACGGGCATAGGCGAACAAGTCGCCGGCTGGAATCCACAGACGGTCGCGGCAGGAAACGACGAGGTCACTTGGAGTTATCTCGAATCGGATAGTGGGGTTTCCCCGGTAGTTTCCCTTACGGGTCTGGCCGCCACCTACCCAAACGGGTTTGTGGTGCAGACGATCGCCGCCGCGCGTAGCACCGGCCCGTCTTTTAACGGGGTGAGTTTCACCGACGGAATCACCACCACCCACGCGGATTACAACATCGCGTATTACCGGGCGAACCCCGCCAGTGACGGCGCCGTCACCGGGGGCACAGTCGCGCTGAGCGACCCGAGCGGCACCTTCACCAACGACACCTTGCAAATCAACTGCGACACGGAAACCATCGACAGCAAATCAGTGCTGTGCGGCTTGATCATCACGGACAAGCCCGTGGTTAGCCGCGAACCCGTCGGCGGTGTTTTCGTCCAAGGGTATCCCTTCAGCCTCAGCGCGGGCGCAATCGGGCTTCCGTCGCTGGCCTATCAATGGCGCACGAACGGGGTTCCCATTCCCGGTGCGACCTCGCCAACGTACACCAACCTTAGCGCCACCGCCGCGAGTGCTGGGACGTACGATGTGGTCGTGACGAATCTCTACGGGGCCGCTACCAGCGCGGTCGCCGCAGTGACGATTGTCGTCGCCCATCCGGCCCAAACGGTGACGTGGGACGCCGATACCGGAACCGGTGGCGCACAGGATGGCAATGGAACTTGGACCTTTGCTCCAGCTCATTGGTGGAATGGCTCCAGTGACGACACTTGGTGGACGGACGATACGGCGGTCTTCGGAGCCGGCGGGGCCGGTCCCTACACGGTGACGCTTGGTGCCAGCATGACGGCGAACGCCATCACGTTTAACGGTGGCAACTACACCCTCACGAACAGCTCCAGCCAGGCCCTCACGCTGCTGGGATCCCCAGCCATCACGGCGACAAGCGCCGGCAGAATTGTAGTCCCGGTTTCGATTGCGAACCTCTTCGTCAAGGCCGGTGCCGGTCAGGTGACGCTGGCTGGGGCCTTGACCAGTACGAATATCTTTGTCAAAGCCGGCACCTTGGAAGTGCTGGCGAAGAACGGCGACGCTCCTTACATCGTGACCAATGGGGCCACGCTGAAAATCGGTTACAGCACCGGCGGCGGCTATGCCACTACCGGCATGGAGTTGTATGGTGATGGCGTCGCCGCGACGACCGGCCTGTATCTCAAGGGAGGAACGGAATATAACGTAAGTGGCCTGCTCAAGGTTCTCGGAGCCCCCACCACCATCCGCCAATATGGCTCTGGCCTCGCTGCGGTGGGCACATTCGACATCAATGGCACCGGCCTCTTATGCAGTTCGGCTGCCTCGGGCTCGATCCTTGATGCGAATATCCAGATCATCAGCCGGGGCTACGGAATGGCCGTGCAGGTTGACGCCGGGGCAAACACCGCCACCGGCGACTTGGTGATCAACGGCCCGTTGAATGTCAAGGCATCCGGCGATGCCCCCTACGGACTTATCAAACGCGGGACCGGTTCTGTGCGGCTTAACGCGCCCGCTACGTCAACCAATTCGGGACTTGGTATCCGGGTCGGTTCCGCGATCTGCGGTATTAACGGTTGCATCGGGGCGAATGCGGCACTTAAGGTTCTTGTTGGTGCCACGCTGGATTTCAACGGCACCAGCCAGACGGTCAGCAATGCAGTGCTCGGTGGTGAGTTGAAGATGACCATCAACAAAGGCGCCGCCCCCAACAGCAGCGTGCTGACAGTCTTGGATGGCAATCCGCTAAACTACGATGGCACGCTTACGGTAACTAGTGTTGGAGCGACTTTAGTACTCGGGGATACCTTTACCCTGTTCAGCTCCAGCGGGGGTTACAGTGGCACATTCACTAACCTCAATCTGCCGGCGCTCTCCAATGGGTTGGGCTGGACAAATCATTTGGATTTAGATGGCACGATAAAGGTGGTCGTTGGCTCAGTACCCCCGAGCATGGTCACCGACCTGTCCGGGACGACCAACAGCGTCTATGTCGGCGGCAGTGCCATTTTCACCATCACGGCGGCGGGCGACTCGACACTCCGCTACCAATGGAAGAAGAATGGAACTACGCCCGTCGGTTCCGACAGCCCAACTTTGACTTTGAACCCGGTCAGCCTTTCTGATGAGGCGGACTATTCCGTCACCGTAACGAACAACTATGGTTCCGTCAGCAGTTTGACCAATCATCTGAGAGTGCTCACCCCGACCGGCTATGGTGCGCTCGTTGCCGTTGCTGGACCGCTCGCCTACTGGCCTTTGAACGATGCCTCTGGTATCACGGCTGACGATGTTTGGGGCCGCCACGACGCGACCTACAATGGAGGTTACAGCTTAACTCAGCCGGGCCCGTTGCCTGGGACGGCAGGCGTAACTTTCGATGGCGGCTCAGGCAGTCATGCCTTGGCACCCTACTCGGTGGATTTGAATCCCACCATCTTCACCGTCGAAGGGTGGGTGAATCCCGCAATTGAATCAGTTAACTGTCCACTTTCCTGCGGTGATTTTGGCAATCCGCGCGCTGGATGGCTCTTTTACCAAGCGGCCACCAACTGGAACTTCCGCACCTATCACGGTACGGACCAATCTATCGCGGCCAACATCGCGGGCACGACGTCCCCGGCGATTGGGGCTTGGACTCATTTGGCGGCGACTTGGGACGGCACCACCGCCCGGCTCTACGTCAATGGGGTGTTGGAAGGATCGCAAGTTCCGACCACCACTCCGAAGTACCTGCCGGGCAGCAGTGGCGGATTTGCCGTTGGGGCACGGGCGGATAACGCGTTCAGTTGGAACGGCTCCGCGTCTGAAGTGGTGCTCTACAGCCGGGTGCTTACAGCCTCCGAAATCCAGTCGCACGCCGCGAACCGGCCGATCATTACGGTCACGCGGTCTGGGGCCAACCTGATCCTCGCCTGGCCCGCTGGCACCGGGAACTTGTTGGCCGCCCCGGAGGCGTCGGGCACTTACACGAATGTTCCAACGGCGACCTCGCCTTATACCGTGACCCCCGCTGCGGCGAGGAAGTTCTTCGGCATCGGCAATTGACGGTTCTTGCCTTGAGCGCAACTCACGCGGCCGGGAAGCAATTCCCGGCCGCTTTTTATTTCATTGGCGAAGCCGTGCCTAGCCGCAAGTCCGGGCTAGTTGCGCGTGCCCGCCTCAGTCGCGGCTCAGCGGGTCACCGCTGCAGCAGGAACTCCAGGATTTGCCTCACGCACTCATTCGCCGTGAACTGGTCGGTGTGCAATTCGAGCTCGGGTTGCACGGGCGGTTCGTAGGGTGCGGAAACTCCCGTGAAGGCGGGAATTTCTCCAGCGCGCGCTTTGGCGTATAGGCCCTTGGCGTCGCGCTGCTCGCAGACTGCGAGCGGGGCGTTGACGTAAACCTCGACGAAGCCACCAGGCGGCAGACCGCGCCGCACGGCTTCCCGATCCGCATGGTAGGGCGAAATGAAGGCGGTGATGCAGATGACGCCCGCGTCGGCGAACAGTTTGGCGACTTCGCCAATCCGCCGGATGTTCTCGCGCCGGTCGGCGGGCGAGAAGCCCAGGTCGGCGCCCAAGCCGTGGCGGACATTGTCGCCGTCCAGCACGTAAACGTGCTTGCCCAGGGCGAATAGCTCGCGTTCGAGTTCCGTGGCAATGGTGCTCTTGCCGGCGCCGGACAACCCCGTGAGCCAGACGACGGAGCCGGCATGGCCGGCGCGCTCGGTGCGGTGTTGCGCCGTGATCTTGGGGGGAGTCCAGAAAATGTTCTGGCTCTTGTGCAGCGCGTCGGAAGTGCGGCGGGGATAGTTGTCCGCCAGGATGATGCCCCCGCCGGCGACGGCGCACCCATCCATAATTACGAACCGTCCCGTGGGCACGATCTCGGTGATGGCGTCAAAGGCGATGGGTCGTTGGGTTTTAAGCGTGAGTTCGGCCACTTCGTGCCGCCCCACAAACGCCTCGGCGCCCGCGCGCTCCACCGCATGGAGCGTGGGGGCGTCAATGACCCGGATCACCTCGTCTATCTGGCACTCGGATTCCTGGGTGGCGAGCTTGAGCTTGTATTTCCGGCCTTTCTGGAAGGGTTGCCGGCCGAGCCAGAAGACGCGAGCCAGGAAGCGTGGGAGGGTGTAGGGCGGGGCGCTTTCGAGGGTGGCCAGCGCGCCCCGCTCGACGAAAATCGGTTCGGTAAGGGTGATGCCGATGCTTTCGCCGGCGGGTGCCTCGGCGGCGGGTGGGGCGTTCCACCGCTCGATGGATTTAACCGTGCCGAGCTTGTTGCCGGGGGAGAAGAGGAGCCGGTCCCCGACCTTGAGGCGGCCGCTCTCGATCCGGCCGACCAGGATGCGGCGCTTGTCGAAGCGGTAAACATCCTGGATCGGAAAGCGGAGCGGCTGGTTCAGCGGCGGCTCCACATTTTTGAAGTCATCGAGCGCTTCAAGCACGGTGGCGCCGGTCCACCACGGCATGTTCGTGCTATGGGTGGCGAGGTTGTCGCCCTGCCGGGCGGCGATGGGGATGAACGCTTTTGGCTCGAGGCCGATGGTCTGGAGCCAGGCACGATAGCCGGCCTCGATCTGGTTGAAGCGCGCCTGGGAGAAGTTCTCCAGGTCCATCTTGTTCACGAGCACGGTGACCTGGCGGATGCCGAGGAGGTGAAGCAGGTAGCCGTGGCGGCGCGAGTTTTCCTGCACGCCTTCGTGCGCATCAATGACCAACAGCGCCGCTGCGGCCGGGGCGGCGCCGGTGACCATGTTCTTGAGAAACTCGATATGGCCGGGCGCGTCCATAAGCACGTATTGGCGCTGGGCGGTGCGGAACCAGATCTCCGCGGTGTCAATGGGGATGTTCTGGTCGCGCTCGACCGGCAGGGCGTCCAGGAGGTTGGCCCACTCGAAGGGCGGGCCGCGGTGCTCGGCGGCCCGCTGCAGTTGCTCCAGCTTCCCCTCGGGCAGGGAGCCGGTGTCGTGCAGCAGCCGGCCCACAAAGGTAGACTTGCCGTGGCCCAAATGGCCCACGATGACAACCTTCAGTTGCGGCGAGGCGGTAAGCGCGCTTGCGGTGGGGGTGACAGTGCTCATGGTGGCATCACAGGTATCCGTCCCGCCGCCGCTTCTCGAAAGCATCTTCACTTTCCTGGTCCGGCGTGCGACCGGCGCGCTCGGCAGTCCGGCTGTGTCGAAGTTCCGCGATGATTTCCGGGACCGATCGGGCGTTGGATTTGATGGGGAAGGTACACGGGTAACAGTCCAGGGAGCGGTAACGTTCGCCCCGTTCGTTGGCGAAGTAGAGCGGGATGACTGGGATTTTTTCACGCTCGATGTACTCCCAGATGCTCAGCTCCGTCCAGTGCAAGAGCGGATGGACGCGAACCTGGGTGCCCGGCTCGAAGTCGGTCTTGAACTGATCCCACAATTCCGGCGGCTGGTCCGCGACGTTCCATTCCATGGGCTGGTCGCGCGGGCTGAAATAACGCTCCTTCGCGCGTGTGGACGCCTCATCACGGCGCCCGCCCACGATCACGCCGTTGAAATGGTGCTGGTCCAAGACAGCCTTGAGCGCGTCCTTTTTCAGAGTGCCGCAGCATTCCACGCGCGTGGCCTGGCCCTTCGGATAGGTCCGACCCGCGGCCAGCGCGGCTTCGTTCTTCCCCACGATGAGTTGCAGTTTCCATTCGCGGCACAGTTGGTCACGATACTCGATCATGGACGGGATTTTGTAGGTCGTGTCCACATGGACGAGCGGGAAGGGCACCTGACCGAAGAACGCTTTGCGCGCCAGCCACAGCAACACGGTGGAATCCTTGCCGATGCTCCAGAGCATGGCGGGGCGGTTGAATTTGTTGAACGCCTCGCGGAGGATGTACACGCTCTGGCTTTCGAGTTGATCAAGATGGTCCATGTCGGGTCCGGTTCTTTGCCCCCATCGAATACCATGAATGATACGCTGCCTCCAAGGTGTTTGTGGCGTGCGGGTCGCGGGAGTGCGCTTGCAGTTTGACTTGCACAAGGGAGCTGCTTATCGGATAGCCTGCCACGCATGCAAAACGACCAAATCAAACTTCAGCGTTCACCCCGCGATCTCGCCCGCTGGCAAAAGGCGCAGGAGCAACTGCTCGGCGGGCGAACCGGACCGGCGCTCTCTGGTTATCGCGACTTGGTGCGCCGACACCCGGGGATCGCCGGGCTTTGGTTCGAGTTGGGGAATGCCGCGTCCAGCGAGTTGGATTTCACGTTGGCCAATCAGGCGTATCGCCGCGCCCTGGAGTTGGCCCCGCGCGATGCCTCGCTGCTTGGCATGATCGGAAACCAATATCAAAACCTGCGGCAATTGGACGATGCCCGAAGCTGTTACCAGCGCGCCGTGGCTGCGGCCCCGGACATGGTGGATGCCCGCATCAACCTAGCCGTCTGGTTCGAGAAGGAGCGGCGCTTGGACGAATCGTGGGAATGTGTCGAGGCTTGCCGGGCCAAGCATCCCCGGGACGATCAGGTCCGATATTTCCGGGCGTTCCTGCTGCATCGGCAGAAAAAGGATGCGCAGGCCGAGACGGAACTGCGCGATTTGATCAAGGATGGCCCGCAATATCCCTACGTGAAATACGCCGCGCGCCACCTGCTGGGGGTGGTGTTGGACCAGTTGGGTCAATATGACGAGGCGATGCGTTGGCTGATCGAAGCCAAGGCCCAAGTCCGCACGATCACCGATACAAAGCTGCTGGAGCAAAGCTATGACGAAAGCGACCGGCAGCGCCGCGAGTTGCTGGCGGTCTTGACGCCCGAGATGATCCGGCGCTGGCGGCAGGAAGCGCCCGCCGCGAAGGAGCGTTATCAAATCGCTTTTCTCGGCGGCCATCCCCGCAGCGGCACCACATTGCTGGAACAGATTTTGGACGCGCACCCAGACGTCCTGGCGTTCGACGAACCGGTAGCCTTTGGCCAGGAAATCACCAGCCACATCAACCTCTCGCCGACGCGGAGCGCAGCGGCGCTGACTACGCTGGACACACTTCCGGCAGCCCGGCTGGCGGAGCTGCGCCAGCGCTATGTGAAGAGTCTGCTACGTGAGATCCCGGGCGAACCGTCGGCGCGCGTGTTGCTGGACAAGAACCCTTCACCCACGATGTCACTCAACGTCTGGCTGCGGGTGTTTCCCGAGTTGAAGGTCATCATCGCCCTGCGCGATCCGCGCGACGTGGTGATCAGTTGCTTCTTCCTGAACATCATGCTCAACGCCACCAACGCGAACTTCCTCAGCCTCGAGCGCACCGCCAAACACTACGCCGACCTCATGGATGTCTGGCGGCGTATGCGGGAACTGGGAGGCTTCGATTGGATCGAGACGCGCTACGAAGATGTGGTGATGAACATGGCAGAGGAAGGCCGCAAGGCCACGGAATTTCTCGGCCTCGCCTGGCATCCCGATCAGGCGCGCTACCACGAGACAGCCCGGCGGAAAGTTCTTTTCGCGCCGACCTACCACGACGTGACACAGCCCGTGTATAAACGCGCAGTGGGACGTTGGGAGCGTTACGCGGCGGCGCTAGACCCAGTGCTGGCGAAGTTGGCGCCCTATTGCCGGGCGTTCGGCTACTCGGATTAGAAGTGGGTGAGTCCCAGAGTGTGGTCGTCCTCGACCACAGCAAGGTGGGCGGAGTTTCGCGGCCTGAACTTAACCAAACCGCCAAACGCAGGTGACTTGCTGCGCCCGAGGGCGGCGTAAAGCCGCGTGGCGGTCACCCATAACCCCAGCAGCCGGAGCAAGTGCGTGCGTTTTCTTCGTTCATTCCGGGCCGGTTCAGTCGAGCTTCACCTGCATGGGCCAGTCGGAGACAGTGTCAACAGGGCAATTCCACCTGTGCGTTAAACCCGATGATCAGCTTGTCAAAATACGCGACCTCGTCTTCGAATAGCTCGCACCAGTAATCCGGATTCCATTGGGCATTAAGTTCCTCGGAGGTTTTACCTTGTTGCTCAACCCAGGTATAATACTTCAGGTTGTGAACTGCCTTCCGTTCGGGAAAGGTCAACTCCTTAAAGCAGTCCACGCCTTGGTGCGCCAACGGCCCGGCGAAGTCGGCGATCGCGTCTTGGGCTCGATATGCCCCGCGCTTTCGTTTCAATTCTTCCACCCGCGAGCCGTAAAGCTCCGTTGAATCGGTGAACACGGTGAAGATCACGTCGCGCGCGGTGAGTTCAAAATACTTCGCGGTCTTGATAGCTGCGAGGAGGTTGCAGATGCCGGAGATGCCGAGCAGTGGCAGCAATTCCAACTCCTTCTCCTTAACGCCTAACCTCACTAGATGCTTGCGTCCAGCGGGCTCATTGAACAGGCGCAAGATTCTCATGCAATCCTCGTCATCCACCGCAGCGACGGCGTCAGTGTTGCGGACGTTGTGAACCCAGGGGATGTGCTTGTCGCCGATGCCTTCAATGCGGTGGTCGCCGAAGCCGTTCATGAGCAACGTCGGGCATTGTAGGGCCTCAGTCGCGACAATCTTGAGCGCGGGGTGCTGCTGCTTCAAGTAATCGCCTGCCGCGATTGTGCCTGCCGACCCGGTCGCAGACACGAATGCCGCCGCGCGCAAAGTAGTGGCACAGGCGTCTCGCCTGTGAGTTTCTTGCGTCCCTCTGGCTTTGCTGTCGGACCTCACAGGCGAGAGGCCGGGGCCACTAAGTTCCTGAAACACCTCGTCAATCGCCGGCCCGGTTACGTTGTAGTGCCAGATCGGATTCCCGAACTCCTCAAACTGGTTGAAGATGACGTTCGTCGGGTCGCGCTTCAATTCCCAGCACTTGTCGTAAATCTCCTTCACGTTCGATTCGCAACCGGGCGTGGCGATGATTTCCGCGCCGATTTCCTTCAGCCACGCGAAACGCTCGCGCGACATGCCCTGCGGCAAAATCGCGATGGAAGTGCAGCCCAGCACTGCGCAATCAAACGCGCCGCCGCGACAGTAATTTCCCGTCGAAGGCCAGGCCGCCTTGTGCTTCTCCGGATCGAACTCGCCGCTCACGAGTCGCGGCACGAGACAGCCAAACGCCGCGCCGACCTTGTGCGCGCCTGTCGGAAAATACTTTCCGACCAGCCCGATAACGCGCGCCGTCACGCCGCTGATGGCGTGGGGAATTTCCACATAGTTCACGCCGCCGTAGAGTCCCGTCTTCGCATCGTTCTTCCATGTGATGCGGAAAAGATTCACCGGGTTCACGTCCCACAGCCCGACGCCTTTGAGCTTCCGCTTGATGGCGGGCGGGATGAGTTCGGGATTCCGCAATTGCGCAAACGTCGGCAGCACGATGCCGCGCTCGCGGCAGCGCGCCGCCGTTCGCTTGATGACCTCCGGTTGCAGCCGCTTGATGATTTTGGACATAGAGCCTTTCACAAATTACTTGATCAGTTTGCCGAGCGCGGCCAGCGGCGATTTCACGCGCGCCAGATAAATCATGGCCGCAATCACGAACGGCTTGAAGCTCGCCTCTTGATACGTCGCGATCCGGTATTTCTCGAACACCCCCGCCGACACCTCCCCCTGCGCGCAGCTTACGCCTGAAATATCCGCCGGCAGGCAGTGCATGTAGAGCGCCGCGCCGCCGCGCGTGAGCTTCATTTTCTGTTCGGCGCACTCCCAGTTCTTGAAGCGCGCGTTGTTGGCCAAACATTCCTTCTCCAACGCTTTCAAGCCGGCATGATCGCCCCTCTGCAACAGCGGCGTGCGACGTTGCATCACGCTATAAGCGGCCCATGACTTCGGATAAACAATGTCCGCGCCGCAGAACGACTCCTCCATGCTCGTCACCATTTCAAACCTCCCACCGCTGGCCGCCGCGTTTTTCTTCGCGACCTCGACGACGTCGGGGATCAAGCCGTAGCCCTCCGGGTGCGCGAGCGTCACGTTCATGCCAAACCGCGTCATCAAGCCAATGATGCCCTGCGGCACGGACAACGGCTTGCCATAACTGGGCGAATAGGCCCAACTCATCGCGATCTTTTTGCCGCGCAGATTTTCCAGCGAACCAAAATGCTGTTTCAAGTGAACCAGATCCGCCATCGCCTGCGTGGGATGATCAATGTCGCACTGCAAATTGATCACGTTGGGCCGCTGATGCAGCACGCCTTTCTCAAAACCTTCCTGCACGGCGGCGGAAACTTCTCGCATGTATTTGTTGCCCTCGCCGAGATACATGTCGTCGCGGATGCCGATGACCTCGGCCATGAACGAAATCATGTTCGCCGTCTCGCGCACGGTTTCGCCGTGGGCAATCTGCGACTTCTCCTCGTCCAAATCCGCAAGGCCGAGGCCCAGCGCGTTGGCCGCCGAAGCAAAGCTGAAGCGTGTGCGCGTCGAGTTGTCGCGGAAAATGGAAATCGCCAGTCCCGTGTCGAACGTGCGGAACGACTTGCCGGCTTTTTGCATCTCGGAAAACAGCTCAGCGAGCGCAACTACCGCCCGCAGTTCCTGCTCGGACTTTTCCCAGGTCAGCAGGAAATCTTTGTTATAGCTGTTGAATTTGAGCTGTTTCAGTTCATCCAGTTGTTTCTTCAGTGTCTTCATGTGCTGGTTTCTCGGACGTTGATGCGGCCTGAAGACGGCGCTCCTCGCGGTGGTAATGCGGCGCAGCCTTCTCCACCGCGTCAATGATCTGTTGGTAGCCGGTGCAGCGGCAGAGGTTCTTGACAATCGCGTGGCGAATCTGGGCGCGCGTCGGATGCGGGGTTTTCAGCAGGAACGCGTGGGCCGTCAGCACCATGCCGGGCGTGCAGTAGCCACATTGGATCGCGCCGCAATCTAGGAATGCCTGTTGCAGCGGATGCAGCGTGCCATCAGGCGCAGCCATCCCTTCGATGGTCAGAATCCGCTGGCCACCGAAATCCTTGACGAGCTTGATGCAAATCCGGCTTGGCTCGTCGTTCACGAGAATGGTGCAAGCGCCGCACGCGCCGACGTCGCAGGCGTTCTTCGCGCCGGTCAGATCAAGGTCTTCGCGCAGGAACTCGACGATGCGCTTTTCCATCGCACTTGTGGGAACTTCGACTTCCTTGCCGTTGACGAAGAGTTTCATTTGCATCCCTCCTCACAAGCTACCGGTTCAGGCAATGCGCCCAAGCGGATCGGCAGTGAGCAATGCCGCTGACCGGTCGCATTGAAAATCGCGTTGGCAATCGCCGGGGCGAGAATCTCATTCGCCGGCTCGCCAATGGCTTTCGCTCCGGTTGGCGAAAGCGGATCGGGATTCTCGATGATGATCACCTTCATCTCCGGCAAATCCAGCGAGCGCGGGATGCGATACGTGTTCAGGTTGAGCGTGGTCATCATGCCGCCGGGCGCTTTCACTTCCTCGTGCAACGCGTAGCCCGCGCTCATCGCCATACCGCCGTAAATTTGTCCGCGCACCATCTCCGGATTCACCGCGCGCCCCACGTCGTGCGCGGCGACGGCGTTGAGCAACCTCACCTTGCCAGAATTTTTGTTCACCGTGAGCTCGACCGCTTGGCAGCCATAAACCCAGGTGAAATAGGCGTCGCCCTGGCCGGTATGCTCCTCCCAACTCACGCGCGGCGCTTTGAATGTGCCGAGCGCAAATGGAAAGTTCTGCATCTGCCACATCTGCCGCATCGCATCGTCAAAGGCGATGCGCTCGGTGTCCGAACGCCCACAGATGAAATTGTCTTTGAACCGCACTTCGTCCATCGGGCAGCCCAGCTTCGCGCAAAAAGCTTCGGCAATTTTCATCTTTAACTCGCGCGCCGCGAGCGTCACCGCACCGCCGCCCATGATCGTGCCACGCGACGCGACCGTCGTGCCGCTGTCGGGAATGTTCGAGGTCGAAGAGCGCCGGTAGCGGATGCGCTTCAAGTCCACACCCAGTTCCTCCGCGCAGATAAGCGACATCGCCGATTCCGAGCCTTGCCCGTTCTCGTGAATACCCGTTTCGAGAAAGATTGAGCCATCGGCCTGCGCGTTGATGATAGCTGCGCAAAAATCCACGCCCTCCGCGCCGAGGCTCACACCGCGATAACTCATCGCCACGCCGATACCGTAAAGCTCGTCGTCCTGAATCGCAGCAGCCGACGTAAGGAGGCTCTGAGCTTGCGCCGTTTCAGTTTGAGCCTCCTCACGTCGGCTGCTACGGAGTTTTGACTGCCCGTGCGAGCAACGCGCCAGTTTCTTTTCGTAATCAATTTCGCGCAGGACGGTATCGAGCGCCTGCGCCATCGCGACTTTGTGGCCGTCGAGCTTTTGGCCGGTGATGGTGATGCTGCCCTGTCGCACCAGGTTGCGGCGGCGGAATTCAATTCCCGAAATGCCAACCCGCCGCGCCGCAATCTCGACCATTTGCTCAATGACGAAATTCATCTGCGGCGAGCCGAACCCGCGCATCGCCCCAGCGACGACGTTGTTGGTGTAAACGCCGAACGTGTCGCAGTGGACATTCTCGACGACGTATGGCCCGCAGCATTGGACGGTCGAGCGCCATGTGACCCACGGTGTGACTGAGCAATACGCGCCGCCGTCCGCGACGATGCGGCATTGCACCGCCGTGATGCGCCCCGCCTTGGTCAGGCCCATTTTGTAATGCACGCGATATGGATGGCGCTTGTAACTCTCTCGCATGGACCAATCGCGGCGATAGACCATCTTCACCGGGCGACCGAGCAGCTTCGCCGCGAGCGCCGCCCGCGCACAAACGATCGCCGCCGTGTCGTCCTTGCCGCCGAAACCGCCGCCCATCGGCGTGCCGATGACTTCGATTTCCGAAAGAGCCACGCCCAGGCACGCCGCCACAAACCGCCGCGTGCTGAACGGATGCTGCATGCTGCCGTAAACCTCGAGGACGCCATCCGTGGAACGCGGCACGCAAACCGCCGCCTCGGTCTCCATGTAGGCGTGCTCGATGGTCTGCGTCTGAAATTTTTCCTCGATGACGAAATCAGCCTGTTTGAAACCATCGTCAACATTGCCACGTCGGACGACGTGCGTGTTGACGATGTTCGAGCCGTGATGTTCATGCACGAGCGGTGCGTCCGGCAACATCGCCGCTTCGGGATCCAGCACGGCGGGCAGCGGTTCGGCGTTCACCTTCACCAACTGCGCCGCGTGAATCGCGATCGCGCGCGTCTCCGCGACGACGATGGCGACGACATCGCCGTGGTAACGAATCTTGTCGTCGGCAAAGATGCGGTAGTCGCGGATGATCTGGCCGAAACGATTCTCGCCTGGCACATCCTTAGCCGTCAGCACGCGAACCACGCCGGAAACTTTCTCGGCGGCACTGGTGTCAATCGAGACGATGCGCGCGTGAACGCAATCGGAATACGCCGGCGCGGCGTGGAGCACGTTGGCGAACTTGAGGTCGTCCGTGAACTTCGCCTTGCCCGTGACCTTGGCGTATGCGTCATTGCGCCAGCATTTGGTTTCCGGCTGCGACATCAGCGCGCTCCTTTCTTTGCTCTGGCCTTGAGCGCGACCTCGACTGCCGCAAGTGTCGGCTCAATCGCATTCGGCAAATCAATTCCGCGCATCGCCGCTTCGACGTCCTTCAATCCCTGACCAGTAATGAGCAGGACGACTTGCTCCTTGCACCCGAGCCGCTTTGAACCGGGCAACTTTTTCAACGCGGCGACAACCGCGGAGCTGGCAGGCTCGGCGAACACGCCAGTCTTCGTAGCCAGCGTTCGTTGGCCTGCGAGAATTTCGTCGTCGCTCACCGTGACGGAGAAACCTCCGCTTTCGAGAATCGCCTGACGGGCCATGTGCGCGTTTGAAGGAATCGAGACGGAAATGGAATCCGCAATTGTGTCCGGGTGCGCAGCGTTTTCGTAATTGCCGGACTCGATATAGCGGTGGATGGCGTTGGACTTCTCGGCCTGCACGCAGACGAGCCGGGGCAGCCGCGAAATCAAACCTGCCGCCTTCAGGTCACAAAACGCCTTGTGGACGCCGCTGATGATCACGCCGTCGCCCGTGGGAACAAGAATCGCGTCCGGCACGCGCCAGTGGTTCTGCTGCCAGATTTCCAGGCCAACGGTCTTCTTGCCCTCGATGGTGAGCGGATGATACGCGGTGTTGCGATTCAGCCCGCCGCGCTTGGCCGTGTATTCGAGCGAGAGCCGGAACGCGGCATCATACGTGCCCCTCACTGGGACAACCGTCGCGCCGTAGAGAATCATCTGCACCAGCTTGGCCTTCGGCGTTTTCTCGGGAACAAAGATGAGCGAGCGCTTTCCAGCGGCGGCGCAGATCGCAGCGAGCGCGCTAGCCGCGTTGCCAGTGGAGGCAGCAACAATGATTTTCTCCTTCAACCGGTTCGCCTCGGCCACGACTAGGAACGAAGCTCGGTCTTTGAGCGACGCGCTGGGATTCAGCCCGTCGTTCTTAAGCCAGACGTTGGCGAAGCCGAGTTCGTTTCCGAGCGCAATAGATTTGAAGAACGGCGTGTTCCCGACGGGAATCGGCGGAAAGAATTTCTCCTCCACCGCCGAGAACAGATTCCAGTCAGGCCTTTCCTTCCGGAACTTTTCGCGAATCGCGCCGTAGTCGAATTGCGCTGACAGCACGCCAATAAGCGGAATGCCGGGGCGATAGTCACGCGAACACAACGGACAGAGGTAACGCACCTCATCCCGCTGGTAGCGCTGGCCACAGTTGCTGCATTGGTAAACGAACCGGGTCATCTAAACTTTTCCATTCAGCTTCGCGACGAGCGCCGCGTAGAACGCCACCGCGCCGCTCAAGTGCTCGACCGGACACGCCTCATTTGCCGCGTGGGCGTAGATCTCGTTCCCCGGTCCGAGGCCGAAAGTCGGAATGCCCTTCATGCCCATCGTGGCGATGCCGTTCGTGCTGAACGTCCACTTGTCCACGAACGGCTGCTTGCCAAGCACGCCGGCGTAAGCGGCGACGGCGTTCGTCAGATAAGGAGAATTCTCTTCGAGTGCCCAGGTCGGATAATATTTTTCGGTGGGATAAACTTTGCCGGTGTAAGCCGCTTCTTCGTAAGTGAGCACAAAGACTTTTGCGTCGGGATAGCCGGCGCGCTTCGCGGCGTCCTTTACTTCGGCGATGGCGCTCGCTTTCGTCTCGCCAAAGGTAAGCCGGCGGTCAAGGTGAATGGTGGCCCCGTCGGCCACCGCGCACAGCGACGGCGACGACGATTTCACTTCCGAAATCGTGACCGTGCCGTTGCCGAGAAACGGATCGCCTTTGAGCCGCATGTTGAGTTTTTCGATCTCAAGCGCGATGCGGGCAATTTTGTAAATTGCATTGTCGCCGCGTTCCGGGGCAGAGCCGTGACAACTCTTGCCCTTCACCTCGACCCGAATTTCCATGCGACCGCGATGACCGCGATAGATGTTCATGTTCGTCGGTTCGGTGATGACGACGAGTTCGGGTTTTAACTTCTCGACGTTCAGCAGGTATTGCCAGCACAGACCGTCGCAATCCTCCTCCATCACCGTGGCCGTAAACAGAACCGTGAACTGGTCGTTCAGCCCGAGTTCCTTGATAAGTTTGCCGGCGTGAATCATTGTGGCGACGCCACCTTTCTGGTCCACCGTGCCGCGCCCCCAAATTTTTCCGGCCTTCACGAACGGCTTGAACGGATCAGACTTCCACGCCGACAAGTCGCCGGGATAAACCGTGTCCACATGGCCGTCGAAGGCGATGACGCGTTTGCCCTTGCCGACGCGGCCGATGATGTTGCCCAGGCCGTCAATGCGAATCCCATCGAAGCCGATGGCCTGCATCTCCTTTCTGATGACGGCGATGACGCTCTCTTCCTTGGAGGAAAAAGATTGGGTCCGGATCAGGTCGGAGAGAAAGCGCACGGTGTCTTTCTCCATTGCCTTGGCGCGATTCCGGATCAGGTCGTAGGTGATCGGGGTCGTTGCTTGCTTCCTGATCTTCATAGTTACATCCGTTTCCATAAATTGCGCGCCAGTTCGCGGGCGCGGGAGTTAATGCGCGCCTCGTCGAGGTTCAAGGTGAGCTTTCGGTCCTCCATCAACACGCGTCCGCCGACGATTGTGGTGTCCGCCTCGGCCTGCGAGATTCCGAACACGACATGACCCAACACGTTGGTGTTATCCAGCGGCGTCGGTGGGTCATAATCGAAAATGGCGAGGTCTCCGGCGGCGCCTTCGCAAATCTCGCCGAAGCGCAAGCCAAAGATGCGTTGGGCAATCTTGGGATTGTTCGCGAACAACGCGCTCGTCACTTCGCCGAAGCCGCCGGACGGATTCTCCGCGCGCAAATGTTGCCCCCACAGCGCGACCCTCAATTCTTCGAGCATGTTCGTGGTCATCGCGTCCGTGCCGAGGCCGACGAGCACACCACGCTTTACCAGTTCGATGACGTTCGCCACGCCGACGGCGTTGTTCATGTTCGATTGCGGGTTGTGGACTACCGCGGTCTGTGTCTCCGCGAGCAGATCCATTTCGCGCCGGTTGACGTGGATGCAGTGCGCGGCGATGGAACGTGGCCCAAGGATTTCAAACTGCTTCAGCCGTTCGACAACGCGTTTGCCAGAGTGCCGCAGCGCCCAATCCTGATCCCTCTGCGCCTCGGCAACGTGGAGGTGAAAGCCGGTGCGCAATTCGTGGCCCAGGGCCGCAGCCTTTTCCATCGTGGCATCGGAAATGGTGAACGAGGCGTGCAGGCCGAAGAGCGCTTTCACGCGCGCGTCCTTCTGCTGTTGGCAGTGGTGGATGAACCACGCGTTTTCGGCCAGCCCCTGTTTCGCGATAGCCGCGCCGTCGCGATCCGAAAGCTCGTAGCAAAGGCAGGCGCGCAAGCCGGTTTCCCGCACGGCGCGCGCAATTGCGGCGAGCGAGCCGGGCACCGCTTGCGGGCTGGCATGATGATCAACCAGCGCCGTCGTGCCGTGGCGCACCGAGCCGAGCAAGGCAATCAGCGCGCTGTAGTAACAATCCTCGGCGGTCAGCGCGGAATCCAGCCGCCACCATAGGTTCTTGAGCACTTGGTTGAAGTCTTTAGCGGGCTTTGCCTTGGTCAACCCGCGCGCGAAGCTGCTGTAGAAATGCGTATGCGCATTGATAAAGCCGGGCAGAACGACCTTGCCGGTCGCATCCATTCGTTGGCCGCGAAAGTTATTAATCGCTTTCTTCGGCGCGACCTTCGCGATCAGGCCGTCCTTGATCAGCACCGACTGGCCAGCGAGCACTTTGGAGTTTTTTCCCAAGGTCAGCACCGTTCCATTTTCGATGAGCAAAGAGTTGGGCATGAGTTCAGCGTTCTTTCAGCGCGGCCAATTCGTGCGGAGTGCGACCGCGCATGGAGATTGCGCTGGCGAAACATTTTTGCACGCACAGCGAACAGCCGACGCAGTGACTCGCATCAAACGTCGGAATGCCGCGGCTGTTCAACTCGATGGCCTGATACGGACAGCGCGCGCAGTTGCCGCAATGCTGGCAGAGCGCAGCGACGACTTGCGGAAGCTTCTTCGTGGGTGACAGCGCGCCGAAGTCGGTGATCGGATTGGGTAGCGCCGAGCCGATCAGTTCCTTCACCGATCGGAAGCCGAGCTCTTCCATCAGATAGCTCAGGCCGGAATGAAGTTCGTCCACGTAGCCGAGGCCATACTTCATCACGGCGGTGCAGAACTGGACGGTCTGGGCGCCGAGCGCGAGGAAGCTCGCAGCGTCCTTGTAGGTCATCGCGCCACCGTTGCCGGAAACGGGGATCCCGGTGCTGGAAACTTTGGCGAGTGTGAGATTGCTGATCGGCAACACGCCTTCTCCGGACATGCCGATGACGACGCCTTCCTCCCAGCGGCGGTTGGGCGCTTTGCGAAACGCGAGCGCCGGAAAACTATTCGCCAGCGTCACCCCGGCTTTCTTGTTCGGGTAACGTGCGAAGACTTCTTGCATGGCCTTAATGATCGGCTGAATCGCTGTGACGGCGGCGGTAAGCTTGAACAATTTCGGGCTGTCGTCGTCGCTGGCTTCCATGACCCATTCCGTAATCTTTGCGGTCAACGTGGCGTTCTGGGAAACGAGATCCCCGGCCGTGCCGTCGCCGCCTTGCGGACAGGAGAGGCTGTATTCCACGCCCATCGCGCCGGCGTTTTGTAACTTGCGGGTGTTGGATTGCCAGACGCGCTTGTCCTCCTCGTCGCGACCAGTGACCGGACCGCCGGTGGAAGCGAGCGTCAGGCGGTCGGGGAATTCCTTCACGAGTCGCGCGACTTCGCGACAGACGCGGTCGAGCGGATGGCCGGACACGTTGTCGCAATTGCCGTAAGTCGAGCGCGTGAGCGCGAACATGTACCCGGCGGGAATGTGAATCGGAACATTGTCGAACGCGGTTTTCATCACACCACCGGACCAATCACACTCGTAGGCCTTGCGCATTTGCCCGTAGCCATCGGTGTGCGGCGCGGCAGAGAGTAGGAACGGCGAGCGGATTTTGCGGCCAAAGTAATCCGCGTCGAGCGGCACGGGACGGAGCGGCACTCCGGCGAGGATGACGCGGCTCTTCGCCCGGTTCTTGAACTTGGGTCGCGCCTCGCCGCGAATGAATGCGTCGGCTTCCAGCGCCGCATTCTTGCCGCTGGCAACGGATTCCACCACGGTCGCCGCGCCGAGCACCATGTCGCCGGCGTAGAAAATTCCCTTGGCTTTGGTGAACGGCAGCTTGGGCTTGCTGCCGATGGCGGACACCACGACGGCGAACTCGCGGAAAACCGGCGATTCGATTTTGCTGACGACGAAATTCTCCGGTCGCGACGCTTTGCCAGCAGGCAACCTCATCCGTGCGATACGAAGCCCGCTCACTCGTTTCCCTTGGTGAACGACGGCCAGGGGCTTGGCGCAACTGGTGATCTCGACGCCGTGTTCCAGCAGCAGGTCGCGCTCATACTGCGTCAGCGGCATGTCTTGCTGTCGGCGGCGATACACCAATTCAACGGACGCCGCGCCAAGTCGTTTGGCCGTGGTCGCGCAATCCGCCGCGACCGCCCCGCCACCGAGCACCGCGACTTGCTTGCCTTTGAGTTTGAGCTGCTTCTGGTTTTCCAGAAACGCCTGCCACGGCAGCGCGAGTTCCTCGCCGGGAATGTTCAGCTTGAGCGGTTCACTCACGCCGGCGCAAACAACCACCGCAGCGTGCGTTGCGAGCAATTCTTCGGGGTTAGTCACGGTCTGGCCGTGTTTGAAATCGACATCGCCAAGGCCCTTGAGAAACGCGAGGTCCGCGCGCACGACTTGTTTGTGCAATCGGAAGTCGGGAATGAGATTCATTGCGCCACCGCTGCGCTCCTGCTGTTCGTGAATCGTGACCTTGTAACCGCGTTGCGCCAGCACACTTGCCGCACCCAAACCCGCCGGCCCGGCACCGATGATGGCGACGGCTTTGCCATTCGATTCAGCGCGCTGGAATTTTGTCATCCCAACCTCGTAGCCCTTCTTCATGACCGTGGCTTGGAGGGCGGGAATTTCAATCGGCCGATCAAACGTCCGCCGCGAACACGCCTTCATGCAGAAGTAATCCGGGCAAACCACCCCGCACACCCAGCCAAGCGGGTTGGCGCCCATGATCATCGCGGCCGACCGGCGCAGGTCCGATTTCTCCCCGACGCGCGCCGCCATGATGAAATCGGCGGGCGAGCAATGAGCGGGGCAGGCTTCCTGACAAGGCTTCTCCTCGCAATAGACACACCGCTCCAGTTCCGCCCGGAATTGGGCGTCGGTAAGAGAACCGTCGGCTCTGTTCATATCGCTGCCGCTCGCAGTGGTTGGCAGTAGTATCTTGACCGCAAAGGAATAATGCCCACACGCACCTATTGGCGATTGCTTTGCTTTTTTTGGTGTGGCCAGGGTCTGCGATTGACACTCCCCGCTTCGCGGTGGTTAGTGGTGGGGTGTGGGAAACATTTGAGGACATTCAGGCGGCAGGCAAACGGATTTCCGCTGACAGAATCTACGCCGACGCATGAAAACCATCGTCATCGCCATTGGCGGGAATTCGCTCATCAAGGACGCGAAACATCAAAGCGTCCCCGACCAATACGCCGCCGTGGTGGAGACAGTGCGGCACCTCACCGATTTGCTGGAGCGGCATTATCGCGTCGTGATTACGCATGGCAACGGGCCGCAGGTAGGCTTCATTCTGTTACGCAGCGAACACTCACGCGGCTGGCTGCATGGAGTGCCGCTGGATTCGATCGTGGCCGACACCCAGGGCGCGCTGGGGTATCAATTACAGCAGGCGTTGGAAAACGAGTTCCGCCGGCGGGGACTGAAAAACTCGGTGGCCACCATCATCACGCAAACGCTGGTGGACCGGCACGATCCGGCGTTCACGAAACCGACCAAACCGATCGGGGAATTTTACACGTGCGAACAAGCCGCGGAGCGAATGCAGGTCGAGCAATGGACCATGGCGGAAGACGCGGGGCGGGGCTGGCGACGGGTCGTAGCTTCGCCGAAACCGGTGCGCATCATCGAAGCGGAAGTCGTGCGGCATCTGGTGAAGGATGGTTATGTGGTCGTGGCAGCGGGCGGCGGCGGCATTCCGGTCGTGGCGGATGCACAAGGCATGTTGACCGGCGTGCCGGCAGTGATTGACAAGGACCTCGCCTCCGCCGTGCTGGCCCGGCAAATCGGTGCGGACCTGCTGGTGATTTCGACTTAGGTTGAAAAAGTGTGCCGAAACTTCGGCACGCCGGAGCAACAGGAACTCGACTCGATGACCGTGGCTGAGGCTCAGAATTACGCCGCTGCCGGGCATTTTGCGGCGGGGTCCATGTTGCCGAAAATCGAAGCCTGCGTGCATTTCATTCAAGGCGGCGGACACGCTGCGGTCATCACCTGCCCTGCCAAGCTTTCCTTGGCTCTCGATGGGGAAACGGGCACGCGCATTTTGCCCTGAGCTGCTGATTTTTCCCAAACCGCTCGAACGTAATCCATCCTTGCGGTTCAGCGCGGAAGACAGCGAGCGCACCCAGCGCGATCTCGACGTGGTGCGCGCCCGCCGCTCCTCGGCGCTGGCCACCATCACCCGGATCGAAGCGGAAATCGCCAAGACCCGGATTCTCGCGCCGTTCAAGGACACCGTGCTACGGCGTCACGTTGAACCCGGCGAAGGCATCAACGCGCACACCGCGCTGGCGACCCTTGCTGATTTGAACCGGGTTCGCATCGAGGCCGAGGTGGACGAATACGACGCCGGGCGGGTGCAGAACGGCGCGCGGGTCCGGATCACCGCCGAAGGGTTCCCCGCCAAATCCTGGAATGGAATCGTGGAAGAAGTCCCGGACGGCGTGGTTGAAAAAGGCCTGCAACCCCGCGACCCCTCGCGTCCCGTGGACGTGCGCGTCTTGCGCGTGAAGATCGCCCTGACCAACGCCACACCACTGAAGCTGGGCCAACGCGTCGCGGTCGAGATCGCCACCCCCGCCGTGACGGCTGCGCTGGTCACTCAACGGGAACCCGCACATTTCGCGGTCGCATAGGTAGTCAATTCAGCCTTGCTCGAAAGAGCTAGGCGCATAAATATCTCCCCATGAAGATGAACGCAATTCAATTCTCCGCATCGGTTTCAATCCCCTGCCCTGCTTCGCACGGACTCGCCACCCTGCTCTGTTTTCTGATCGCCGGCGCTGGCAACGTCCGCGCCCAGTCGCCGGCGGAGCCAGTCAAAGCAGGAGTTGAATCGGTGAGCCTGGCGGTTTCGCCGCTTGTGACCAAGACGGCGGAGGGCGAGCGCAATCTGCTCGTCGCCACGATTGAATCCACCGGCCTTTCCAACGTGACCGTGCGCCTGACGTCCAGCGCGTGGCCGGGACCGCAGACCCAAACCCTTGTGGAACTGGGCTCCGGAAAACAAACCGTGGACTTCACCGTGCCGTTGCTCACCGCCGCGGCGCCGGTGACAGTGCGCATTGAGTCGGCGGCGGGGCAGCGGGAGTTTGGCCCGCTCACGGTGAAACCGCCGCGCAAGTGGACCGTTTATCTCACCCAGCACACGCACACGGACATCGGCTA
>CAIKLQ010000792.1 GCA_903828255.1 uncultured Verrucomicrobiota bacterium
CTTGACCTGGACGACCACGATGCAATTCTGTTCCGCGCTGGCGGCGGCGGCGAATCCGAAGCGCAGGCGCAGATCCCTCACGGGACTAATCTTCCCGCGCAGGTTGATGACGCCGCGAATGTAAGCGGGCATCTGCGGCCCGGTCGTGATGTTCGTCAACCGGATGATCTCGCGAACTTTGAGGACCGGAATGGCGTAAGACTCGCCGCCGAGGATGAAGGTGAGGTATTAGCCAGCCAGACTCTGGCCGACCCCGACCGAAACAGGTTCAAGCGTTGAGGTTGACATGGACTTCGATTCTTACGCTGGGCGCAGAGCTTGAAATGGGACGCTGCGCAATGGTCCGTCGAAGCGGCGGCAAAGTGATCCAAGTCCGCACTGCTGCGGGCCGCAGGCTTCGTTTCTGACAACGCATCGGAAGGAAATGGAAACAACTTAAGGAAAATTTTTCAGTGGGAAAAATAGTTCAGGCCGGCGACCGATGTTTTTCGCGCGAGGCTGACTGACAATGCGCCTCTTTCAAACCACACCCAAACGCCGCGTGAGGGCACGCGGCCTACAAGACTTCAGACGAAAATGTGCGTTTCCAGGCCCGTCACCCGGAGCGGGCGGGGTTTCGAAAGGACCTCAGATTGCACAAGCTTTCGCCGGGGCGCCGGTCTGTGATCGCATTGAATCGCAGGGTGGAGAGCGCTGACTGAAATGAGCGAACCGACGAAACTGAGCGTGGCGGCAAAAGCGCAAAGCCGGTCACAGACCGGCGCTCCACTTGGTCGCCGATTCAATCGGTGCGTGAACTGTGCGGGCCGAGGCGTCGGTCGGTGGCCGCTTTTTTGGGCAGCTTCGACCTCGAACTTTTGAAGCGCAGCGGGGCCATGAACCGAGATGTGCTGTTCCACTACGCGGTTCATGGGCAGCTTCGACCTCCAACATTGGACGCGCAGCAGAGCCATGAACCGCAAGATTGGAGCGCCGGCCTCCGGCACGGCGGGTTTCAAGCGGGTCCTTACCAACGAGCCGTGTCGGAGGCCGGCGCTCCGTTTCGTGGGAAGGAGCTTTCGGGCGGCTCTTGGTTTTGTCAGCTAGGCGCAGGATTCCGCAGTGTGTTGCTTCTTCTCGCGCTTGCTTGTTCGACTTTGATTGCGGGCGCGCAGCAACCTGGCGCCCCACCGGGAGACCTGTTGATGCAACTCATGCAATCGCAGTTGCCCGTGGACGTGATCTCACCCGTGACGGCGAAGACGGAATGTGATCCGGGATTTTTGACTGTTGGCCAGAAGGCCATTTATCGGGTCACGCTCAATGCCTTGGATGTCTCGGTTCAGTGGCCCCGGCAGATGCCGTTGCCGGAGGGATTGAAAATGACGCTGGCGGCGCGAGGCCAGGTTCAAGAGGCCATGGGGACCACGATCCGTCCGCAGACGACGCTCAATTTTCATCTGACGGCCGAGCGGCCCGGATTCTACCGGATTCCCGCCTTCACGATTGAAGTCTATGGCAAGCCGGTCACCGTGCCGGAAGCGAGTTTGCAGGTCGTTGCGGGACCGGTCGAGGATGCGGAATACGCCCGCCAGCTCGTGTTGCAACCGCTGCGCACCAACTTGTTCGTGGGGGAATCCTTGCGGGTGCGGGTGCTGACGCCGGCCACCATCTCGAATGTCGTCGAGACGCTGACCCAGTTGCAGTTCAACGGCGACGGCTTCCAGGAGGACAAAGTGATTTACTACCAGAAGGTCGAAACCATCTTGCTCCACGGGCGCCGGGTGCAGGCATCGGTAATCGAGTCCAGCATCATGCCTCTGGCGACCGGGCCGCAGACACTGTCTGTGCAGGCTTTCACGGCGGGCCGGCAATTTCTGGGGCCGGTGGTGCTGCGGGGAATTACCAGCGCGTTCGCGGCTCAATCCCGCCAAGTCCTGCTCGATTCCGAACCCGTGACCATCAATGTCCAGCCGTTGCCGCCGGAAGGCACGGCGAAGGGCTTCACGGGTTTCATCGGCAAGCTCTCGGTTGAGCGACCGCAACTCAACACCAACTCGTTGCGCATCGGTGATGTGGCCACGTTGCGGGTCACATTCCGCAGCCGGGATGGTTTCGCACGGTTCACGCCGCCGCCGCCGCCGCGCGTTCCGGGTTGGCAGATTTTCCCGCCGACGCCAACCGAACCCGCACCACCCGCCACGCCGTTGGTGATGCTGAATTCTTCCGCGGCCTTCGCGTATGCGATGATTCCGATGTCCGAAGAAATCCGCCAGACGCCAGCCATTCCGTTCCGCTTTTTCGATCCGGACCAGGGCGAATATGTGGAGGCAACGATCCCACCCGTGGACGTGAGCGTGGTTGCCGGTGATCTGCCGGCGGATTGGAAGCCGGTGAACTTGTCGGCGGACGAACCTTCCAGGAAACGCAAGGCCACGTTGAGCGAGTTTGCCGCGTCGCCCGGCAAGACGGTCGCCACGCTGGTGCCGCTGCAACTTCAAGCTTGGTTCGGACTGGTGCAACTTGCGCCGGCGCTGGCGTTTGGGGGCTTGTGGTATTGGGATCGCCGACGGCGCTTTCTGGAGGCACATCCTGAGATCGTGCGCTGCCGACTGGCCCGACGCGCTTTGCGGCGGGAGAAACGCGCCTTGCGACAGGCGGCGGCCGGCGGCGACGCTCCGGGCTTTGTGCGCCGCGCCGTGGCAGCGCTGCAAATCGCCGCCGCGCCGCATTTTCCGGCTGCGCCCCGGGCGCTGGTTTGCAGCGAGGTTTTGAGTTTGTTCGACGGAGCCGAGCAGGGCGGGCGAACGGGCGAAGTGATTCGTTTGTTCTTCGCGCGCGAAGCGGACCAGACCTTCGCGGCCAAACCCGAGAGCGCTGGGCCGTTGTTTGAATTGCGAGCCGACTTGGAAAAAATTCTGGAGAAGATGGAGGCCCGGTTGTGAGAGCGCTGTGGCCGCTGGGAGGCGGTTTGAAAACTAGGAACACGGAGCTCGGACGCTCCGTGAACCCGCAGGCACGGATGCCTGCGCTACCGTGTAGCGCGGACATCTCTGTCCGCGGGTTCTGGCGGCATCCTTGCCGCCAGGTTCGATCTTTCAGACAAGCGCTGAGTTTTCTTTGCACGCTCCTGCTGCTTGGCTATTGCCAGGTTTCACTCGGTGCCACGGAGGATTCTTTCGCCCGTGGGCTGACGGAGTATCAAGCCGGTCACTTTGCCGAGGCGGCCAAAGCATTTCGCGAAGCCCCCGAGCGCAGACCGGCCAGCGGAACCTTGCTCAACCTCGGCCTGACCGAGTGGCGACGCGGTCGTCCCGGGCCGGCGATTCTGGCGTGGGAGCAGGTGCAGTGGATCAGTCCCTTTGATGCGCAGGCCAAGGCCAACCTCGACTACGCCCGTCAGTTCACGGGCGTGGAAGCGCCGGACCTGACCTGGTATGAGCGCGCTTCAACCTGGTTGCCGGCCAATGCGTGGACGTGGCTCGCGGGGCTGGCGTTGTGGCTGGCCATCGGCCTGGCGGTTTTGCCCGGCGTGCTGCGCTGGCGGCGGGCGAACTGGCAGCAGGGCGTGGCGGCGCTGAGTTTCGCCGTGTTTCTTCTGAGCCTGCCGGCCCACGTCGGCGTCGTGACGCGAACGCGGATTGGCTTTGTCCTGAAGAAAGATGCGCCTTTGCGGTTGACGCCCACGGCGGAAGCGGAATCGCAAGTGAAACTGAATGCGGGTGAGCCGGTGCGCGCCATGCGAGTCCGCGGGGATTACGTCCTGGTGCGGACGGCGCAAGGGCAGGGGTGGATCGAACGGGCGCAGTTCGGAAGAATCTGCGCGAACTGAAAATTGCCGACCCCTACGCGTGCGTTTTGATCAGGTATGCCTTGAACCCTTCGTAATCGGCATCCATGCGGTCGAAATCTTCCGGTTGCAGGATCGCCGCCGCCATCGCGGGCGGAACGTCCGGAGACCAGCCCATGTTCTTCTCGATTTCTTCCGGGAACTTCGCCGGGTTCGCGGTTTCAAGAATCACCGCGGGCAGGCCGTTGAGCGGCTCATGCTCCTGCCAGTCGAGGAAACCGCGCCACGCCACGGTGCCGTGAGGTTCGAGGAGCAATTGGTATTGGTCCCAAACTTCCCGGATGGTTTCGCGGGTGCGTTGGTCGGAAATGGAACTGGAGAACAAATCCCGGCGCATCGCGGCGAGGTCTGGTTGGCGATGAATCTTGCCCGTCTCGTCCATCTGCCCGCCGTAAACAGCCACGAGTCGCGCGAGGTTGCTGGGGTGACCGACGTTCATCGCGTTCGAGAGCGAGTTGCGGGAGGGCGAAATTTTCTCATAGACGCCGGTCTGGAGGAAACACGGGAAAGCGTCGTTGTCATTGACCGAGGCCAGAATCTTTCGCACGGGCAAGCCCATCTCCCGCGCCACGACGGCACCCATCATGTCGCCAAAATTCCCGCTCGGCACCGAGAACACGATCGGCTCGCCGGGCTGGGCCAGGCGCGACGCGGCGTAGAAGTAGTAAACACTTTGCGGCAGCAGCCGGCCAATGTTGATCGAGTTGGCGGATGAAAGCGGCAGATGCGCCAGTTCCGGATCGGCGAACGCGCGCTTCACCATCGCCTGACAGTCGTCGAACTTTCCCGCGATCGCCACGGTGCGGACGTTGTCGCGCAGTGTCGTCATCAGCTTGCGCTGGCTCACGCTGACTTCGTCAAAGGGAAACAACACGATCACGCGGATGCCGGGGACATTATGAAAAGCGTGCGCCACGGCTGCGCCCGTGTCGCCGCTGGTGGCCGTGAGAATCGTGAGTTGCTTTCCGTCTTCCTGGAGGAAACGCCCCATCAGTCGCGCCATCATCTGCGCGGCAAAATCCTTGAAGGACGCCGTCGGGCCTTGGTCCAACCGCATCACATGCACGCGGTCATAAACTCTTTCCAGTGGCACTGCGAAGTCGTAAGCCGCGCGACAGATCGCCGCGAGCGCATCGGCGGGGACGATGCCGTCGGTGTATTTCGACAGCACGCGGAAGGCGATTTCGTGGTAGGACAGGGCGGCGAACGCGGCGATTTCATCCGGCGTAAGCCGTGGGAATCTTTCCGGGAAATACAAACCGCGATCCGGGGCCAAGCCTTCGAGGAAAGCCTCGCGCAGATTGACTGCGGGAGATTGGCCGTTGGTGCTTCGGAAGAGTAGTTTGGGCATGTTCGCCGGAAGTTATTGCAGGCTTTCTACCCGAAACATCACCGGCTTGCCCTTGACTACCGGCAGCTTGGAGATCTTCGCCAGCGCCTTTCGCATCGCGGCGTTTGGCGCGTTGTGGAGCATCAAGATGAGCGGCACGCTTTCGCCTTCGTGGCCTTCCGGTTGAATCACGGATGAAATCCCGATCTTTGCGGCGGCGAAAATGGCGGCGACTTTCGCCAACACTCCCGGGCGATCCACGACGCTCAGGCGGACGTAGTATTGCGAGACGATTTCGTCCATCGGCGTGATCCGGCCCTTCTTTACGTGCGCCACGAACGGCGGCACGCGGACCTTTCCGCCGTGCTTCAAATCGAGCGCGGCGTCGGCCACATCGCTGAGCACGGCGCTCGCGGTGGCATCTTTGCCGGCGCCACGACCGTAGAACATCGTGTCGCCGACGATGTCCCCGCGGACGAAAACGGCGTTGAAGACTTGGTTCACTTCCGCCAGCACATGCGTACTCGGAATGAGCGCCGGGTAAACTGAAACCTGAACGCCGCCGCCGCCGATTTTGGATTTTGGATTTTGGATTTTGGATTCTTTGACGATCCCGAGCAGCTTGATCGTATAGCCAAGTTGCTGCGCGAACTGCATGTCAATCTTCGACACCTCACGGATGCCCTCGGTGTGAATCGCGTGGTGGTCCACCCAGAAGCCGTGCGCCAGCGAGGCGAGGATTCCGGTTTTGTGTTGCGCGTCAATGCCGTCAATGTCGAGATCGGGCGGCGTTTCGGCGTAACCTTGTTTCTGCGCA
>CAIKLQ010000793.1 GCA_903828255.1 uncultured Verrucomicrobiota bacterium
CCGCGCGCCCTGGCTTTGTGTCTCGGCCTGAAAGTCTGGCCGGCCCCCACCGGAGACGACTTCGCGGCCATGAAACGGTTGAAAAGCTAGAACCGCTTCCCCGCCAGCGTGCCGCCGCTCAAGCCTCAAGCGATTGTAGCAGTCGAGACTCCCCAGCGGCAACGCGGCAACCACTTCCGAGTCGGCCCCGAGCTTGGGCATACCGCGCCAACCGGGGATCGAAAACGGTTTTCGGAGGCCGGCTGGGGCTGACCGGGGGTAAAAAACCGATTTTCCAAGGCGATTCGAGCCAGCCGGCGGGCGCGAACCGTTTTTTGAGGCGGGTTGGGCCCAACCCGGGGTAAAAAACCGTTTTCGCGGGCGGGTTGGCGCCAACCGGGGTGGAAAAACGGATTTCTGAGGCGGGTTCGTCCCAACCGCCGGTCGAAAACGGATTTTTGGCGACAGCCGCAGCCAGCTTGCGGAGGTGCGGGTTTGCGGCGCGGTGGAAACCGCCAGTTCTAACCGGGGCATTGGAATTGTCACTCACGGCTGGTCGGGATTAATACTGAAAATCGCGTGGGTTTGTCAAACTGATTTCCAGGGCGGACGCAAGGCCGTTTCTGGGGAGGCGCTTCCAAACCGAACGCTGAGGCCGGAAAAGGGGGTGTCCGCCTCCGGCGTGCGCTCCCCATTTCCATTTCGGAGTTCGGGTTGCACCGCCTTGCGGTGGCGGCGAGGACCGGAATTGGAGTTTTCAACCCGGCGCTTACCCAGAGGCGTCCGCGTCGGGGCGGGCGGCGACATTCCGCTTTCATCCGCTTTCTGTTTCGCTAGATTTCGCGGATGAGTAACGCAACGCCAGCGCGCCGCCAGTTCGCCAGTGACAATTACGCCGGGATCTGCCCGGAAGCCTGGGCCGCCATGACCGAGGCCAATGCCGGTCACGAAGTCGGCTACGGCAACGACACTTGGACGCAAAAGGCCGCTGACTTGATCCGCGAGGTTTTCGAGAAGGACTGCGAGGTGTTTTTTGTTTTCAACGGGACTTCGGCCAATTCACTTTCGCTGGCGGCGCTCTGCCAATCGTATCATAGCGTGTTGTGTCACGAACTGGCGCACGTCGAAGTGGCCGAGTGCGGGGCACCGGAGTTTTTTGCGAACGGCAGCAAGCTGCTGTTGCTCGGGGGCGCGAATGGGAAGATCAATCCCGCCGAGATTGATCGCGCGGTCCACAAGCGCAGCGACATCCATTATCCGAAGCCGCGCGTGCTGAGTCTCACGCAGGCGACCGAGGTGGGCACGGTTTATTCGCTGGCGGAAGTGCGCGAACTGGTGGGCGAGGCGCGGCGGTTCGGCTTGCGCGTTCACATGGACGGGGCGCGCTTCGCCAACGCGGTCGCGGCGCTCAACGTCGCGCCCAAGGACCTGACGTGGAAAGCCGGAGTGGATGTGCTGTGCTTCGGGATGACGAAGAACGGTATTGCCGTGGGCGAGGCGGTGGTGTTCTTCGACCGCGAACTGGCGCGGGAGTTTGATTACCGCTGCAAACAGGGTGGTCAACTGGCGTCGAAGATGCGGTTCCTTTCCGCGCCGTGGACGGGGATGTTGAAGGACGGCGCGTGGCTGCGGCACGCAAATCAGGCGAATGGGATGGCGAAGCGTTTGGAAACGGGGTTGCGCGGCATTCCCGGCGTGCAGATCGCCTACCCGGTCGAATCCAACGGCGTGTTCGCGAAACTGCCGCCCGCCGTGGTGAAGCAAATGCACGAGCGCGGCTGGAAGTTTTACACGGGGGTGGTGACGCCCGACGAATCGCGGCTGATGTGCAGTTGGGACACGACGGCGGCAGATGTGGACGCGTTCGCGGCGGATTTGGGGGAGTTGGTCAGGGTTTCATAAAGGTGGCGGTCGCGGTCCCGCAACGCGTCATTTGGCAATTAAATGAAGAACTACATCCTAGACACCAACGTCCTCCTCCACGATCCCGACTCGCTGCTGAATTTCGCGGAGAACAACGTGCTCATTCCCATCGAAGTCATCGAGGAGATTGACCGGTTCAAGCGGGAGTCCAGCGAGTTGGGCCAGAATGCGCGCACGGTTTCACGGATGCTCGACGGCTATCGCGGGCAGGGAAGTTTGAGCGAGGGCGTGAAAATGCCAACCGGTGGCAAGCTCAAGATCGCCTTCCAGACAAAGGCCCGCGGGGCCAACAGCCATTCGGCGTTCGGCGCCAACACGGTGGACAACCGCATCCTCACGCTGGCGCAAGCCATCCAAAAGGCGCAACCGAAAAACGTGACGATCCTCGTCACCAAGGACATCAACCTGCGCATCAAGGCCGACGCGTTGGGGTTGCAGGCCGAGGATTACGAAACGGATCGGGTGTTCATCAAGGACCTCTATACTGGCATGATCGAGTTGACGGTCAGCCCGGAAAAGCTGGCGCAGTTCCGCGCGAACGGGGAACTGGAACTCAACGGCGGCAAGCAGTATTTCCCGAACGAGTATTGCACGCTCAGCGACGGGGTGAACCTCAAGAAGGCCGCGCTTACCAAGGTGGACGCTACCGGCACGAAGCTGATCCCGATCATTGATTGCCGCGAAGGCGTCTGGGGCATCAAGCCGCGGAATCGCGAGCAGCATTACGCTTTCGATGCGCTGCTCGACGACCGCGTGAAGCTCGTCACGCTCATGGGCAAGGCGGGCACGGGAAAGACGCTCATGGCGATGGCTGCTGGTTTGAAGCGCACCGTGCTGGACCGCGAATTCCGCCGGCTCGTCGTCGCGCGCCCGACGATTTCCATGGGCAAGGAACTTGGCTTCCTGCCCGGTTCGCTCGAAGAAAAACTCGCGCCGTGGATGCAGCCGATTCACGACGCGCTGGAAATGTTGAGCGACCTGAACATGGGCCATGAGCATCGCCGCAGCACCGACCTCATGCGTTCCGGGAGCATCGTGGTAGAGGCGTTGAGCTATATCCGCGGTCGCAGCATTGCGAACCAGTTCATGGTTATTGACGAGGCGCAGAACCTCACGCCGCTCGAAGTGAAAACCATCGTCACCCGCGTCGGCAACGGCACGAAGATCATCTTCACCGGCGACCCCTATCAGATTGACAATCCCTACGTGGACGGCTCGTCGAATGGGTTCAACTATATCGTCAGCCGTTTCCGCGATCAGGCGGTCGCGGCGCACATTGAACTGCAAAAAGGCGAGCGCTCGGAGCTGGCGGAGCTGGCGGCGAATATTCTGTGACGGGGGCGCGTGGTCCGTATTACCTCAAGTGGCAAAGGACGCCCGCCGCGAAATTCTCGCCGCAACCTAGGAAGCCCCCCCCGCTTACGGCTGCGGGGACGCGCCGGCGATACTCAGCGTCAGGTTGATTTCGTCGGACACCTTTTCCTCCGGTGCTTTCGGGTTGATGCCGTAATCGTTGCGCTTGACGGCGAAGTTGGCGCGGATGACGAGCAGATCGCCCTTCAGGTTCGGCACGCGCTGGCCCAGCTTGCCCTTGAGGTAGGTGAGCGTCACGGGCACGGTGACTTCCTTGGTCACGCCTTTGATCGTCAGCGTGCCGCTTGCGTCCGCGGTGGTCTTGTCGCCGGTGGTTTTCACGTTCTTCAGTTCCTTCGCTTCGAAGGAAAGTTCCTTGTGATTGGCCACGTCCATCCACATCGGGCCGTGCAGGTGTTGGTTCATCATCGAATTCGGAACGGTCAATGTCGTCGCGTCCACGATGATTTTGCCTTTGGTCGCGCTGGGATTGGCTGGGTCAAACGTGACCGTGCCGGAAATACCGTTGGCGCTGCCACTGATGGCTTCCAGCGGCGCATCGAGTTTGAAGACGGCGTTGTTCACGCCTTTCGGGTCTTTGAAGTCAAACGGGAGCGGAGCGGCAAGCGCGGCGATGGTGAGGGTGGTGGCGAGGAGCAGGGTGGTGAGGGGTGTCTTCATGTGGTGGCGGAGTTTAGCAATCAGTGTTCAGTTTGTGGTTGTTGGTTTTTCTTACGAAAGAGAAGGGAGAGGCTGGCCAGCGCGCCGGCGATCAAGGTGCCGGCACCGAGAAAATCCACCCCCGCCACGAAGCCCTTCCGGTAGGTCGGGCTTTCGATGCCAGTCACGTTGTCCACGGTGATGGTTTGCAAGTTCGTTTTTGTCCAGCCGCGCTGCGCGCCGGTGCCGAGCCAGATGGCAAGGACCCCGACTGCGACCAAAGCGGCGAGGGCTTGGAGTGCTTTTTTCATGGACGGGTTCAAGTTAGATCAAAGAACAGGACTTGGGAATCGCCATTTGCGATGAGGTTCAGACTGGATTCGGCTGAGAGCGCGGCAGCGTCGCCACTTTGCAAGCGCTGGCCGTTCAGGTTCACGTCGCCTTTGGCGACGTGAACCCACGCGTGCCGGTGCGGGGGCAGTTGGGGCGTGAGCCGGTGGCCGGCCCCCAATTTCGCGACGTAAAGGTCCGCGTCCTGATTGATGGCAATGGAGCCATCGCGTCCGGTTTTGCTGGCGATGAGCTGTAGTTCGCCAGGCTTCGCCTTCGCCGTGGATTTTTCCTCGTAGCGTGGCTTAGCCCCTTTGCGATCCGGCTGAATCCAGATTTGCAGCAGATGCACCGGCTCCGTCTCGGATGGATTGAATTC
>CAIKLQ010000794.1 GCA_903828255.1 uncultured Verrucomicrobiota bacterium
AGTCGGGGCAGGAGCAGATCATCGGCGCGTTGAACAATCTCGTGTTGCGCCTGCTCACCAGCGCGCCGCCGGGCCGGCTCGCCTTCACGATTTTTGATCCGGTTGGCCTCGGCCAGAACTTCGCCGGCATCATGCACCTCGCGGATTTCGAGGAGCGGCTCATCAATGGCCGCATCTGGACGCAGCAGGCGCAGTTCGAACAGCGCCTCGCCGATCTCAACGAGCACATCGAGAAGGTCACGCAGATGTATCTGCGCAACGAATACGAGTCGCTCGCGGAATACAACGCGCAGGCCGGGCGGCTCGCGGAGAAATATCAATTCCTCGTCGTCGCGGATTTCCCGGTGAACTTCAGCGAGGTGGCGGTGAAGCGCTTGCAAAGTATCGCCGCCAGCGGCCCCCGGTGCGGCGTGCATCTGCTCATCCACTGGGATCAACGCAAAGCCGCGCCAGTGGAATTCGTGCCCGAGGAACTGCGCAAGAACGCCATCTGCATCGTGCCGAAGGGCGACGGCTTCGTCATCGCGAGTTGTCCGGCGGAGCGCGGAGTTCCAGCTCCGCGCGATTCCGCCGGCGCGAAGGAAGTGCAACGCGCGGAGCAGGAACTCCGCGCTCCGGCCGCTTGGGACGGCGGCAAACTCCTTTTGGATTCCCCACCCGACGCGGAACTTGCCACGCGGTTGCTCCACCAAATCGGCAAGGACAGCACGGATTCGTATCGTGTGGAGATGCCGTTCGCGGAAGTCGCGCCGGAAGACGACGAAATCTGGTCGCTCGCCACGACCAGCGAATTGCGCGTGCCCGTCGGCCGCACCGGCGCCACGAAGCTGCAATACCTCGCGCTCGGCCAGGGCACGCGGCAACACGGCTTGGTCGCGGGCAAAACCGGCTCCGGCAAGTCCACCTTGTTTCACGTCCTCATCACGAACCTCGCGCTGTGGTGCAGCCCGGAACAGGTGGAGTTTTATCTCGTGGACTTCAAGAAGGGCGTCGAGTTCAAGTGTTACGCCACGCACAAGCTGCCGCACGCCCGCGTGATCGCCATCGAGAGCGACCGCGAATTCGGCCTGAGCGTGTTGCAGCGCGTGGACGACGAACTCAAGCGCCGCGGCGATCTGTTCCGCAAACTCGGCGCGCAGGATGTCGCGGGCTACAAACGCGCCAGTGGTGGCACCGGCGAGCCCATGCCGCGCGTGCTGCTGCTGATTGACGAGTTTCAGGAATTGTTCGTGGAGGATGATCGCGTTTCGCAGGGCGCGGCGCTTTTACTTGATCGCATCGTGCGCCAAGGCCGCGCCTTCGGCATTCACGTGCTGCTCGGTTCGCAAACGCTCGGCGGCGCTTACACCCTGGCGCGGGCGACGATTGGCCAGATGGTTGTCCGCATCGCGCTCCAGTGCAACGAAGCCGACGCCTACCTCATCATGAACGAGGACAATCCCGCGCCGCGCCTGCTCTCACGTCCGGGCGAAGCGATCTACAACGACGACGGCGGCGCGATTCAGGGCAACAGCCCCTTTCAGGTGGTCTGGCTGCCGGATGAAGTCCGCGAAACGTGGCTGGCGAAGGTGCAGCGGCAGGCGGAGCGCCGGGTTGGAGTCCAAGCTTTAGCTTGTTCCCCGGACAGGCTG
>CAIKLQ010000795.1 GCA_903828255.1 uncultured Verrucomicrobiota bacterium
AGCCCAAGGTTGCGAGGAACGGGCGACCCGGGGAAACGGGTCCGTCTTCCTCCTACCCCAACAAGGTTGCGCCCCAGACAATGCCACCTGACCCAACCCCGTTGGGGGAGGATAACCGCCGGGCAGCGACCCCGGGTAGCTCGCTTCTCGCAACCCTGGACTGGTGGCTATAATCCCTTTGGGATTGCGGAACCGGCGGGGCTTCGAGCGTTCCGGCGGTAGCCCGCTTTGTAGGGAATTTCCGAATGGCATTAGTGCCAGGTGGGGTTTGAGCTTCATAGCTTAGTTCCTTTGAGGTTGGTGCAAATTCAGGGTTCAGTTCCCGGCACCCCTAGCCGAATCAGACGGGAAAAGTCAACCTCCTTGTCCGCCGCCCGAGCGCGCTGGCGTAGTAGTAGGGGCAGTAGTTCAGGAGCGCAATCCCGCCCGATTCGCCGGGGAAGGCATCCATGATAGGATGCCGTTGCGCCCGGCAAGTAATGGTCCCTACCGCCTTGCTCGGCACGGCTCCGCGGCGCCAGCGCTAGGACGCAGGGGAGCGAAGTGACGAGGCGGTTGTTTTTGATAATATGTCTTGGTTGCAGGTCGGGCCGGGGGCACCCGATCACGGGTTGCCCATGGAGCGGTAACCGGAGTTCTCCACGTTGACCGCGAGCTTCTTGCCCCGGGCCTCCAGCGCAATAGTCGAGGCGTAGGTCGCGTTGTTGGGCAGGGTGCTGAACTTCACGTCCAAGATCACTGGCTGGTCTTTCGAGTCTTCAAGATAGGTGGCGACTTTGGCTTCCACCGGACGGTTGTTGGCCAGATCCAGAGTGAGCCCCAGACTATCCCCGGGTTTGATGAAATCGGTGAAAGTCAGCCGCACGCGCTGGTCCGGCAACGGGGAGACGGAGACTTTGCCGGCATCCTTCGCCTTCTGAATCAGTACCGGCTGGGGCGGGACGTATTGCTTGACCAAGCCGACGGCCTCTTTCATATAGTCGGCCAGATCTTCCTTCTTGGACTCGATAATCTTGCCGCGCAGGCCGCGCTTCTTCTGCTGCGGTGGGGGTGGGGAAGTCAGCGGCACCTTCTGGACCTTTCCATCGGCACCGTGATAACAGCGATTCATCTGGCGCGATTTTTCCTCGCCTTTGAGGCTGACGACGGTGGTCTCGACGTACTCATACTGCTTCAGGATGGCCTGGCTGGCGGCGAGTGAGGCTTTGAGCGCCACGACCCGTTCCTGAGTAGTCGGTTGTTGGGCGAGGGCCAAGCTGACTGGGAGTATCAAGAGAACTGCTTGCGTTAGGAATCTAAGTGATGCTTTCATGGTTTTGTTTGCGTTTGCTGGTTTGTGGTTTGGGATTATTGGCTACGTTACGATTAGATTAAGCCGCCCGGTTGACCGCCGCTTCCAACCGCACCTAGTCGGTTAACACCGGTTGCGAGACGCGTTGCTTCCGGCCCTCTTCGCGACTTGGTCGCGGCTAAGGTGTGCGTTCGGAAGCCGTACCGATCCCCGGCATTCCCGAATACGATGCTCAGGTCCACAAAAATCGCCAACTTGTCCGCCTCTGAAACAGTGACCTTCATCACCCCGTTCAGGAGGCGGATCTTTTCGGCGTTGAAGTCGGAGCGCAGCACTTAGAAGTAGGCCCGGGCTTTATCCGGAGTGGCAGCAACCGGATTCTTGTTCGAGGCGGCGCAGCCCTGGAACCAGCCAGCGCCGACGAGCAAGGTAAGAGATAGCAGGATGGGCTTTATGGTGGTGAATTGCATCTCGGGATGGGTGCTATTTGTTCAACTTGGAATCCTGCCAATACTTGGTGCCCGAAACAGTAGCTTGCAGGGCGACGCCGCTTTCAGTGAATTGATAAACCTCCATGCCGGCGCGCGTGGCGAGGGCGGCCCTGGTAGCATCCTTCTTGTCCGTGCCCGCCCGCACGTCGGTGGAAGTGCCGACAGCGACCGTGCCGGCGGTGAAATCTACGTTGCCCTTCACGCTCTGCTCCGCGGAGGCACCGGTGTCCTGGTATTTGGCCGCCGCATCGGCCTGCCCGCCGAACTGCCAGCCTTGCTCGACGAACTGCTTCATCACTTTGGCATCATGGAAGACAAAGATGACGCGGACATCCTTCACGCCCGCGCCGACGCCGCCGCCAAGCGACCCCATGCGCATAAAGGTCTCCTGCTTCGTCTTGCTATCCACCAACACGCCGTAGCCATTGCCCGTGGCGAGTAGGAGTAGGTTGACACTTACCTGGCTAAACGTGGCATAGCCGGTGGCATGCTTCAGCACCTTCTGCATCGCCGGTTTGGCGGTGTAAAGCTGCGCGAGCATCTCGTCCCGCTGCTTGCGGATGTTAGCTTTTTTTTCGGCGTCGCTATCGCCCTTGGGGCCGAACAGACCGGCTTGGGCGCTGGTCGCCAGCACTAGGGTCAGGGCCAGACAAAAAATGCGTTTCATAAGTATGCGGTTGCGGTGGCGTTGATCTGGGGAGGGGGCAGGTGGCGGGTTCAGTCCGGCGACACAGTCCAAGTTTTGTCCTGGTTGTAGGCCTTCATCGTCCCGACGGCTTTTGCCGTCGTGGCCCCCAGGTTTTTCTGATAGACGCGGCCCTGTTGGTTCACAATGAAAGTCATGATCCCGGTCTCGCCATATTCCGCCGGCCACGCCACGAGGGCGAAGCCGCCGATCATGTTGCCATTGATAACATAGTCGTATTTGCCGCCAGGCGCAGCCTTGGCCTGGCGGGTGAGAACCTTGAAGTAATAGCCGTGGAAGGGTTGCGGGGCCGCTCCCTCCTTCCGGGACTTGCGCCCGTAACCCTGTTCCTGCGCCTCGGCCACCAGCGGACCGAGCGGGCTGATTTCCCCGTCGAGATCGGCTGGCCAGTAAAGCCCATCTTTCGTGCCGGGGGTGCTGCGAAACTTCTGCGCGTACTCCAGCACCTCGTCGCCA
>CAIKLQ010000796.1 GCA_903828255.1 uncultured Verrucomicrobiota bacterium
CCATTCTGACCTATCTCGCGATTCGAGAAGCGTTCGTTCAGATTGTGAGTGGGCACGCTCTCTGGTTGTGATACCGACATGAAAGCACCGAACAAGCCGGATGCAGAGAACCCCGCGATAGCGTCGCGGTCGGCAATCGGTGGTCACTGGCGCGGGGTCTCTGATCCGGAACGTTCGGCGTAAACCGTTTCCATGACCAAGAACGTCCAGATTGACGGGAGCAAGGTTAGCGGTTGGGACTCGTTCCACGACCTCTTCGCAGAGGTATTTGGATTTCCCGGTTTCTACGGCCGGAACATGAACGCGTGGAACGACTGCATGACATATCTGGATGCCCCGGAGGAGAGCCTCAGTTCTGTCCACGTGGCGCGAGGCGACGTGGTCGTGCTGTGCATCTCAGGAGCGACCGAACTGAAGGAACGATGTCCCGAGATTTACGATGCACTGGTCGAGTGCTCCGCGTTCGTAAATTGGCGACGCATTGAGAAGGGAGAGCCAGCAGTGCTTGCGCTCTCATTCTACGCATGAGCAGAGCGCCGAACCATCGTGCTAGAGTGGATGCCGGGTTCGCGTTTCTGTTTGCATTTTTGGGTCCTTGGCCCGGCACCACTCAGCACGGGCGTTCGGCGTCAACACCACCCCGCTTATGACTGCAATGACCAACGTTATCATCGTCATCGGTGCCGGATCCATCGGGCAGGCTATTGCGCGGCGGGTCAGCGTAGGCAAGCACGTCTTGCTGGCTGATCTGCGCCATGAGAACGCCGAGGCAGCCGCGAAAGTCCTGGGCGATGCGGGGTTCGAGGTGAGCACCGCGACTGTGGATGTGTCCTCGCGCGAGTCGGTCCACGCACTGGTCGAGACCGCGACGGCCATTGGCAGCGTCACGGGCGTCATCCATGCCGCCGGTGTCTCGCCTTCCCAGGCATCGCCGACCACGATCCTGAAAGTTGATCTGTATGGCACCGCGCTCGTGCTTGAGGAGTTCGGCAACATGATTGCTCCCGGCGGAGCAGGCGTCGTGATCGCTTCGCAGTCGGGACACCGACTCCCGGCGCTGACGCCTGATGCTGACAAGTTGCTGGCGACGACGCCAGCCGATGAGTTGCTGGCGCTGCCGATGCTCCAGCCGGACCAATTGAAGGATTCTCTCCACGCTTACCAGCTTTCCAAGCGCGGGAACTCGCTGAGAGTGATGGCTGAGGCAGTGAGGTGGGGCAAGCGCGGCGCACGGGTCAACACGATCAGTCCGGGTATCATCATCACGCCTCTGGCCAGGGACGAGCTAACCGGTCCGCGCGGCGAGGGATACCGGCGCATGATCCAACTATCAGCAGCCGGACGCGCGGGAACCCCGGATGAAGTGGGAGCCGTTGGCGCGCTCTTGATGGGACCGGACGGCACATTCATTACTGGCAGCGACTTTCTGATGGATGGCGGAGTCACCGCTGCCTACTGGTTTGGTGAACTCGCTCCAAAATGACCGCAATGCCGAACAAAACGAATGCAGGCAACGGCTCGAATGGCATCTGTCGTGTCATCGACGCCTCCCGCTCGCCGCCGCCTGATCCGAGTCGTTAGGCCGCTTCACACGCCATGAGCATCTGAACCTTAATCGTTCTCATTGCACTTGCATGGCTTCTTTACCCGTTTGCCGGCGCTGCTGGCGTTCACGTAAAGGGGTCAGACCATAGCATTGTTTATTTCGCATTTGTCTTCTCTCCAGGCTGGTTGAGATTCCCGTTGACCGATTCCTTCGCCTGAGCACGCATCCATTCGTGAATTCTCGCGTTCGCGCTCTTCGAACTGCCCAGGTGCAACCGGTGCGCGATCTTCCCAATCGTCAAGGTCGTCTCGCGCCTCAGTCGTCCTGCGATCGCCAGCTTCCCGGCGTCGCTCTTGCGCGTCGCGATCAGGTTCCGCTCCTTCCATCCGAGTCGCTTCAGCTCGTCCCGGATGATCCGCGCCGCTTTAGCCGACGCCACCTCCAACCGCAATTCCCCCGAGTGATTCTCCCCCATCTCCGGCTCCAGCTTCTCCAACATCTGCCGCTTGAACTCCGCGCCTCCATCCGCCGCTCCAACTCCGCCCGCCCTGCCCCATTGTCCCGCCTGATGGCGTGTTCCGCGAGCAGCCGATCGATTTGCATCCACGCGGGCCGGGGATTGTATTGCGCCGGGTGCTGGAGTTCGTCGATGAGCTCGGTGATCAGCGTGGCGCGGTTGGCGACGGCGTGTTCGATTTCGAGCGGGTCGTAAAAGTAGTCGGCGGAGCGGCGGTCGAAGATGGCGTAGTCCAACGCTGCCAAGAGGAGTTTACGGCTGCGGAGGTGGCGGTCGAAGTTGTAGCGGCGCCAAACCTGCGTGAAGGTGGTATCTGGAACGAAGTTGTCGAGGACATTGCCGGCGGCATCGTGCTGCCGGAAGGGGTGGAGATAGCCGCTGAGGCGGTAATAATTGACGACTTTCAAGCGGGTGACGATGTCCGTTTTGGTGATGCCTATAAGGCCGCGGCTGAGGAG
>CAIKLQ010000797.1 GCA_903828255.1 uncultured Verrucomicrobiota bacterium
CCGCCCACCGTCAGCGTCCCCGAGCGCGCCGTTGTGCTCACATTCGTGTCCACCGTGTAGGCCACCGTCCCCGCCCCATTCCCGCTGCTCGTCGTGTGCAGCCACGTTTGCGTGGTCGTCGCACTCCACGCACAACCCACTTGCGCCGTCACCCCAAAACTCCCGCTCCCCGCCGCCGCCGTGTGACTGCCACTCGCGCTCCCCAAAGCGTAAATGCACGCGCCCCCCGCCTGCGTGACGTTGAAGACCTGCCCGCCCACCGTCAGCGTCCCCGAGCGCGCCGTTGTGCTCACATTCGTGTCCACCGTGTAGGCCACCGTCCCCGCCCCATTCCCGCTGCTCGTCGTGTGCAGCCACGTCTGCGTGGTCGTCGCGCTCCAGGTGCAGCCCGCTTGCGCTGTCACCCCAAAACTCCCGCTCTCCGCCGCCGCCGTGTGACTGCTGCCAAGGGGATTCAATGAGTAGCTGCAACTGCGACCCTCTTGATTGATGGTGAACATTTGGCTACCCACGGCAATCACCCCCGAACGCAGACTCGGGCTGTCGTTCGCGTCCACGGTGTAACCGACCGAGCCGTTTCCGCTCCCGGTGCTGATCGTGTGAATCCAAGTTTGACTCGCCGTCGCGCTCCAACTGCATCCCGTCGGCGCGATCACGCCAAAGCCGCCACTTTGCGAGCCGGATCCATAGTCCGCGCTGGTCAAATCCAAGGTGTAGCTACATGAATTTGCGACGGAAACTAGCTGCATGGCGTAACCCGCATTCCCCGCCGTATCATACACCATGCACAAAAGGGTATACGCGCCATCAGGCATCCGCGTCGTGTCCAGCAACATGACGTTGGTAACAACGGGGCCAGAAACTTCGACGGTGGCTGCCGGAACCCACTCGCCCGCGTTCTGATAGTAGAAAACCACACTGGCCAAGCTCACGTCGTCGGTCAGCAGCGCGGTCAGGGAAACGCTCCCGCTCAACGTGTCGCCCGCGTTGGGGACCAGGAACGTCGCGACTGGCGGCACCGCATCCAGCACATCCGCACCCGCTTGATTGACGGTGAAAGTCTGCCCGTTCACCATGATCGTGCCCGACCGTGGGATCGTGTTGCCGTAGCCGTCCACCGCGTAACTGACCGTCCCATTCCCGCTCCCAGTGCTCGTCGTGTGAATCCAGACCTGATTCGCCGTCGCGCTCCAACTACATCCCACCGCAGCCGTTACCCCGAAACTCCCGCTCCCGGCGGCGGCAGTGAAACTCACGCTGGCCGGACTCAACACGCAATTGCAGGCAATGACAATATTCCCCACTTGATCCACGGTGAAGTCCTGACCGTTCACTGAGATCGAACCCGAGCGGGCATTCGTGTTGCTGTTCGCGTCCACCGTGTAAATGACCGTCCCGTTCCCGTTCCCGCCGCTCGCCGTGCGAATCCAAGTATGGCTCGCCGCCGCGATCCAATCGCACCCAGTCGCCGCCGTCACGCCAAAACTGCCGCTCGCCGCTGCGGCCGGGTGGCTGCCGCTGGTCGGATTCAAAGCGTAGTTGCAAATAATCCCAGCCTGATTCACGGCGAAATTCTGTCCAGCCACCGTGATCGCGCCCGAGCGCGAATTCGTGCTGTCATTGGCGTCCACCGTGTAATTGACCGTCCCGTTCCCGCTCCCGCCGCTCGCCGTGTGAATCCAAACCTGGCTCGCCGTAGCGCTCCAAGTGCAGCCGGCTTGCGCCGTCACGCCAAAACTGCCGCTCTCCGCCGTGGCCGGGTGGCTGCCGCTGGTCGGATTCAAAGCGTAGTTGCAAATAATCCCAGCCTGATTCACGGCGAAATTCTGCCCAGCCACCGTGATCGCGCCCGAGCGCGAATTCGTGCTGCTGTTCGCGTCCACGGTGTAACCGACCGAGCCGTTTCCGCTCCCGGTGCTGATCGTGTGAATCCAAGTTTGACTCGCCACCGTGCTCCAAACGCAACCCGCTGTCACCGCAACGCCGAAGCTTCCACTTTGCGATTCGGCTGCTAAGTTGGCACCAGGCGAATCCAAAACGTAATTACAGATCAGGATCGCGTTTGCCACCGTAACTCCCAGAAAAGCATAACCTGCATTCCCCGCGGGATCATACACCACGCACAACAGCGTATGCGGGCCATCAGGAATGAGGGCCGTGTCCAGCAACATGGAGTTGGTACAAATCGGGCCGGAAAGGGCATTGGTGCCAACCCCAACCCACTGCCCCGCTTGGTCATAGTAGAAAACCACACTGGCCAGGCTCATGTTGTCGGTCAGCAGCGCGGTCAGGGAAACGCTCCCGCTCAACGTATCGCCCGGATTGGGGGCGAGGAGCGTCGCGACAGGCGGCTCAATATCCGCCACGGTCGCCCCCGCCTGATTTACAGTGAAGGCTTGCCCGTTCACCGTAATTGTACCCGACCTCGAATTCGTGTTGCCGTTGCCGTCCACCGTGTAACTGGCCGTCCCATTTCCCATCCCGCTACTCGTCGTGTGAATCCAAGTTTGGTTCGCTTTCGCGCTCCAACTGCAGTTCAAGGCAGCCGCCACCTCAAAACTCCCGCTCCCGACAGCGGCGGTTTGATTACCGTTGGCCGGATTCAAAACGACGTTGCAAACCGGGGCGACAGCCCCTTCCTGATTGACGGTGAAATTCTGACCGTTCACCGCGATCCAACCCGAGCGCGCACTTGTGCTGCTGTTCGCGTCCACCGTGTAACTGACCGGCCCGTCCCCATTCGCGCTGCTCGTGGTGTGAATCCAAGGCTGGTTGGGCGCTGCGCTCCAAGTGCAACCCGCCGCCGCCGCCACATTAAAGGTGCCGACCTCAGCCGCTGCCGTGTGACTGCCACTGGCAGAACTCAAAGTGTAGCTGCAAACGAGGCCCGCCTGATTGACGGTGAAACTCTGGCCACTCACGCTGATCGTGCCGAAACGCGCGTTCGTGCTGCGGTTCGCGTCCACTGTGTAATTGATCGCCCCGTTTCCGCTACCGGTGCTTGTCACATGAATCCACGTCGGGGCCGCGGTCGCACTCCAACTGCATCCCGTGGTCGCCGTCATGCCAAAACTGCCGCTGTCCGCCGCCGCCAAGTGGCTCGCATTGCTCGAAGTCAAAGTGTAGCTACAGATGATCCCGGCCTGACTCACGGCAAAGACTTGGTCCCTCACGGTGATCGTGCCGGTGCGTGCTACGGGACTCGCATTTGCGTCCACCGTGTAACTCACCGTTCCGTCCCCGCTCCCAGCGCTGGTCGTATGAATCCACGTCTGATTCGCCGCCGCGCTCCAAGCACAGCCCGCTTGCGCTGTCACCCCAAAGCTGCCGCTTTCCGAACCAGCCGCGTGGTTCCCGCTCGATGGTGTCAAAACGTAGCTGCAACTCGCATTTGCAACCGCCACTCCGAGGATGGCATAATCCGCATTCCCCGCCGTATCACTCACCACGCAGAGCAATGTGTGCGGGCCATTTGGCATGAGGGTCGTGTCCAGCAGCATCCCATTGGTGCAAAGTGTCCCGGAAATTGAGTTCATACCGACCAAGACCCACTGCCCGTCGTCAAAATAGAATGACACGCTGGCCACGCTCACGTCGTCGGTCAGTTGCGCCATCAGGGAAATTTGTCCGCTGAGGGTTGCGCCCAAGCTGGGGGCGAGGAAAACCGCTTTGGGGGGCGCCGAATCCGGCGGGTTTGCCGCCGCCTGACTCAGGGTGAAAGCCTGGCCGTTCAGGCTGATGGTGCCGGAGCGGACATTCGGGCTGCCGTTGCCGTCAAAGGTGTAATCAACCGTTCCGCTCCCACTCCCGTTATTTGTCGTGTGAATCCAAACCTGGTCCGCCGTCGCGCTCCAAATGCAGCCGGCGGTGGCTGTCACTGCGAAACTGCCCAAGCCCGCGACGTTGCTGACGGCCTCGCGAACCGGATTCAATACATAATTACAGTCAGTCGTATTCCCCGCCTGACTGACGGTGAAGCTCTGATCATTCACCGCAATCAAACCCGAGCGCGCATTCGTGCTGCTGTTCGCATCCACCGTGTAATTAACCGCCCCGTTTCCGCTGCCGGTGCTCGTGGTGTGGATCCATGCTTGGCCCGCAGTCGCGCTCCAACTGCATCCCGCTGACACGATCACCCCAAAACTGCCACTCGCGGCTACAGGGGGATGACTGCCACCAGAGACATTCAACGCATAGCCACAGGTGATCCCGGTCTGATTCACGCTGAAAGTCTGCCCGCTCACGCTGATCGTGCCCGCTCGCGCATTCGGGCTGCTGTTCACGTCCACCGTGTAGCCCACCGTCCCGGACCCGCTCCCGAAGCTCGTCGTGTGAATCCACGTCTGATTCGCCGTCGCATTCCAACCACAGCCCGCTTGCGCCGTCACCCCGAAACTCCCGCTCCTCGCCGCCGCCGTGTGGCTGCCGCTGGAGGCACTCAACGTGTAGCTGCAAATGATGCCCGCCTGATTCACGGTGAAAGTCTGCCCACCCACGCTGAGCGTACCTGTCCGCAGGCTCGTGCTGCTGTTGGCATCAACAGAATAGTTGACCGCCCCGTTTCCGCTGCCACTGCTCGCCGTGTGAATCCACGACTGACCCGACGTCGCAGTCCAAGTGCAGTTACTGCCCACCGAAACCGCCAAAACGGCCGTCCCACCCACGGCGTCAAAGCGGGGAGTCACCGCAGGCGAAAAAGCGTAATTGCAAGGACACGCTGGCGGCCTTACGGACACGGCCGTTGACCGCACCGAGACATTTCCGGCCCGGTCCATGGCCGCGATCTGGTAGCTGTAATCACTCAGTCCGCTGACATTCGTATCGCTCGTGGAAAAAGTTGCAACGCCACTCGTATGGGGCACGGACTTAAGAAACGCGCCGCCGCGATAAATCAAGTATTCGCTCGTCCCCGAGGCGCTGGTCCCCGAATCCGTGACCGATCTCCAAGAAAGTGTGACCTGCCCGCAGGATGGCGCTGTCCCCCTAACATTGCTGGGGGCCGCCGGGCGGGCGGTGTCTCGGGGATAAGCGTTGGACCACTTGGCGACCCGGAAGTTCGTGGCCGAGGAAGCGTCAATCAGCAGGTTCGTCTCGGTAAAGGCGGTGGTGGGCGCATCAACCCCCTTCCACGTCACCCCGGCATCGCTGATTCGCTCGACCCGGTATTTCACGGTCGTTGCTCCAGACCAACGGACGACGGCGGTGCCGCTTCCGATGGCCACGGTGAGGTTCGAGGCCAGTTGTCCTGGAGCCGACAATGCGCCCAGAGCCAAAACTAGAAAGGCCAGCGATCGCATCACGACAGCCCTGAAATTATTCTTCATGGCTGGCCAAACGCAAGGCTTGTGCCAGCCCGGCGGCGAATAGCTCCCGTCCGCCGCTCTGGACAGCCGTGGGTGGAAGAAAAAAACGGAATTCCCGACAAAGTCACGTTCGCAACGGTGGATTCAGACCAGCGTTCGCACATGGAATACAATTTGTTGATGTAATAAATGGAGACAACACTGCGAGCCACTGCCTCGCTCTCACACAACCGCGACTGGGTTGGGTCGCTGGGAGCGGGGAACTGCCGCCAGCCGTTTGGCGTGAGATTGTGCCGCCAGAGCCCCCAAGATTTGAAAGAGCAACGGCAAATCGAGCGGCTTTTCCATCAAGGCATCCACGCGCTCGATTGCGTGCTCCGGGCCGCGCTCGGGCCGGGCGCTCATGATAATCACCGGCAAGCCCGGTTGCATCTGCCGGAGTTGCGCGAGCGTATCCCAACCACTTTCCCGACCCAAATCCTGGTCCAACAGCACGACATCAATCGCATTTCCACCCAGACCACGCAGCGCTTCCCCGCCGTTGGCCGCCGCCACAACCCCAAAATTCTCAAACGACAGGGCTCGGATTAAAGACTGCCGAACAGACGCATTATCGTCAACCAACAGGACCACCGGTAAGTCAATCATGTCGCCGGTTCTAGCCATCCCGGTGCCAAGCGGTGACGATCCGCCAACCCCGCAAACAGCAATTCTCATTTTGGTCGGGAGCGCGGCGGGGTCGAAGACCAACCGCAACGCGTGGGGGCCAGAAACATCCGGCTTTTGTGCGGGCGGGCGGCGGCTGGTTGAGACGACCCAGCCACGCTCCGGACCAAAATGAAAATTGTGGCCCCACAAATTCCCCCGGTTGCATCCTTAAGCATGGCCTTGTAGATTTCGCGCGTGTCAACTTGCTTTCCACGGTGTAAGCCAATCTCGCAGGCCCGGGCCCTGGTTTCGGCGCTCGTCCGCCCCGCCAACCCGGCTCCTTCCCGCCTGGCCGCACGGTGAAACCAAGAACCCAAATCGCGCTGCCGTTGATCGGGCTTTCCGGCCTGCTGGCGCTCTTTTTGTCCGGCTGGGTGACTTGGCGGCTATATACGATCAATCCTGCGTTGCCCAAGATGTATGAAAGCCCCGCCGAACTCGCCGCATTGCGGGACGCCTTTTCGCGCATTGGCGGAGACATTCGAGCCAATCTTTCCCAGCTTGATGCCGAGCTGACACCTGTCACACCAAGCAAACTTGAGTCGCCAAAAAATGTCGCCCTTGGAAAAACTGCGAATCAGGCAGTTTCCTCTGCCAACCAGTTGGAGTCTTGGAACCGATGGCTGGAAGTGGAAAGACAACTTGCCCGCCGCCCCGATCGCTCGCTTGGGAGTTCAAATCAGACGGGCGGCCTTCAAAGCCCCGGCGCATACGACCCGGATCAGTTGCGAACTGAACTGCTCACGCTTTTGTCCGACTTCGAGGCCGCCCTCACCAATTTCCTTGAAGCAACGAATTACCTGCGGATCAACCGGAGCGGGCCTTTGATCGGCGAACGGCTCGCCAAACAGGAGATCAACGCGCTTTACTGGCGCTCGAAACTGTCCGATTTCCCCGCGCAGGCCCGCGCGCGAGCGGAAGCGGTGGGGCAAGCCATCACGGCGCACCGCTCCGCTCAGGAAAACGCCGCCCAGCAGGTTCAGGAATCCGCGGAGTTGGTGGGCTACATTCAACGCCTGCGCCTGACCGGATTGCTGGCGGTCGTGGGATTGTGTTTCCTGTTCTTGCTGGGCCTCTACTTACGCAAGCAGTCTCTAGCCAGCGCCGCCCTCCGCCAACATTCAGAGCGGCAAGCCAACCTCGACAAGTTTGATTACTTCAGGAGCCAACAGGCGCAGGAGCACGCGCATGAAATCAAACAGCCGCTCACCGCCATCAATGCGCATCTTTATACATTGCAAAAAAGCCTCACCGTCGGTTCGGCGGCGCACAAAGACGCCACCATCATTCGCAGCGAAATCACCCGCCTGGATCAAATTGTGCAAAAGTTCCTCCAACTCGCGCGCTCAACCGCCGCCCAACCGATTGACCTGACCGCCGGCCAAGCCCTCGGTGAAGTGCGCGATTTGATGGCACCGCAACTGGCGCAGCAAGCCATCGAGTTGCGATTCGAAGTGGACCGTGACGCAGAGTTTCGCGCCGACCCCCAGCAATTCAAACAAGTGCTCATCAATTTGGTGAAAAACGCCACCGAAAGCATCGCGCGCGAGGGCGTCATCACGTTGCGCGCCAAAACAGGGGCCGGCGAATTGAATGGGAATGAAGCCGCGGTCACGATCATCGAGGTGGAAGACACGGGCCCGGGGATTCCAGAGGAGATTCGGGAGAAAATTTTCGATCCGTTTTTTAGCACCAAACCGCGCGGCAGCGGTTTGGGGCTGGCCACTTCGGCGCGCATGATTGAGCAGCACGGTGGGCGCTTGGAGTTTGACTCCCAAGTCGGCAGGGGTACGATTTTTCGCATCGTGCTGCCGACCCTTCCAAAAGAACCCCGCGCATGAGCACCGTTCTGTTGATTGACGACGACGCGGCCATCCTGGAGGCGCTGGAAGGCCTGCTCAAAAGCGAAGGCTACAGCGTGGTCACGGCCAACAACGCCGCCGCTGGCCTCGCGGCCGCGAGCGCCGGCGACTTCCAGGTGGTAGTGACCGACTGGAAAATGCCCCAGGCCGACGGCATGGTCGTCATCAAAACCTTGCGCGCCACCCGACCGCGGTTGCCGGTGATTCTGCTCACAGGTCAGGAATCACCCACGAGCGTCATCGAGGCGACGAAACTCGGGGCCTACGATTATCTCCGCAAACCGCCACATGCGGAAGAGTTTCTGGCCCTCGTCGCCAAAGCCGTGGCCACCAATCAACTCATGTCCGAGCCGGTGGAAATGGGCGAAGCCAAACACGCCAAACACGCCATCATCGGCAGCAGCCGCGCCATGCAGGAGGTTTACAAACAGATTGGCCGGGTGGCCGCGGCGCCGATCCGGGTGCTCATTCGCGGCGAGACCGGCACCGGCAAGGAACTGGCCGCCCGAGCCATTTACCAGCATAGCGAGCGGGCCAATCAGCCGTTCATCGAAGTCAATTGCGCGGCCATTCCAGAGAATCTGCTGGAAAGCGAACTCTTCGGCCACGAACGCGGGGCGTTCACCGGCGCGCACGAACGACGCGTCGGGCGCTTCGAGCAAGCCAGTCGCGGCACGATCTTCCTGGACGAGATCGGCGACATGACCCCCAACACGCAGGCTAAACTGCTGCGGGTGCTCGAAGACAAATCCATGCGCCGGCTAGGGGGCAGAGACCTCATCGAAGTGGATGTCCGGGTCATTGCGGCCACGCATCGCGACCTGGAGAAAGCGATCCGGGAAGACCGGTTCCGCGAGGACCTCTACCATCGCCTGAACGATGCGGTGATCACCTTGCCGCCGCTGCGCGAACGCCCCGAGGACATCCCCGCGATGGTCCGATTTTTTATCCAGCGCTATGCTTTGGAACTCGGCGCCATCAAGCCCAGCATGCCGGAGCCGGACGCGCTGGTTTACCTCCAGCAACAGCCTTGGCCCGGCAACGTACGCGAGTTGCGCAACGTCATCCGGGGGGCTTTGCTCCTGGCACATGAATCACCGATCACGCGGGAAATCATGGAGCGCGTCCTCACGCACAAAACGGCGCCCCGAACCACCACCGACCACACCATCGCGGGTCAAATCGCTGAACTGCTCGCCCGCGCCAAGCGCGGTGAGTTGGAAAACGTCCATGCGGCGGTGACGGAAATTATCGAACGCGAGCTTTATGCGCAGGCGCTTCAATTAGCGAGTGGCGACCAAAGCAAGGCGGCGACTTGGCTGGGCGTCTCCCGCCCCACCATCCGGGAAAAGCTGCTCAAATACGGGCTGCACCCTTCTCAAGAATAAGAACGCACCTCCGGGAGCCCGGCACAGGGTTGAAGCGAACTCCGCCCGCAGGGAGCGCCAAAAATTTGGCGCAAATGGAAGCCTTACCGATCCGTCGCGCCAAATTGGCGGGTCACAAATCCCAGCTCAGAATATTGTCTTTGTTGGCGTTGTTGCCCTTGCCGGAATCGAGGAGTCCGGTTGCGGCGTTGGCATCCACTTTCCCATCCGGGCCCACCGACCAGACGTAAATCTTGGTTGGAAGGATTGGAGAAAGCTTGGGAACGGCGGTCAGCTTACCCTTTCTGAGGCTGGAATACAGTCCATCGCCAGTGGCATCATCCGCATCCAGGTCGAGGCTGATGATGTAAGGATTGCCCCACGGGTCGCGGTAAACCAGATCGCTGCCGATGCCAGGCGAAATGGTATCACTCCGCTGGGCGACATTCAGAAAGACGTGCCGTTGCGGGTTGCGCAGGTGTTTGTCATTGACCGTAGGCGTGCCGTCGGGGAAGGCCACGATATCCATCAGAATGGCGACGACCTCGGAATTGTTGTTTTGATACTGATACGCACCGGCACCGGCCAGTCCGTAGCTCGCAATAACAGGATAACCTGAATAATTGTTGATTGGGTTCGGCGGATTGGCGGAATTCACGAGAGAACCATCCGGTCGGGTGGTGCCGAAGGTGAAATCATGGGCGTTGTTGTTGGCCGCAGCGCAGTTGTTGGCATTCGTGGAGCAAGGCATCGAGCTGTAGGTAGCTTCATACTGTTTGATAGCGGTTACCAACCCTGCGATTTCCATCTTGGCAATCTGCACCTTGGCGGCATTCTTGGCCCGGGAAATTGCCGGCAGCAGCATGGCGGCCAAGACGGCGATGATGGCAATCACCACGAGCAGTTCCACGAGCGTGAACGCCAGAGAGCGGCGGGTAGAGGGCGGAAGGCGGACTTCTGACAGCGGACTTCTGACCGCTGGTTTTGAGTTTGGCTGGGAGTCTTGCATAATTTGCTTGGAACAAGGGTTAAACCGGATTGGCACCGCTGGCAAGCCCGAAGTCCGAGGGCGGAGGGCGGACTTCTGACCCCGGCCCTCCGCCCTCCGACCTCGGGACTTTACGGCTGGACGGCGCGATAAAACTGATGGGGCACCAAGGGCGTGGGAGCGGTGAAGACTCCGGGGTTGGTGGCATAGACATTCGTGGCCAGTGGCAGCCACGTCACCAAGTCGGAGGAGGTTTCGATGATGGTCGGAATGCCGGCTTGTCCCGTAACCTCAAATTGGAAACCGCCGTTGGTCAGCCCCCTGGAATTGCACAGTCGCAGATCACTCTCCCGCCAATCGAGATCGAGCGTCCAATGAGCAATGCCGCCGCCATCGTAGGGAGACCCATCATAAACACATAACCTCCAAGCCCCGTTCAGGCTGGCCCCGATGAATGCAGCGAGGCTGTTAGAATATGGCCCGGTGGCCGGGGGCGGCAGGGCAACCCCCGGTAAATAATCCGAGGGATGGTAGTTGCCAGAGACAATCTCCTGCGTGGCGGGTACGGGGTTCGCGGCATCGTCCGAGAACGTGAGATTCACGCTGTCGTCCATGACCTCCCCGCCACCCGCGCCTGCCATCAGTTTGACCTGGTGCCCGTCCGGGCCAACCAACGCCATGCTGACGTCCGCCGGGAAATTATGAAAAAATCCGTAAATTCGCACCGTGACCTTTTTCACCACCCCGGGCATACACTGCGGCGCGATGATCGAGCCGTAGGGAATCGAAGGCCCGAACTCACTAATGATAATAGGCTCTGAATTGGTGAACGAGGCGGGGCTGACATTGACCGTATCGAGCACCGACAGGGTCGCGCTGTTGGTCACGCTGGCGCAAGGGGTGCGGACTTCCACCGAGTACGTCCCGGCGGCGGCCCCATCCACGAACGGGAACGCCAGGGAGTTGCTGGTCTGAGCCGCCATCGGCTGCCCGTTGAATTTCCAGAGGTAGGTGATCGGCTCGGGAGAAGTGGCCGTGGTTTGAAAAAGCAACGGCAGGTTGGGACAGATGGTTTGGTTGGTCAAAGGCGTGGCAACCAAGTTCCCGGTACACGTCCGAATGACCACCACGCGTTGCTGGCCGGAACTGGAGTTGCCGTGGACATCGGTCGCCGTCCAGACCACGAGATTGGTGCCCACTGGAAAAAAGGCAGGCGCATTGTTTGAAACCCCAGCCACGCCGCAATTATCCCCCGTGACGGGCGTGCCTAGCGCCAGGTTGGTCAGGCCACTCACGATGTATGCGACATTGGTGATGATGTCGGGCGGGCAGGTAATGACGGGAGGCTGCTGGTCCAGCACGGTCACGGTGAAGGTGCATTGCCGGGAGTTGCCGCTCGGGTCCAGCGCCGTGGTGGTGACCGTCGTCACGCCAATCGGAAAGGTGCTGCCGCTGACCGGACTGCTCCCCAAACTCGCCACCCCGCAGTTATCCTCCACCAGCACGGTAAAGGTCACGTTGCTCCGGCTGCATTGCTCCGCATCCGCCGCCAACACCAGATTGCCCGGACAGGTGATCACCGGCTTTTGGGTGTCGGTCACCGTCACCGTGAAACTGCAAAGACCCACATTGCCACTCGCGTCCGCCGCCTTGCTGGTCACCGTCGTGACTCCGACCGGGAACAGGCTGCCACTCGCCGGACTGCTCACCAAATTGGTCACGCTGCAATTATCGGTCGCGCTCACCGTGAACGTCACGTTGCTCCGGCTGCACCGGCCGGCGTCGGCCGCGAATACCATATTGCTCGGGCAAAGGATCACGGGATGCTGCGTGTCTGCCACCGTCACCGTGAAACTGCACAGGCTCACGTTGCCGCTGGCGTCCGCCGCCTTGCAAGTCACGCGCGTCACGCCCATCGGGAAGGTGCTGCCACTCGCCGGGCTGTAGGCTAGGTTCGTCACGCTGCAATTGTCCGTGACGCCTACCGCAAACGTCACGTTGGTCCGGTTACAGCGGCCGGGATCCACTCCCAGCACAAGATTGCTCGGACATGTGATCACTGGATATTGAGTGTCAACAACGGTCACCGTGAACGTGCAACGGCTCAGGTTGCCGCTCGCGTCCGTCGCCGTGTTCGTCACCGTCGTCACGCCCTCGGGGAAAACGCTCCCACTCGCCGGGCTGCTAACCAAGTTCGGCACTCCGCAATTATCCGTCGCGCTCACCGTGAACGTCACGTTACTCCGGTCGCATCGGCCGGCGTCCGCCGCCAACACCAGATTGGTCGGACAGGTAATCACCGGGTTCTCGGTGTCCGTCACCGTCACCGTGAACGTGCAACTGCTCGTGTTACCACTGGCATCCGTCGCCGTGTTCGTCACCGTCGTCAGGCCCACGGGGAAAACGCTCCCACTCGCC
>CAIKLQ010000798.1 GCA_903828255.1 uncultured Verrucomicrobiota bacterium
AAAATGCGCGCCGGTCGCTCCGCGTGATCCCGCTCCACCGACGCGAGGGCGCGGATGGTGCGAATGCTCCCGTCCGGCCAAAGCACCCGAAACTCAGTGTCGAATTCCTTTTCGCCACGCAGCGCCAACTGGATTTCCTCGTCCCACCGCGGCCGGTCTTCAGGATGAACCCCCGCTTGCCAGGCGGCGTACTCCCCGCTGAACTGCTCCCGCTGGATTCCATACAGCCGAAACATTTGGTCATCCCATGTCAGCCGGTTACCAACTACGTCGTAATCCCAGATTCCGACTCCGCCCGCGCGGGTCGCCAGGGCCAAACGCTCGGCGGTCTGGCGTAGCGCCACTTCCGCGTGTTTGCGCGCGGTGATGTCATGGATGATCGAATGCAACACGGTGCGGCCGCCAAACTCAATCCGGCTGGACGACACCTCCACCTCCCGCAACGAACCATCCGCGAGCCGGTGCTGGAACTCAAAGCGCCGGCCCTCTTCCGGCTTGACCGAGGACATGGCCGCCCGGACTTCATCCGCGGGCAGGGTGTTGATATCAGCGGTCCGCAAGGTCAGCAAGTTCTCCCGCGAGTAGCCGTAGAAACTCAGCGCGGCGGCGTTGGCATCGAGGACCGCGCCAGTGACGGGATCCACCAGCAGCATGACAGCAGAGTTGTTGGCGAATTGATTGCGGTAAGATTGCTCGCTGGTACGGAGGTCCTTCGTCAACCGCTCCGCCATCCGCTCCGCACTGGCGCGCGTGCCCAGCAAGGATAGGGTCAAGCTGAACAACAGCAGGCTGATGATCGTGCCGCCGAAGCAAGCCAGCCAGACACCGTTGTAATCAGCGGTGGCGGCCAGCCCGCCGAGTTGAGTGAAGCACAAAGTCCAGCGGTGTCCGGCGAAATCTATCGGCACCTGCCGCGTCACCAGAGCGGTGGTCGCCGGCAGTTTTTCCTTGGCGCTCTGAGTGTCGAAGAGCAGGTTATCCGCAACCCGCTCCTCGCCATCATAGACCTGCAAGTCAATCAGCGAATCCTTCGGCTGCATTTCCCGGTCCCGCAGGATTCCGCGCATCAGATCCCCCATGCGATACGGACTATAGACCCATCCCTGGATGGCGGCACGGCGTTGTTCAACCGTGCCAATCGGAAGCCCGTGACGATACACTGGAACATACATCAAGACGCCAGCCTGCACTTCTTCGTTCGTCTCTTGCACCAAGGTCACTTTCCCAGAGAGCGCGGCGTCATGCTCATCCCGCGCCCGCTCCATCGCCGCGCGCCGCACGGGTTCGGCGAGCATATCGTAGCCAAAGGCGCGCAGGTTGCGGGCCGTGAACGGTTCGAGGTAAACGATCGAAGAGTAAGTTTCCCGTTCGCCCGCGGGCTTGACCTGATAATCCTCGAATCCTTCGCGGCGAATCGCCTCAAGGTGCGCCGCCAGTTGCGCCCGGGGAATCATCTGTGCAAAGCCGATGCCCTGAACGCCGGGCAGTTGCTGTTCGACTTGCAGCCCTTCGACAAAAACCTTCCACTCCTCGCGCTCGACCGACACCGAGGCATCAAACAGAGCCGTGCCGCTTTGCAGCAACTGGGCGCAAGCGTGCAGTCGGGCCACGATCTTGAGCCGAATCTGCTCGCCGGCAAATTCGAACTTCCGTTGCGCGTCCCCTTCCGCATCCCGTTTGGCATACACCGCAACGCTCCCGGTGACGAACAGCCCTGCCGCCAGCAAACCCAAGGCGGCCGCCAGATTCCGCGGAGCGTTATGCCGGCGGCTAGAAACAAATGCCGTGGCCGCGCCCATACAAATCACCAGCACCACTCCCACCGGCAAAGCTGCTTGCGCCGCCACCTTCCACTTCCAATCCCGGGCGTCAATATCCATGCCCAACACCGCGAGCAGCTCCCCCGATTTTGCGTCCACCAGCGGAACCACCCCGGAAACCCAAATTCCCCAGCGATCCGTGAAAGGGCCTTCAACGGAAGCCCCACGCGTCGCGAACACGCGACGGTAACCAGCCGGGACTTCCGCATAAACCTGACCGGGCGGGGAATAGTCCTTCGAGATCACCGGCTCGCTATCCACCAGGAAGAAGATTGTCCCATCCGGCTTCTGGTCCATGAGGTAGAGAAAGCGGCATTGCTGAAGCGTTGAACGGAGGGCGATGAGATGTTCCTTGAGCTGTCGGTAGGCAGGAATCTCCAGGTCCACCGGCGAGCCGGTGAGCGCCGTGATTTGGCCGAGATTCAGCGTCCGGGCCACCGCCAGTGACTGCTGCAGCAAGTCAGCTCGCAGGTTGCGGTCAGCACGCGCGACCATCCTCCAAGCAAACAGCCCCACCGCCGCGAGCAGTAGCAGGATGAAGAACCAACGCCGAACGCGGAAAGTATTACGTGGCATCGGGTTCAAACCGCTTCGGTGGCAGGAGTGATTGTTGCTGCGCCACCGCGTTCACGAGATTTCATAGGTTGGATTGCGGCGGGGTCAACTGGGGAGTGCGGCGGGTCGAACGCCGGGAACTGCGCGGAGCGCTTCGGACCGAATCTCGGGCGCCGCACTGGCGGGTTCGGTCCCGCCTTTGATCAGCGCCCAAGCCAGGCGGCACTTCTCCTGCAGGTTGACCGGGCTCGTGGCCAGCGCTTCGAGTTGCTGAATTTCCCGGGCGGCCCGCTCGGGGTTCGGGTGGTGGCCCATGGTATCTTCAAACACATTCATGGCCTGCAAGAAGGTCTGCCGGTCAAAGGTGTTGAATTTGAAAACGCGATCAAAGGCCGGATCCGTGACCGCATTGCGGAAGAGCAGCGCCGCGCTCTGAAGTAGCGAGAAGGGCGAAGCCCAGCGGACATCATCGCCGCGTTCCGCCAGGTTGCCGGGGTTCAGATCGCTGAAGACCGGATGCGCCGTCAACTCCCCATCCAAGGCGGGCTGGAGCCGCTCCCGCACGTCCTGCAGAATAGCTTGCACTTGGGCTTCCGAAGCCTGGCCGCTGGTTTCGGTTTGCTGGTAGAGTCGCGTCAGATGCTCGCGCACGATCCCTTCCTGTTGGCGCATGAAGGCTTCAAAGTCGGGGCCGATCGCCTGGCGCAGTAAGATGATCCCCTGGTCATTCCGGGCGGCCACTTCCTGTTCGAGCAGACGGATGGCCGCGTCCGGAATCCACCGCGCGCCGGCGTCCAGCGGGAAGCTCAGCAGTTTGATGAGGTCGTTGATCTTCCGGCAATTCTCGATGGCCTCCGCCGTCTCGGCGTCCAGGAGGGTCAGCGAAAAGGAAATCCGCCGCGTCAACGCGCCCACAGTCTGGGCGGCGTCCTCGCCTAGGAACGACGCTTTGACCGGGACATTGAGCGACTTGGAACGGATGTTCTTGGTAGCCGCCAGCAGCTTGCCGCGCCGGAAGACTTCGGAGAGGGTGCAAATCAACGCGTCCAGTTCGGCCTGCTGTCGGCCCTTGAAAGAATCGGGCGCGTTCGTGGCGGTGGCCGGGCCACCGCGAGCTTCCGCCGCCAACCGCTCGACGATGAGCAACTCGCCCCGCATGTCGCTCATCATCTGCATGAGATGCTCGGCGGAGCGGCCCAGCCATTGTTGGAGCTTGGCGGCGGTGTCGTTCTTGGATTCGGCGGACAGGCCGCCCTCGGATCGGAAGGAGCGACTCAGCCCATCGGCCAGCTTGAAAATGCGGCGGACGCCCAAGTCTTGCGCCGCCTGCTTGGTTTCATCGAGCACCGCAAAAGCCCCGGCGACATCGAGTTGCATGAGGAGAGTTGGGAGCCGGGTGGTGAGGGTGCGCACCCCTTGGAGCAAGACATCCAGCCGGGCGTCGTAAGCCGCTGGGTCAATGCCCAAGCGGACGCAGACATCGGCCGAGTTTTCGAGACTCTCCGCCGGGCGCGGGATCCCCCGAACCTTCTGCACCTGGGAATGGATTGCGGCGCGGTCATAGGGCTTAAGAATGTAGTTGTCCATTTGCAGGGCCGCCGCCTGCATGATGATCTGCCGGTCGCGCACCGCCGAACAGAAGCAGACTTTGACCGCGACAAACCGCGGGTCGTTGCGCATGCGTTTCAATAGCTCCAAGCCATTCATCCGGGGCATGTTGAAGTCCAGGAAACAAAGCTCGGGCCGGAGTCCAGCTTGGAGCATTTCCCAGGCTTTCAGGCCATCCTCGGCCTCGTAAAGCTCCACATCTTCCATGGTGGCCAGGATGCGGCGCAGTACGAAGCGCGAGGTGAAGTCGTCTTCCGCGATGAGTATTTTCATAGAATGTAATCAAGTTGCTCTGGACTATTTGTGACCGCCGTCACCAGCGGATGCAGAGTGCCGACGAAAGTGGAGGGGGCCAAACTATCCGTTGGCGAAACTTCGGAGCGACTAGTTTCCATTCGTCATCGCCTCCTTCAGCGCGGCGAATTGTGCGTCCACTTCCGCCACCCGCGCGGTAATCGTGGCTAGGTCTCCGGCCTTGCCGGCTTGTTCCAGCACGTCCGCAAGCGCCCGCAAGACTTCGCCACCCACGGCGGCACAAGCGCCTTTGATTTTGTGCGCTTGTTGTTCGACTTTGGCAGCCTCGCCCGCTGCCGCGAACTGCTTCAAGTCCCGGATTTGGCCGGGCAGATCGCCGAGGAAGCCTGTGACCACTTCCCGGACCAGCTCTTCGTCTTGCAGTGCTCGGTACCGCAGGCTGGCGCGATCGTAGATGGGGAGTGGTTCTTTCGGGGTGGCGGTCGCGGCCGTTTCATTCACCTTGCAGACCTCCGGCGCCGAGGGAGGCGGCGCCGGAGTGGCGGCAACTTCCTTTGCGGGATTCGGTTTCAGCCACTTCTGCAAGGCCGCGATCAGGGCCGGGACTTCAATTGGCTTGGTGAGGTAGTCGTCCATGCCCGCTTGCAGACATTTCTGCTGGTCCCCCTGCATGGCGTGGGCGGTCATGGCTATAATCGTCACCTGGTGATTAAGCACCCGCGATTGCGGATCGCGGATTTGCCGCGTCGCCGCCAACCCATCCAGTTCCGGCATTTGCACGTCCATCAGCACTAGGTCATAGGGTATGGTGCTGAGTGCATGAATAGCTTCGAGGCCGTTGGCCGCCACTTCCACGCGCATCCCCAGCTTCTTGAGCAGGCCCATGGCCACCTGCTGATTCGTGATGTTGTCTTCCGCGACCAAAATGCGCGCCGCCGGCAAGACCGGTTTGGCGCGGCCGGCCGAGGCGGGGGGCGCTGGGATGGCGGCGCTGGGTTGGCCGCGCAGGGCCGCTTCCAGAACCGCCCGCAATTCCTGCCGCCGCACCGGCTTGTCCAGCGCGGCCACAAAACCGATCTCTTCCCAGATTGCCTGATTGCCCGGCTTGCCCAGTGAGGTACACATCACCAACCGCGCGTCCCGCAGGTTGGGATCACTCTTAATGGCGCGGCCCAGGGTGGTGCCATCCATGCCCGGCATTTGCATGTCCAGAATCGCCAGCGCGAACGGCGCCTGCGCCGCCTTGGCGTCCGCCAGCGCTTGCAACGCGGCCGAACCATCGGCGGCCTCGGCGGGGTGCAAGCCCCAGGAACTCAGCAAGACCATGAGTATCTCCCGATTCACCGGGCGGTCATCCACGATCAAGACCCGCGCGCCGCGCAAATCTGGGGGCAGCGTCGCGGCGGCCGGTTTGGGGTTGGTAGGTTTGGCCAAGCGCACAGTGAACCAGAATTCCGAACCCTTGCCCACCGCACTCTCCACGCCCGCCTCGCCCCCCATCAACTCCGCCAGTTGCTTGGAAATCGCCAGCCCCAACCCGGTGCCGCCATAGACCCGGGTGGTCGAGCTGTCCACT
>CAIKLQ010000799.1 GCA_903828255.1 uncultured Verrucomicrobiota bacterium
CTCGGGCGCGCCCGGCTTTGGTTGGCGTGGGTGTTTATCTGGCAAACCCTCCAGGCGTATCCTGTGGCAGGCAGTCAGATCGGCTGGGGCTCATTTTTGTGGGTGCCTCTGTTTATCGCTGGCTGGCACGAGGCTGTGGTTTTTTTAGCAAACCATTTTCGGTTTTGGCCGCGCCCAGTACAGGCTGCGACCGGGGTTGTGTTGACGAGCGTGGCGACGGTGGCGCTCTGGCCCATCGCCAGCGTGGGCTACCAACGGTTCACCTTGAACGAGCCGCTGGGTCTCCCCGGAGCGGAGCGCCTGCGCTTGGCGAGTGATGTGACGAGCGATCTGCACATTCTGCATCAGAACATCCGGGCGCATGGTGGCGTGCTGTTCAGCTATCCCGATATGTTTAGTTTCAATGTCTGGACCGGGCATCGTCATCCGACGTTGACTGGTGGCGGGTCCGAAGCGCGAGAACATGCCTTGCTGGACCAGCTTGAAAGGGATCCGCGAGCGATCGTGGTTGTTAGTCCGTTGCGGATCGAAATGCTCCAGGCCCAAGGACTCGTTCAGCCGGAAACAGTGACGCGCTTTCTGGCCGAGCATTTCGCCCCCGCCGTGCGCCTGGGCGACTACGAACTCTGGATTCATCGGGGACGCCAGATTGCCGCTTTCTCGACGGCGCTCTGGCTGCCGGCGGACGCTGCCAATCGCCCACGAATTGAACTCACCGTTGCGGCTTTGGCTCGTCCCGTAGCCACCGTCGAAGTCGCGCTGCTCAATGCCCCGCACACCGTGGTGCAGCGCTTGGCGCTGGATGCCGCCCAATCTTGGCAACTCACTCTGATCAACGAGTCGGGATTGCCCCTCGCCGCCGCCACTCAAGGCAGTGGCCCGGTCATGATTTCCCAACCCGCCCGCTTCACGCTCGAATTCCTGCCGGCAAATCCCTTGCCGGCGTTGAACCAAATGGAGATCCGCCTGCTCGACGCCGCTGGCCAAGTCCTTGGCAGATTGCGATTCGCCGGTTGAACCTTCCTAGCCAATAGCCGACAAGAGTTCTCGACCGTGAGAAATCAACCACCAACGAAGGGGTCAGCGATCATTTTGTTGCCGGGGCTTCCAATTCCCGCAACAGGTTTTGCGCCAGTTTGTATTCGCTGTCCTGGCGCAAGAGGTTGGTCAGGATTTCGCGAGCTTCCGGGATTTGGCCTAACTCCACCTGACAAAGCGCAAGGTTGTAAAGCAGTTGCGAGGTTTCCGCCGCCCGCCGCAGCCCTTCGGAAAAACTGGTGACGGCCTCCGCGAACTTCCGCTGGTAATAGAGGGACTCCCCCAGCCCCAACCAGAAATCGCTGTTATCGGGATCGAGTTTCAAAGCCTTTCGCATTTCGACCTCGGCTTGGTCATACTTCCTAAGTCGGTTATACCGGATGCCGGCCGTCCAGGCATCCTTGGCCCAATCCGAAGGCGGGTTGGTCTGATACCACGGCACGTTGACGAAGACCATCAGCGCAACCAGAGCGAACATGGGAGCCCGCAAGCCCCTCCATTCACGAGCGCGGAGATCGTCGAAAAGCCAGAAAACCGCGTGTGCGGCAAACAGCAAGAGCAGGGGAACGACGGCGATGCGGTAACGATCCGCCGCCACAAACATGACCAGATGGAACAGGTAGAACACCGCCAGCACTCCCAGCGGGCGGCTTAGGCGGTGGGTCCGCCAGGCTAGGGCAACTCCCAGCAGACCGAAGGGGCCGGCATACCAGAAACCGACGAACGCAACCGCCAGCACGGGGGTCCATTCGGTGCGTAGATAATTGAACCCGGTGATATTCCGAATCTCGTGCCGGGTGCAGATCAGGACCAGTTTCTTGGCGGCCAATTGGAGCGCCGCCAAAGGTTGTTCCCGCCAGAAATCCATCGCCCGCTGCCGCCAGTAACGGTCAATTTCGGAGAACCTCATAGGCCGGCCCACGATCGTTTCCGCCTCCTTCTTGGCGTAGATCGCCACGACCTCTTCATATTCTTCCTTGAAATGATAGCGCTTGGGCGACCCCGAGTTCATGCCGTTGGAGTTGGGTTGATTAGCCAGGTAGAGGTTGATGCCTCCGAACCACGCGATGAAGACCGGGTCTTTGCCGACGATTGCGTTGCGCGCTGTAATCAAGCCCGGGAGAAACGCGACGCCCAGCAGGAAGGCGAGGCAGACCGAGAGAAACTTTCTTTCCAGCCGAGGTCCGGGCAGCCACGCCAGGACCACGGGCGCGGCGATCAGGGCGTTGGGACGGGCGACCGCCCAGGCCCCGATGACGATTCCCGCGGCAATAGCCAATAGCAGAGATGACTCTCGGGCGGCGCGGCGCTCCATCAACTGAACGAACAGGAGCGCGAACAGCAGCAGGCAAAAGACTTCCAGGACGGTGGTGTGCAAGTCGCTGACATGGAAAATCAGTGGCCCATACAAGGCCATGCTGATTGCCGCCAACAAGCCCGTTCGTGCCGAGAACACCCGGCATCCCAACAGATAAAGAAACACGACACTGGCGGAGCCGAGCAACGCATGCACCACGCGGACGGCGATGTAGTTGTCCCCACCAAAGAGCGCGTAAAGCCCGGCCAGAAAATAGCCGTAGGCGGGCGCGCGAAAAAACGGTTCGGCTGGCAACTCATGGTTCAGAATTTGGTGCGCCATGATGTTGTGGTATTGCGCATCCAAGCAGGGCACCCAAAAGAAAGGAGATTGGGCAAATTGCATCAGGAAGAGCAGATGCACCACCAGCGCGCCCAGAAAGAGGTAGCACGCGGTCTTCCCGCAGGTGGCGACTGGTGCCAGAGCCGGCAATCCGCCGTCGCCGTTGCCGCTTCTCTCTAGGGCTTTATCAAACTGGTTGGCGGACGGCGGGATGTCGCTCTGCTTCACGCCACGAACCTGACAAAGGCCATGGAAAGTGTCAATGGGATTGCGCTCCCTGGTAAAAAGTGCCAAGGCCCAGGACAAAGTTGCCTATCGCGCCGTGGTGGCGAACGGCGAGTCCGTAGCGCAGACTTTGTCAACGGCCTTGGTGAAACGCCGCGCCGCCACATTCCAAGCTTGCCTTGGGAGCGGGCTTCTTGAAGCTTGGCGGAACATTATATGGCTAAACGCGCATTGATCACGGGTATCACGGGGCAGGATGGTTCTTATCTTGCCGAGTTTCTGCTGGCGAAGGGTTACGAGGTGCATGGCATCATTCGCCGGGCGAGCACGTTCAACACGGGCCGGCTGGACCCGATTTATGAGGACCCGCACTCCGGCCGGGGCCGGCTGTCGTTGCATTACGGGGATATGAGCGATGCGAGCGCGTTGGCGCGACTGGTGGCCAAGGTGCAGCCGGAGGAGGTTTACAATCTGGCGGCGCAAAGCCATGTGCGCGTGAGTTTCGACAGTCCGGAATACACCAGCGACATTACGGCCACGGGCGTGGTGCGGTTGCTCGAAGCGATCCGAGAGACGGGCGTCCAGCCGCGGTTCTATCAAGCATCATCGTCCGAGATGTTCGGCAAGGTGCAAGACGTGCCGCAGCGGGAGACGACGCCATTTTATCCGCGCAGCCCGTATGGTTGCGCCAAGGTGTTCGCGTATTGGGCGACGGTGAATTATCGCGAGTCGTATGGGATGCACGCGAGCAACGGGATTTTGTTCAACCACGAATCGCCGCGACGCGGGGAGACATTCGTGACGCGGAAGATCACGCGAGCGCTGGCGCACATCCAGGCGGGCCTTCAGAGCAAGTTGTATTTGGGAAATCTGGACGCGAAGCGGGACTGGGGTTTCGCCAAGGAATTTGTGGAGGCAATGTGGTTGATGTTGCAGCAGCCCGAGCCGGACGATTACGTGATCGCGACGGGGGAAACTCATTCGGTGCGGGAGTTTCTGGAGGTGGCGTTTGCGCATGTGGGTTTGGACTGGCAAAAGCACGTAGCGATTGATGCGCGATATTTCCGGCCAGCGGAGGTGGAATTGTTGATCGGTGATGCCAGCAAAGCGAAGCGCAAGCTCGGCTGGGAGCCGAAGACGAAGTTCGTGGACTTGGTGAAGTTGATGGTAGATGCGGACATTGAGCTACTCCGCAAACACCGGCAGGGCGAGATCAAGATGGCGGGGTGAACGGGAAGTTCAGAGTCCAGAGTCTGGAGTCTAAGCGGCTGTTTGAAACCTCCAATTTCGGTCGTAGCGGCCGACGTAAGGAGGCTCAAATCGCTTGGTTCTTGTGGGCCTGCACGCGCAAAAGTCAGAGCCTCCTTACGTCGGCTGCTACGTTTCAAACCGGCTCTAAGGTTTCGCGGGGCGCAGAACAGACGCGGCTTAACTTTTTGAACTGAAGCGGCGCAGGAAATCTTCGTAAGCCAGCCGGATGCCCATTTTCAAATCCACTTCCGGTTTCCAGCCGAGGGCGAAGAGGCGGGAGCTGTCCATGAGCTTGCGCGGCGTGCCATCGGGTTTGGTGGTGTCCCAAAGGATTTCTCCGTGGTAGCCGATGATTTCCCGGACGGTTTCGGCCAGTTCCCGAATCGTGATCTCCGAACCGGAGCCGACATTGATGAACCCCTCTTCGCTGTAATGTTCCATGAGGAAGACGCAGGCCCGAGCGAGGTCGTCGGCGTAGAGGAGCTCGCGCAGCGGCGCGCCCGTGCCCCAGCAGGTGACGGTGGGGGTGGCGGCGGTTTTGGCATCGTGGAACTTCCGGATGAGGGCCGGAAGGACGTGGGAGGACTGCAGGTCGTAGTTGTCGTTCGGCCCGTACATGTTCGTGGGCATGGCGCTGATGAAATCGCAACCGTATTGTCGGCGGTAAGCCTGACACAGCTTGAGGCCAGCAATTTTCGCGATGGCGTACCATTCATTCGTGGGTTCGAGCGGGGCGGTGAGGAGGGATTCTTCCTTGAGCGGTTGCGGTGCCTGCTTGGGAAAAATGCAGGAACTGCCAAGAAAGAGGAGTTTCTTCACGCCGGCCAAGTGCGCGCCGTGGATAAGATGGTTCTGGATTTGGAGATTCTCGTAAAGAAACTCGGCGGGGCGGGTGTTATTGGCCATAATTCCCCCGACTTTGGCTGCGGCGACAAACACGTATTCCGGTCGCTCGGTTTCATAAAAACGCTGGACCGCGGCGGCGTCGAGGAGGTCGAGTTCGGCCCGTGTGCGAGCGATGAGGTGGCGAAAGCCGCGCCGATACAGCTCCCGCCACAGGGAGCTGCCCACAAGACCCCGGTGGCCGGCGATATAAATTCGGGCGGCGGGTGCAAAATTCATGCGACGACAATACCGATGCCTTGCAAGCGCAACAAGGGTTATGGCGGCACGGTGTCCTGTTTGGGGGCGGGGGATGTATTCTTGGACAGTTTTGGGGTGGCGGCAAACTTCGGCATGCCCTTCCGGAAGGTCCATCGAGCCACAGGATACAGATTTCCCCGCATATTTAACCGGGCTGCGATCGCAGAATCGGCGAGAACTTGAAGGGGTCATTTCTTCATGCGATCTCAGGCGGCGACATTTTGATGAGGATTGTCCAGTGGCACCGTGACTGCTGAGTTCTGAACATGCGGTTGCGACAGGCAATCAGTGAACGAAAAAAGGTAATACTAAACAAACCCGCCTGTCGCGCAGTTCACGCCGCTGAAAGAAAGAAAGCAGCAAGACCATGAAAAAAAACATTCGTAGCCAACGTAACGGGGGCTTCACCTTGGTGGAAATTATGATCGTCGTGGCCATTATCGGCCTCCTCGCAGCGATCGCGATTCCCAACTTCGTTCGCGCCCGGGAAAGGTCGCAAACAAATGCCTGCATAAACAACCTGCGCCAACTCGATGGTGCGTTGCAGCAATGGGCGCTGGAGAATAAGAAGGCGGACACTGCCACATACGCGATGGACAACCTGATACCATTCATCAAGGGCAC
>CAIKLQ010000800.1 GCA_903828255.1 uncultured Verrucomicrobiota bacterium
ACCCGAGGTGGACGGCGATGTCCACGCCGCCGTCAAAGCCACCGGGCCGGAAGCCATCCTGCATTTTGCCGCCAGCGCGCTCGTCGGCGAGTCCATGACGAATCCGCAAAAGTACTTTCACAACAACGTCGTCAACGCCCTAAAGTTCGCCGACGCCGCCGTCGCGTGCGGCGTGAAGAAATTCGTATTCAGTTCGACCTGCGCCACCTATGGGCCGCCGGATCGTGTGCCGATGACCGAGGATTTGCCGCAACGCCCGATTAATCCGTATGGCGAAGCCAAATTGATGTTCGAGAAGGTCCTGTTGTGGTACCGACAGATTCACGGGCTGGAGTTCATTGCGTTCCGTTATTTCAACGCCGCCGGCGCGAGCGAGAAGTTCGGCGAGCATCATCGCATCGAGACGCACCTTATTCCCAACGTCCTCAAAGTCGCGCTCGGTCAGGCGGCGCAGTGCGAGATTTACGGCACGGATTACCCGACGCCCGACGGCACATGCATCCGCGACTACATCCACATCCGCGACCTGGCGCAGGCGCACATCCTCGGCCTCGCGCCTGGGAAGAGTGGTTTTTACAACCTCGGTAACGGCGACGGCTACTCCGTGCGCGAAGTCATCCAAACCTGCGAAAAGATTTCGGGCCAGAAAATTCCCGCCATCGAAAAGCCCCGGCGCCCCGGCGACCCGCCGCGCCTGGTGGCCGCGGCGACAAAAGCGGTCACCGAACTGGGCTGGCAGCCGCAATTCCCGAAGCTCGAAGACATCGTCGCCACCGCCTGGGCGTGGCATAAGCAGCATCCGAACGGGTATCCCGATTAGCGCTGGCGTCTCAGGCATACTTGCTGATCCGGAGCTGCTAACGGAAGGGTTTTCGTTTACCGTTGGGGCGCTGGTGCTCGCAGGCGGAGCGCGGCTTGGTGAGCCCCAGCGGTTCCGCAAGCAGCGTGAGGTTGTAAAGTGGCAGAGCAGGTCACCCGTTCGGAGCCGCTGCGGGTCACAGACCCGCGGTCCGGGACAGCCTCGCCGGCAATTCTCCAGTTCCAGTCCGGTGGGACCGCCAGCACCGGCCCTATTTCATCAACCGGTAGAAGGTCTTGGACGCGATGGCGTTCGTAACCACCCACTGGCTGCCCGAGATGACCGGGGCCGGCGTGGCCGTGCTCCACGAACCCGACGGCAATACGCTCGTTCTTTGGAGCGTGAAGCCGACGAATGTTGCGGGCCAGGAGAGCACCAAATCGGTCCCGGCGAGTGTGATGGTGAGTGACGGGTGGTTTAAGGCTTCCTCAGAATGGTTCGCCAGGTCCGGGTCGTTGCCGGGGTCGCGCGTGGAGTCGGGGGTCAGTTGGCCGCTGCGATAGGCTTCGATCAGGTATTCGTGGCAGGTGCAGTCGGCGCCTGGCGGCAGGTTGACGAGCTGTTGGTCCGCAGAGCCCGCGCCGGTGATGGAATGGGGCGGCGTGTTGGTCAGGAGCGACCAAGCCGGGTTGCCGCAGGTGCGAAGATAAATCCTTTCAAACACGGAAAGAGTGCAGTTGCCGCCGACCGACACCTCGGTATCCCAGTTCAGATGGAAACCCGTGGGAGCGGTGGCTTCCCAGCAATTATTCCCGTCCGTGTCCACCGCGTAGGACCACCAGGCATCACGAATGGTGGCGGTGGCGAGGCTGCATTCGTCGAGGAGATAGGGCTCTTCGCTGTGGTTCGCCAGCACGGACAGGTAGTTGGTCGGGCCCAGCGCATAGTCCGGCACCGCCTGTCCGGCGCGATAGACTTCGATCAGGTAGTTGAAGCAGGCGCAATTGCTGCCCACCGGGAGGTCCACATAGCTGGCGTCCACAAGGCAGCCGCTGATCACATGGTTGGAGGTGGTGGTGAGCAGCGTCCAGTCGTCCGCGCCGCACGCTTGCGAATACACCTTTTCAAACACCGTGAGGGTACCGCGGCAGCCCGCGACGTCTGGATCGTAAACCAACTGGAAAATGTTGTTTGTCGAAGCCAGGTAGCCGTCGCCATCGCGGTCCTGCTGGTAGGTCCAATAAGCGCCGAAGAGGGTGGCTTGTTCCTCGCTCAGCAATTCCTCCCGGTGTCCGCCCAGGATCGGATTGCTGGCCGGGTCGCGGAACGAGTCGGGGAGGAACTCCCTACTGCGGTAGGCTTCAATCGCGTAATCATAGCAAGCGCAGCCGCTGCTGGCTGGGAGGTCGAGGAATTGCTGGTCCGCCCCGGAGACGCCAGTGATCGGGTGGTTCGCGGTGGTTTGATACAGCGCCCAGGACTCCGTGCCGCAAGGTCGCCGGTAGATTTTCTCGAACCCGGACAAGGCGTTGGTGTCGGGGCACGAAACGTCCACGTCCCAGTTTAACCGGAAGGTGTTGCTCGGCGCGGTTAGGCAGCCATCGCCATCGGCATCTTGTTGCGCGCCCCAGGAAATGGCGCCGGGATTGAGCGTCGCCAGGGCCGGCGCTGCGGTCACTTCGAGGTCGTCGAGGTAAACCCCTTCTTGCGTCACGGAAGCATCGCTGTGAAAAGTGAAATCCAGTGTGGCCACGCCACCAGCCCACGCGGACAAATTCACCACTACATTGCTCCAGGTGACGGTGGGCGTGGCGTTGCTGAAGACGACCGTGCCGCCCAGCGAAACGATCAGGTAGGCACAACAGGTTTCAATGGCTGGCGTGCGGCACCAGAAACTCAGCGACGAACTACAATAGCTCCGCAGGTCCAGCGTGCGCCGCAGATAGGCGTCCATATTGGTTTGATACAACGGCGCGGCGGCGGCGCCGGCGAAACCGATGCCGGCACAATAGCCCTTCCGATTGCCGGCGTGGGCGCCGGCGGTGCCGAAAGGCGCGCTGACATCGTTCCAAAATGCACTGGTGCCCGCAGAATTGGAATCGCCGACACTCCAGCCATTATCGAGCGGGAAGTTTCCTTCGAAGCCCTCGAATAACAACGTGTCGGCCCGGGCGTTGCACCACCAACCAAGGCCCAGCACAGTCAGAATGAGAATGGCGAGCGCGGCGCGGTTTCTGTCGCTGGAGTGGCAGGCAGGAAAATTCTTTGGATTCGTGTTCACGGTTTTTCAAATTTGGCAGATTCGCAGAGATTGACAAGGCGTCGCCGGGAAAAATCCGTCCCGGCGCGAGGCGTAACGCCATCTGCCTGCGCCCGGCCCGGTCAACTTTTCGCTAGGCGCTTCCGGCGGGCGGACTTAGATTATCCCCGTGGCCTTGGTGGAGATTTGCATCAAGGCCGGCCTTATTATGAATGTATTGCTCGTCAGCCCGCAAACCCCCGACACGTTCTGGAGTTTCAAACACGTACTGCGGTTTGTCTCCAAGAAGTCCACGTTCCCGCCACTGGGTTTGCTCACGGTGGCCGCCTTGCTGCCGCCGGAATGGAAGCTCACGGTGGTGGACTTGAATGTCACGCGGCTGCACGACGAGGATCTGCGTCGGGCCGATGTGGTAATGCTCACCGCCATGCTGGTCCATGAAACGTCCGTGCGCGAGGTCATGGCGCGGTGCGCGGCGCTGGGCAAACGCGTGGTGGCTGGCGGGCCGCTGTTCACCACAGGGCACGAGGCTTTCCCGGAAATTCAACATTTCGTCTTGGGCGAGGCGGAGGAACTTATGCCGCAGGTGGTGGCGGACTTGGAGGCGGGGCGGTTGCAGCCGATTTACCAGACTACGAACCGGCCCAGCATGGCGCTCTCGCCGGTGCCGCGTTGGGACCTGATTGACTTGCGGCATTACGTCACGATGGCGGTGCAGTTTTCGCGCGGCTGTCCGTTTGATTGCGAGTTTTGCGACATCGTCGTGATGAACGGGCGCGTGCCACGGACCAAGACGCCGGCGCAGGTGATCGCGGAGCTGGAGGTGCTGCGGGAGCGGGGTTGGCGCGACATGGTGTTCATCGTGGACGATAATTTCATCGGGGATAAACGGCGGACGAAGGCGTTGCTGCACGAGTTGATCGCGTGGCGGCAACGAACGCGGCCGGAAATGGGTTTCCTGACCGAGGCCTCGGTGAATCTAGCGGATGACGCGGAGCTGCGGTCGTTGATGGTGCAGGCGGGGTTCACCAAAGTGTTCGTGGGGATCGAGACGCCGGTGGCGGAATCGCTGGCGGAGTGTCACAAGTTCCAGAACGAGGGGCGCGATCTCGTCGCGGCGGTGCAGACGTTGCAGCGGGACGGCTTGCAAGTGATGGGCGGATTCATCGTGGGCTTCGACAGCGACCAGCCAGACATTTTCAAGCGGCAATTCGAGTTCATCCAACGCTCCGGCGTGGTGACGGCGATGGTGGGTTTGCTCTCGGCACTGCCGCAGACGCGGCTGTATCTGCGGCTCAAGCGCGAGGGCCGGTTGGAAACCAAGAGCAGCGGCAACAACACGGATGCGACGCTGAATTTCCGACCGATGCTCAACAAGGAGTTCCTGCAAGCGGGCTACCGCGACTTGATGAAGAAGCTATACGAGCCGGGAGCATATTATCAGCGCATCCGAACCTTCATGAAAAACCATCACCCGACCGCCGGGCCGAGCCTGCGGTTGTCGCGGGAGGACTTCGAGGCGTTCGTGAAATCGTTCTGGCTGCTGGGCGTGTGGCATCGCGGGCGGGTGGCCTACTGGCGATTCTTCTGGAGCACGCTGCTGAAGCGCCCGCGGCAATTCCGTTACGGCATGGAACTGGCGATCATCGGTCACCACTTCCGCCGAGTGGCGCAGGCGCTTTGAACCGCGCCGGATCGGAGACCGGCGCTCCGCGCCGCCGGTTCATGGCCCCGATGTGTGTCCAAAGCTTGAATCGGAAGCTCTTCCTGAACCTCACTCCCTACCCAAACGCCGCGTGAGGGCCCGTGGCCTAAAAGCTTCCCGGCCAAGACCCGCATTTGTAGGCCGCGGCTCTCAGCGGGCGGGGTTTGGAAAGACTCTCGTAAGATTAAGACTTCATGGCGGGACCGCCCCTTACGATCGCACCCCGGTGAAACCCTTCGCGAGCGCTGGGAAATCCGGCCCAGATCCGGCCATCCGCAGCGGCTACAACATCACGAGCGGCGTGCCGCGGGGCAGGCGGATGACCACCGTGCCCGCAATGCGGTCGTGCCAGCCTTGCTTGTCCGGGTCCCAGGCGATCCAAAGGAAGCCGAGAAACAACACGATCACTGAGAACGCCGCCCCCAATCCTCTCACCAGCGCCACGGGGAACGTCACTGGCTGGCCATCGAGACGGACGACTTTCAGACCCAACACCACGCCGCCGACGGTGGTGCCTTTCCACGCCCACATGCCGGCGAAGTACGCCAGCGCCACCAAAAAGCTCAGCGGCGGACCGCCAACAATTTCCCCCAAAATACCAACGATCACCACATCTAGGAAGGCTGCCCCCATGCGTTCCCAAAAAGTGGCGCGCGGATACGCCAAGGCTTCCGGCAGGGCGGTCGCCGGCACCGTGGGCGGCACCGCCGCGGCTGAGGGCCCGACCCCAGGAACCCCGGCAACGGGCCCGGCGGCGGACGTGTCAGACCAGTCAGACGTGGCGGACGGAAGGGCCGGGCCGGTAGTTTCCGTGGCGGGAAGCGCTGGGCTGGGCAGTGGGGTGGGTTTTTCTGGCGACTCGCGTTTCAAACTGCCAAACGCCGTCGTCACGGCCACACCCAAACCCCAGAGCGCCATTACCGCAAACACAATCAGGCCCAGCACCGGAATCACATAGAGCACCGTGAGCAGCAGCGCGCCGACGAGCAGCGCGATGGCTGGCTTGAAAGGTTCGACTGCGCCGGTTGCGCGGCGGACGGCATCCCCGAAGTATTCCAGCAAAGCAACCTTCCCGATGATCGCGCCGAAGAACAGCGCCGCCACCACGAACGGCACGACGACCATTCCGATCACGGTCACCGTGAGGATGAGCAGCACGATCGGCAGGAGCAGTTTGGTCAGCAGCCCCATGAAGAACGTCGTGACGGGACGGCGCGTCAGTTCGGCGACGCAGGCTTGCACGGGCTTGGGCAGCAACACCGCCACGAGCAAATAAAGCAGGAAGAAAACCGCGGCCACAACCCACACCCAGCCGACTTGCGGTGCGAGCGGGCGCAACTTCAGCGCGCAATGGACGAACCATTTGCGCAACGGTTCAACGTGCGGCAATCCCAGCGCGCCGAAATCCACCGCTTGCGTGTGGCCCTCTACCGTTGCGCCCTCGGCCACGTCCACCTTGCCGCCCACCGACACCACGTCGCCGTGGATGATGGCGTTCGTTCCGATTTTCACATTGCCCATGACGGCCACGACCGCGTCCCCCACTTCGCCGGTGATCTCCAGATCGCCGCCGACCACGACCGCCGCATCGGTCACCTTGCCTCGGACGATGCCGCTGCCGCCGATGACCACGAAGGCCTCAGTGGTTTCGCCGGCTTTCAACTCGGCGCTGTTGCCAATGATGACCATGGCGTCGTTGTGACGACCGCCTTTGGGGCGGGGCGTCTTTAGCCTGGCCTCAACCGCCGTCGTCGCGTTCGTGGTGGCTTCAGTGACCTCGGCTTCAACTGCGGCGGGCGCGGCGGCGGCATTCTTCGGAGCGTCAGGTTTTTCCTGGGCGGACAAAGTCAGACCGGTCAGCCACAAGCCGCAGAGGCCGGCTAAAGCCCACCGGCGAAGGTTTTGATGGAGTGCGATTTTCATAAATGTTTCCTCTTTTTTCAGCGCCGCGCGAAGGCGAAGCGAAAGTAAAACGATCCAAACGCCATGCACGCTGCATAGCTCAGCAAAACGACCGTGACCGCCGCCACAACGACGCCCGGGCCCAAGTGACGCCCCACTTGCACGACGGCGTTGCCCAGCGCGCTCAGCGTGTTGGCCGCCAGACTCACCAGCGCGAACCCGCCGCTCAGTTTGCCAGCCGCCGCCGTCACGCTCGCTGCGTGCGTGGCCTGCCAGCCGGCAAAACACAACCCGCCGAACAACGCCAGCAACACCAGCAGCGAGGCCGCGCGCAAGGCCGGCGACCACGTTGGCCAAGCGCGGCGATACCACGCGGCTTCCGTTTGGGCGGCGAGCCGGGCCATGATGCGCGGCGCGAGCGCCGCCGGCGCCGTCAACGGCGGCAGGGATTTGAGTTCGCGATCAATGAGCGCGGCCAGTGGGTCTTCGTGATTCGTGTTCATGCGGTCAGGCCCAGAAGCGATTCCCGGGCGGGTTCGAGTTTCTTGCGCAGCGCTTCGCGGGCGCGAAAAATGTCCGTCTTCACTTTGCCGAGCGACACGCCGAGTTTGGCGGCGATGTCCTCGTAGCTGAGGCCCTCCATGTGGAACAGGACGAGCGGCACCCGTTGCGCCACCGGAAGTTTCTGCAACGCTTGCTCCACGATCGTGCGCCGATCCGCCGCGGCCAGATCCTCCTCGACGCTTTCTGGCGCGGGAAAATCCACGGGCGATTCCGGCTCGTTGTCATCCCGACCACCGAAAATTTCGGAGAAGAAACTCCAGCGGGCGCGATACCGGGTGAGGTGGTTCAGGCTCAAGTTCGTCGCCACGGTGCGCAGCCAGCCGCCGACGGTCGGGCTGTTCTGCAATTCGCCGAAGCGCGTGTAGGCTTTAAGGAACACCTCCTGCGTCACGTCCTCCGCCTCCGCCCGGTTGGCCAACAAGCGCATCGCCGTGCTAAACACATGGCCTTGGTGTTCCCGGAGGAACGCCTCGAACTGTTGCGCGTCGGTCATGGTTTCGGCGTGACGGTTGGTCGGGGCGGAGACTACGTCCGGAGCCCCACTGAAAGCAAAGCCGATCCAGGACAAGTTGAAAGTGGCTTCAGGCATGAGACCTCAACCGAGCAACTGCGCCACCCAAGCGGTGAACTGTGGCAAGCTCGCGGACCAGGGGATAATCGGGGCGAGTCCCAAGCCCAGCGCGCCGACCGCGCTCAAAGCCAGGACGGCGAACAGGGCGGTCTCCCCGGCGCTCTGGTCAGCGAGCGGGCGGGGTAAGCAGTGGGCTGCGGCGGGACACTTGCCCACGCGCGCCTGTTTCGGGCGGGTCGGAGTTGTGAGACCTGTCGGACAAAAAGTCTGCGGAGCGCCCGCGTCCACGATCATCCCCGGCGTCAGCGCGGGCAACAACTGCACTTGTTTGAAGGCCCCATTCACGTTTCGGTTCAAAGCGATTGTATTCATACGTTTCACGGGTAATACCCGGCAGGGCGGGGGTTTGTTTCAGTTAATTTGCAGAAAGATTTGGCTCGCTCCCCAACCTCCGCCCCCGGGCCGCCGCATCTCGGACTTGGTCGGGGCAGCGTAACCCAACCCCGGACTGGAAAAAGGGCTGGTCGCAAGTGTGACCGAGCCGCAAGCGGATCAGGCACAAGCCCAACCTCCACGACGAGGCGGGCCGCACCAACGCGGCCATCGCGGCGGCGGATTGTGAACAAGTTTGGGGATTTCTTGTGAGCGGATTTTTCAACGATGCGTTGACGCCGCCGCCCCGGATGAAGTTAGCTTGGAGCGTGATTGATTCCGTTTCTGAGAGCGCCGGCGGTCTGGCGGATTTGAAAAAAGCCCGGCGGCATAAATCTGCCGTTTCCACCGACGTGCTCAAAACTGACCGCCTGCCGCCCCACGCGCCCGAGGCCGAGCAGGGCGTGCTGGGTTGCGTGCTGCTTTCGCCCAACGATTGCCTCGGCCAGTGCATCGAGAAGTTGAAGGCCGGCCAGGATGTTTTTTATGACCTGCGCCACCAGACGATCTACACCGCGCTGGTCGAGATGTATGACCAGCGCGAGGCGATTGACGTCATCACGCTCCAGCAACGGCTCAAAGACCGGCAGCTCCTCGACCAGATCGGCGGCATTCCCTACCTCAACGCGTTGCAGGACGCCGTGCCTTCCGCGGCGAACGTGACGTATTACGCGGACATCGTGCAGGAAAAATATCTCCTGCGGAAAATGATCCAAGCTTGCACGGGCGTGGTGGCCAAGGTGTACGATTACGAGGGCGAAGTGGATGTGCTGATGGATGAAGTCGAGCGCGACATTTTGCAGATCAGCGAGTCGCGCGTTCAAGGCGGGGCGCAGGCGGCCAAGCAACTCGTCCACAAAGCCATCGGGACCATCGAGAATTACTTCAGCCGCCAGGGTTCCCTCGGCGGCCTCGGCACCGGCTTTGCCGACCTCGACAAGATGACGGACGGTCTGCACGGCGGGGAGATGATCGTCATCGCCGCGCGGCCCTCCATGGGCAAAACCTCCTTCGCGATGAACATCGCTGAAAGCGTGGTGTTGAACCAGAAGCTGCCGGTGGGCGTGTTCAGCCTGGAAATGACCTCCGAGTCGCTTGTGATGCGCATGCTCTGTTCCAATGCGCGCGTCAACCTGCGCCAGATCCGTGAGGGCTTCATGTCGGAGTCGGATTTCCCCAAGCTCACGAGCTCGGCGGGGCGGCTCTCAAATGCGCCACTGTTCATTGACGACACCCCGGCGCTTTCGATTTTGCAGTTGCGCGCCCGTGCCCGGCGCATGTCCCAACAATACGGCATCAAGCTTTTCGTCGTTGACTACCTGCAACTGCTCCATTCTACTTCGCGGCGCGGTCAGGACAACCGGCAGCAGGAGATTTCGGAAATTTCCAGCGGCATCAAGGCCCTGGCCAAAGAACTGAGCGTGCCGGTGATCGTGCTCAGTCAGTTAAACCGCGAATTGGAGCGGGACAAGAGCCGCAAGCCGCGGTTGTCGGACTTGCGGGAATCGGGCGCGATCGAACAGGATGCCGATCTCGTGGGCCTGCTATACAAGCCCAGCGCGGGCGATGACGACGATGCCCCCGCGCCCGAAGAGCTGGACGGAATCCCAGTGAACCTGCTGATCGCCAAGCAACGGAATGGCCCGACCGGCGATGTGAATTTGACGTTTTTGAAATCGTACACCCGTTTTGAAAGTGCCGCCAAAGTCAGTGACGAAGACATGCCGCGCGAATAAGCGACGATGAAAGCTCTGCTTCGCTGTGGCGCCGTAGTCGCGCTCTTCACCTGCCTTGCGGTCGCTTGGGGCCAAACCACCGGCCCCAAGGTGATCCGCGTGGACATCCAGCACGTCGGCCCCGCGGCGGTCGCCGACGACCTCATCCGCGCCAACATCCATCTCAAAGCCGGTGACGTGTATCTGCCCGCCACGGCGGATGATGACGTTCACGGCCTTTACGCCACCGGCCTCTTCTACAACATCCGCGTCAGCGTCGAGCGCTCGGGCGAGGATTTGATCCTGACCTACGTCGTGCAGGCGATGCCCCGATTGACGGACATCAAGGTGACCGGCAACAAGAAACTTACCGAGTCCAAAATCCGCAAGAAGCTCACGTCGAAGGTGGGCGAGCCGTTGAACGAGCAGAAACTCTTCAGCGACGCCCAAGCCATCCAGGAGATGTATCAGAAAGCCGGCTACCCCGGCAGCACCGTCCAGGCGGCTCCCAACGTCGTGGAGGAGAGCGGCCGGGGCACCGTTACCTTTGAAATCAAGGAGAGTCCCAAGATCAAAATCATCCGCGTCGAATTCGTCGGCGCGCAGGCCTTCAAGGAAAAGAAGCTGCGCAAGGTGATCAAGACCCGGGCGCACTGGATGTGGTCGTGGCTGACGGGCAGCGGCAAGTTCAAGGAGGATCAGTTCCAAGAAGACCGCGAACGACTGGCGGAGCATTATCGCGACAAAGGCTACATTGATTTCGAGATCAAGGACGTGAAGTTTGAGAACCCGACACCGACCTCGATGATCATTAAGTTCACGATCTACGAAGGCCAGCCATACAAGGTAGGGGCGGTGACTTTTGAAGGGACGACCATGTTTCCCACCAACGCGGTCGCCCCCCAGGCCAGCTTCGGCAAATTGCCCAAGAACCGCTCCGAGCAGGGGCCTTGGTTTGAACAACGCCAGATGAACCGCGCCTTCCCGATGAAAGAAGGCAGCACCTTCACCGGCAAGGGCATGACCAAAGACATCGAGGCCGTGCAGGATTTCTACGGCTCGAAGGGCCACATTGATGTTGAAGCGGGCAGCGGCAACCTGCAAGTCGCCCGTATCGCCAACACTGAGAAGGGCACCATGGACCTACGGTTTAAGGTGGATGAAGGCCAGAAGTCCTACGTCGAAAAAATTGAGATCCGCGGCAACACCAAGACCAAGGACAAGGTCATCCGCCGCGAGCTGACTATTTCTCCCGGCGAAGTCTTCAACATGGTCGCCGTCAAACGCAGTCAGGCCCGGCTCGAAGGCCTCCAGTATTTTGAGAAGGTGGACGCCAAGCCGGACGCGACCGAAGTGCCGAACCGCAAGAACCTCATCGTAGGCTTGGAAGAAAAGAGTACTGGCAACATGTCCCTGGGCGCGGGCTTCAGCTCGGTGGATTCGATCGTGGGCTTTGTGGAAGTGAGCCAGGGCAACTTCGATCTATTCCACCCGCCCACCTTTACCGGTGGCGGCCAGAAATTCCGGCTGCGCGTCCAACTCGGGACCGAACGTCAGGATTATGTGGTCTCGTTCATTGAACCGTGGTTTCTCGACCGCAAACTTTCGCTCGGCGTGGAGTTCTATTATCGGGATTTGAACTACCAGAGCCTCGACAATATCTACAGCGAACAGCGCCTCGGCACCCGACTTAGCCTGACCCGCGCGCTGTGGAGTGATTACCTCATCGGCAGCGTCAGCTACACGATTGAGCAGGTCGGCATCACGCTCGAACCCGGGCGTCATGGGCCGGCGACCTTTCTGGGCGGGGGGTTGGTAGGGCCACCCGGCGGTACGGGCTTTCCGGTGTACCTCCCGGCCAATGTGCCACAGGCCATTCTGGATGAAGAGGGCAAAGCTTTGGTTTCGAGGATCGGAGGGTCGCTCGCCTACGACACTCGGAACAGCACTCTGCTCCCGGACGCCGGCCAGCGCACGGAATTGTCGGCGGATCTGGCTGGGACCGCGCTCGGCGGCGAGAAGAGTTATTACAAGATGGAGCTCAAGTCGGCCTGGTATTTCCGCGGCTTGGCGAAAGGCCATGTCTTGGAAGTTGCCGCCCGGTTCGGCGTCGCTGACGGTTTGGATGGCCAGGATGTGCCTTTCTACGACCGCTACTATCTCGGTGGACTCTACTCGCTGCGCGGCTTTCAGTATCGCGCCATCAGTCCGCGCGACCCGCAATACGGGATCAACCCGCTGATGCCCAACGAACCGATTGGCGGTAACAGTTACTGGTTCGGCACCGCCGAGTACAGCATCCCCATCATCCAAAAGGAAAAAGTCGGGGGCGTGCGCCTGGCGCTCTTCTACGACATCGGGCGGGTTGCGGCGAACGCCTACGATTTCGGTTTCGACGGTTACAGTTCCAACTGGGGTATTGGTATGCGCCTCAACCTCCCCATCGGTCCGCTCCGTTTGGACTACGGCCTTCCCATCAAGCACGATCAATTCAGCGATGGCTCTGGCCGCTTCCAGTTCGGCGTCGGTTACACCCGTGAATTTTGAACATGACCCGTCTCGCTAAAGACCCTTCCCGAGTGCGTGCCCAAACTCTTCGCGTGGCACTGGCGCTCATGGCGCTGACTCTGGGCGCCCGCGCGGCGGGGCCGGGACTGACGGAAACCTCAAAACCTGCGGGCCTCGGCACGCTGCCGCTCTGCTTCGAGGCGGACGGCGGGCAAACCGGTGGGAGCTTCCCCTTCCTCGCCCGGGGTCGGGCCTGTAATTTTTTCGTCGGCCCCACAGAAGCGGTGTTGGTGCTGACCCGGCAGGAGACGTCGCGGTCTCGCGCGCATCGCGAACCGGGGGCCGTTTCGAGCCACCCGGAACTGGCGAGTCGGGAACTGCGTTTTGAGTTTGTGGGGGCCAATTGCACCGCCGCCGTGAGCGGCACGGAGGAACTCCCCGGCAAGGCCAATTACTTCCTGGGCCAAGACCCCGCGGGATGGCGGACGAGTGTGCCGCTCTTTGGCCGGGTGCGCGTCGGCCAGATTTATCCCGGGGTGGACCTCGTTTACTACGGGAACGAACAGCGGCTGGAATACGACTTTGTCGTTGCACCCCAGGCGGATCCGGGCCGGATTGCGATCCATTTCACCGGCGCGGATAAAATCCAAGTGAACGCAGAAGGGGAACTGGTCTTTACGCTGGGGCGCGAAACGATCCGGCAGCCTAAGCCGTTGGTCTATCAAACCGTTCA
>CAIKLQ010000801.1 GCA_903828255.1 uncultured Verrucomicrobiota bacterium
GCGTCAGATCGCGAAGCACCGGCTCGGACGCTTCGCCCTTTTTGTCCAACTCGACCAGGCTGGCGAGCAATTCCGTGAGTAAGTCGGTGTTGCGCAACTTGGCCAGGCCTTCGAGCGCCTCGACGCGATACTTGCGCTCCATGCCTTTGCGTTGGAGCAACGCGACGAAAACAAATTCACTGCGCGGCGCTTCGGCGAGTTCCTTGTTGGACAGCCGGCCCAGAACGTAAGCCGCGGCGGTCGGGCTTTTCGGCAGAAAGAATGTTTTCTTCGCCGGCTCGTCGTCCGCGCGCAGCGAAAGCAGCGAAACAACGGTCAGCAAAATGAGAATGCGAGGAAGGTTCATGAAAAACTCCGAAATGGAAGCGCTCTTGGTGCTGGCCTGGACGTTGTCTCTCCGGACGGAGCGCGGGCCTCCGAGCCTGCTGTATCGCAGGTTTCCAAACCTGCGAGCGCTACGAACCTTCCGACACCTCACCGATTTGGAAATCGGCGACACAGCAGACTGGGAAGTCTGCGCTACGGCCGGTTCGCCCTTCTGGTTCACAGCCTCTGGAAAATATGCGGGCTAGAACCCCCCCGAGATAAACCGCTGCGGGATCGAGCCCAGCCAGCGATCGTAAAGCCAGCGGAGCAGCCCCACGTTCGGAATCGCCGGGAGCTTGCTGTCTTTGCGGCTGAGGATCAGGTGAAAGCTGCCGTCGGCAAAATACTTTGGTCCGCGCACGAACTGGGTGTTGAAGTAAGTCACGTATTCCTCGCGATGCACCAAGCCCAGTTCCGCGAACTTCGCGACCCACCAAGACTTGGGCTGGACGGTCTGGTGCAAATTCACGCCGTTGATGATGTCGGGGCGCGAGGAGACGCTCATGATCCACAGTCCGTCTGGCGTGAGATGTTTGGTGATGTTCGCCGCCAGCCGGGGCAAATCCGGCGTGGCGATGTGTTCCATCATTTCCCAGCAGGTGACGACGTCGAATTGGAGCAGCTTCGCCGGGCCGTTGGTTTCGATCGTGAGTTCGAATTCGCCCGTCACGTCACAGGTGAACAGGTATTCCGGAATCGTCCGCCACTCGGCGCGCCGCCAGCGTTTCGAGTAATCGCTGCCCTCCAGGCCGACGGCGAGGAAACCGTCGTCGAGGCAATTTCGGACGAACCCGCCGCCGGAACAGCCGAGGTCCAAAATCTTCAACGCCGCGCCCTGCGGAAAGAGCTTGTAGAGCTTGTCGTTGAAGCGCCGATTGACGCTGTTGTCGCGCCGGGTGCCCCACGGGTTGAGATGGTCGGGCGACGTGTAAGCCACTTCGCGCTCGGCTTTCAGTGTGAGCTTTTGCGCCGCCGTCGTGCTGGTCTGTATGGAAGTCATAGCGTTGCTGGAATGGCCCCGCACTGGGGGCGGTCAGGAAAAAATAATCTGCGAACCGGGCGCGTTGAGTTTGACGTTGAGCACCTGGCGGCCGGCAAACACCTCGCGCAGTTTCGGGTGAACTTCCGGCGGCGCGAAAAACAACATGAACCCGCCGCCGCCCGCGCCGAGCAGCTTGCCGCCCCACGCGCCCGCCTCGCGGCCGGTCTGGTAGATGCCGTCAATTTCGGAGTTGGACACGCCGGTATCGAGCGTGCGCTTGGCCTCCCACGCCCGGTGGAGCAATTCCCCGAACTCGCGCAACGGTCGTTGGCTCACAAGCGTGTCGTAGCCCTCGTAAACCATGGCCCGCATCGTCTTGAGCGCGGCGGCGTTCTGATCCACCCGCTGCAACTGATGCGCCACGACTTCCGAGGCTTTGCGCGTGATGCCGGTGAAGACGAGAAACAGGTGTTGCTCGAATTCCGCCAACCGCACGGGCGAGAGCGGCACGCGGTTCACGACGATGTCCTTTTCCGTCCGGAATTCCACCAGGTTAAAGCCACCATGCGCCGCCAGCACCTGATCCTGACAGCCGACGTTGTCCTTGAGAATGTGCCGTTCGACGTGGATCGCTTCGTAGGCCAGTTCCTGGGGGCGCAGGAATTCGCCGCGAAATGTGTGCAGCGCGTGCAGCAGCGAAACCGTGAACGCGGAAGACGATCCCAACCCGGTGAACGCCGGCAAGTCGGCAAAATTGTGCAACTCAATATCCCGCTCAAAGCCGCAGAGTTTGAGGCATTCCCGGAAAACGTTGTGCTCGATGTCGCCCACCGCGCGCACCAACTCGACCTTGCGATAGGAAATCCGCATCGAGTAGTCGAACAGGTGGCTCAGAAACGGGCTGGCGGTGACGTACGAAAACTTGTTGATGGCCGTGGCCAGGACCGCCCCGCCTTCCCGCAGGAAATACTCGGGGTAATCCGTGCCGCCTCCGAAGAAACTGATGCGAACCGGCGCGCGAGCGATAATCATAATGGCGACGCCCCAAACCAGGCGAGGTTCTGGCGGATAAACGGCTCCGCTTCCGGCAGCGTTTCAGGCGTGCCGATGTCGAGAAAAGGCGTGTCCATCGGCAAAACCTTGATCAATGCTCCCGCGGCGGTCAATGCCGGAAACACGTCGCGTTCGAGACTCAACGGCGTCCGTTGCGGAAAAGTCCGGACCAAGTCATCGCGAAACAGGTAAACGCCGGCGCTGATCAAGCCTTTGCCGGGGCGCTTTTCCTCGAACCGCACGAGTTGGCTGGATTCGTCCGTCAGCACGCTGCCGTAACGACTGGTGTCCGCCACCTCACGGGCGTGAATCACCCCGGCCGTGCGGCCATCACCCAGCGCGGCCATCGCGGGCGCGAGATCCACGAGCGCGAAGGTGTCGCCGTTCATCACCAGCCAGCCGGACGCCGCTTCGCCGACCGCTTGAACGGCGTTGAGAAACCCGCCACCCGTGCCCAACGGCTGCGTCTCCGCCACGCAGCCCACTTTCACGCCCGCGACAGGATTGGTGGCAAAATGTTGCTCGATCACCTCAGCCCGATACCCCGTGGAGATGAGAATGCGCCGAATGCCCTGTCCGGCCAGGTAGCGCACCAGCCATTCGATGCAGGGGCGGCCCGCGACGGGAGCCATGGGTTTGGGCACATTCGGCAGCAGGTGCTGAATCCGCGTGCCCAAGCCGCCGGCCAGAATCACCGCCACGATTTCGTCTGGAAGAACTTTTCCCAAGCGCGCGCAGGGCTATCAGACGTTGCCGTAAATGCTGTTGCGCAAGATCGTGTAGCCCTTGATGAGTTCGCGGATACCCCGATCCAGCGGCCATTCCGGCGTGAAACCCGCCGCCGCCACGCGCGCGTTGGACACGATGTAATCCCGCTTGTCAGGGTCTTCGCCGATGGGCGCTTCGAGGAACACAAACTTCGGCAGATGCTTCTGAATCACGGCGCAAAGTTCCAGCTTGGAGAGGTTGGCGTCGTCCAAACCTACGTTGTAGGGGCGACCGCGCATCGCCTCGAAGTTCTGGAGGCCATGCAGGAAAACCCGGACGACGTCCCGGATATGGATATAGTTCCGCTTGAAGTGGCCTTCAAAGATGACCACCGCGCGATCATTCACCGCCCGATAGACAAAATCATTTACCAGCAAATCCGTCCGCATCCGCGGCGACATGCCGAAAACCGTCGCCAGCCGGAAACTGATGCTGTTCTCCCGGGCCAAGACGGCTTCCTCCGCCTTCACTTTGGTCACGCCGTAAGTGGAAATCGGCCGGAGCGGTGAATCTTCCGTGCAATGCTTGCCCTGCTCGCCGATGCCGTAGCCGCTGTTGGTGACCGGCATGAGGATGCGCTGTTGCGGGCTGGCCAGCCGGCAGATCATCTCCACGGCGTCCTGATTCGTGGTCTGGGTCGCGATGGGATCAGCGTTGCACAGCGGCACACCGACCAACGCGGCCAGCGGGATGATCACGTCGGCCCGCGCCACGAGCGGCTTCACGAGCGCTTCGTTGCGGCAATCGCCGCGCACGACCTGGAACGTGTCGTACGGGCAGCAGTCGGCGAGACTGTTCTGCCGGAAGTAAAAGTTGTCGAGCACCGTGACTTCGTGCCCCTGCGCCAGCAGCGTCGGTGTGAGAATGGAACCAATGTAACCGGCCCCGCCGGTGATTAGAATTTTCATTTCTGCCGTCAACCTTAGCGGGGGAGCGGGCGTGTCAGCAAACAGAATTCAGGGCGCGCCGGGACTCTCCGTCATCCCTGGCCCCGCCCGGCGGATGGCGATCCGTCCTCGGCTCGCGGTCCGTTCATAGGGAGGACGCCGGGGAAATTCCCGCTTGCCGCCGCTGCCGCCTTGGTGAATTATCGCGGCGATGCAACCGCAACCACATCGGAAACACCGCCGATGGCGCCGCTTCGTCCGAGACAATCGCGGACTATTTTTCATGTCGTTCATCGTGGTGATCGTCGTCGCTTTGGTGGCGGGACTGTTTTGGATGATGACCAGTTCGCGGTTCATCAAACCTTGAGGGCGGGTGGAGCGCGGCGTTCATGCCGCTTCACCCCACGAACGGCTGGCAGCGGCGAATCCTCCCCCCATTCCGTTCGGACCCGGCAGCGGCGGGAACGCCGCGCTTCAGTCGCATCGCTCCGGCTAAGAAATCAGTCCCCGCTTTCGCAGCAGCGCTTCCATCGCTTTGTCCATCAGCAATTCGGCCAGCGGTTTCGTAGCTTCATCCAGTGCCGCACCGGCCGTTTGCAGACGTTTCAAATCGCCGCCGCCGACCTCCTCCCGACTCGTGGCCAGCGCGGCCTGGAGTTCAGACAACGCGCCTTCCACCCGCGCTAATTGGTCCGCCGCCAACTCGCCCTGGCAATCTCCCAGACCTTTGTGGGTGGCGGCCAACAACTCCTGGGCCTTCAACTCCGCCTCGATCCAGCGCCGCGCCGCCAGGTCCTCGAAGGCGTGCTCCACCGATTCCTCGACCATCTGCTGCACCGCCGCGTCGTCCACGTCCACGGCAGATTTCATCTCTACGATTTTCTCGCGGCCCGTTTGGACGTCGCGGGCGAGGACGTGGAGAATTCCATCCGCATCAATCTCGAACTGCACGCCCACGCGCGCCACGCCACGCGGGGCGGCTTCAAACTCCAGGGTGAATTTGCCGAGACTCCAATTGTCCTTGGCCCGCTCGCGTTCGCCTTGCAAGACGTGGAGGAGCATCGAACGCTGTTGGTCCATGGCGGTCGTGAACATTTCGCCGGCCTTCACCGGAATCGTCGAGTTGCGCGGGATGATGACGTTCATCAAGCCGCCGAAAGTTTCCAGGCCGAGCGAAAGGGGCGTCACGTCCAGCAGCAGCACGCTGCGAAAGCCGCCGGACAAAATCTCCGCCTGAATCGCTGCCCCGAGCGCCACCGCTTCGTCCGGGTTCTGCGACGTGTTGAGCTGCGGCCCGCCGGCGGTGTGATAATCCGCGCCGAGCCGGATGCCGCCGCGGGTTTCAGCAAACTCTGCGCAGCCGAACCATTCCCCCACGAGCTTGCGCACGAGCGGCATTCGCGTCTGCCCGCCGACGAGGATGACTTGATCCAGTTGCTTTGTTTCCAGCTTCGCATCCGCCACCGCGCGCAGGCAATGCTGCCGCGTGCGCTCGATGAGGTCGCGCGTGAGCGACTCCAGTTCCGCCCGCGTCAGGAGATAGCTGAAAGAAAAATCCGGCGTGAGAAATGGCAGCGCGATTTCGATTTCGGGTTCGGTCGAAAGTTTGATTTTCGCCTGCTCGGCGGCTTCGCGGAGGCGGGAAAGCGCGGCCAGTGATTCGGAGCCGCCGCCGTAAGGAGGCTCTAGCTGCTCCGGTTGTTGAATGAGCTTCCGTACGGCGGCGGCTCCGGGGGGAAGTTTCGGCCCGCCCGCTGCCGCAATTTTCCCAGCGAGAAATTCCACTAATCGCCGGTCCAAATCATCCCCGCCCAGCCGCGTGTTGCCGTTTGTCGCAAGCACCTGGAACACGCCTGCGTTGAGTTCGAGGATGGAAAGGTCAAACGTCCCGCCGCCGAGATCATAGACAGCGACCTTCGATTTCTCCTTGAGCTTGTCCAATCCGTAGGCCAGCGCGGCGGCGGTTGGCTCGTTGATGATGCGCTCGACGGCGAAGCCCGCCAGTTCCCCGGCGCGCTTGGTGGCGTTACGCTGGGCGTCGTTGAAATACGCCGGCACGGTGATGACAGCCCGCGTGACCGGTTCGCCCAGCGCGGCTTCGGCGTCGCGGCGGAGCTTCTTCAAAACTTCGGCCGAAATCTCCTCCGGCGTGAATTCGCGCCCGTGGAGTTTGAACTTCACCGATCCGCCGCCTCGACCCGCGACCGGATACGTGACGAGCCGCTCTTCCGGCGCAAGGTCCGCGCCGCGCCGACCGATGAAGCGCTTCACGGAATACGCCGTCTCGGCCGGCTTGATAACGCGCACGCGATTGGCCGCGTGGCCGACGACAGCGGCCGCATCCGCCGCTGGAAAATGGACGACCGACGGCGTGAGCCGCCGCCCATCCGCGTCCGCGATGACATACGGAATGCCGCTGTCCACCGTGGCGACCAGCGAATTGGTCGTGCCCAAATCTATGCCAACAATTTTACTCATGCGTGCCGGAGATTGAACCACGAACCCGCAGCCGCACCAAGAAGCAACCTCAAAGCTCCCCCAGAACGGGGGCGATCATCCCGACGGAATTTTCAACGAGAGATCAAGCTGAGGACCGAAACACTTCACGCTCGCACCCCTGGCAAATCCTCCGGCTTGAACTCCGCTGCCCGCACCGCTATAAACTCCGCCACGTTCCTTCGTTTCGACGGAGGTTGAATCCATGAGTGAATCACTGGCAGGAAAAATTGCGTTCGTTACCGGCGGGGCCCGCGGCATTGGTCGCGCCACGGCGCTGAAGCTGGCCGCCGCCGGCTGCGACGTGGCCATCGCTTACCACAACAGCCACGATGAAGCCGACGCGGTGTGCGCCGCCGTGCGCCAGTTGGGCCGCCGCGCCCTTGCCACGCAGGCGGACGTGAGCGATGCCGCGAGCGTCGCCGAGGCTTTCGTTGAGTTTCGCAAGCAATTCGACCGCGTGGACATCGTCATCAGTAACGCCGCCATCGGCGTGCTGCGACCCGCGCTGGAAATGAACGTCAAACATTGGCGGCGCTGCCTGGAAACCAACGCGCTCGCGCTGAACACGCTCGCGCAAAACGCCGTGCCCCTCATGCGCGAGGGCGGTTGTCTAATCGGCATCTCCAGCCTCGGCTCGGTCCGTGCCATTCCGCATTACTCTTTCATCGGCGCTTCCAAAGCGGCGCTCGAATCGCTCGCGCGCGGACTGGCGCTGGAACTCGGGCATACCAAGAAAATCCGGGTCAACATCGTCAGCGCCGGCGTGGTGGACACGGACGCGCTGAAGTTTTTTCCGAATCGCGAGCAACTACTGGCCGAATACGCCAAGCGCACGCCGCTCGGCCCGACGCTCACGACCGAGCAGGTGGCCGACGCCGTTTACTTGCTCTGCCTGCCGGAAGCCGCCATGATCACCGGGCATACGCTGATTGTGGACGGCGGCTATTGCATTTCCGGATGAACAACCCATCGCTCAATGACAGCGGCCTGGCCGACAAAGTCGCCCTTGTCACCGGCGGCAGCGGCGGCATTGGACGCGCGATCGTTCAAGTCCTCGCGGCAGCGGGCATGGACGTGGTCTTCACCTATCGCGGCAACGCGACGGCGGCAGCGGAACTCGCCGCGGCAAATCCGGGCGCGAAAATTTCCTCCGCGGCAGTGGACATCCGGGATTCCACCGCCTGCGCTGCTTTCGCCGAAAAAGTTTTTGATCGCACGGGCCGGATTGATCTGCTCGTCAACAACGCGGGCGTCATTCGCGACAATCCACTCACAGCGCTCGAAGACGACGACGTGCGCGTGGTGCTGGAGACGAATGTGAACGGGACTTTCAACATGACGCGCGCCGTTCTGCCCTACATGATCTCGAAGCGGCGCGGGAAAATCGTCAATCTCAGCTCGGTTTCGGGCGAAAAAGGTGGGCGCGGGCAAACGAATTACGCCGCGAGCAAAGGCGCCATCAACGCTTTCACCCGCTCGCTCGCCGTCGAGGTCGCGCCGCGCGGCATCACCGTGAACGCCGTCGCGCCCGGCGTCATCGCGACCGAGATGTCCCGCGCCGTGCGCGAACTGGCTGGCGACCAGATCAAGTCGCGCATCCTGCTGCGGCGCGTCGGGCAGCCCGAGGAAGTGGCGCACGCAGTTTGGTTTCTAAGTTCGCGTTACGCGGACTACATCACGGGGCAGGTGCTGCATGTGGATGGCGGATTCAAAATGGAATAAAATTTATGAGCAACGCAAACATCACCAACGAAGAAATCCAGGCGATTTTCCCCAAAGTGGCGGACACCATGGCCGACGCGCTCGCGTGTGACCTCGAAAAGGTCAAACTCGACGCCTCGCTCATCAACGACCTAGGCGCCGAGTCTATTGATTTCCTCGACATCATTTTCCGGCTGGAGCGCGGGTTCAAAGTGAAGATCCCGCGCGGCAAGATCGTGGAAGAGGCCCGCGGCGAACTCTCCGAAGTTGAGTTTGAAAAAGGCGGCATTGTTTCGGACGCGGGCCTGGCGCGGCTGAAGATTTTTCTGAACGAAGTTCCGGCGGATCGTTTCAAGTCATCGTTGAAGTCGGCGGAGATTCCCCGCCTCTTCACCGTCGAAACATTTTGCAAGATGGTCATTCGCCAGCAGAAAGCCGCGGTTGCCGCCGCGCCGCCGGCGTAACCGTGGCGGCAGGTGGCTCTGTCGGCCGTGGAGCGCGGCTACCCGCCGCGCGGGACCGCCGACCCGAACGCGTTGCGACTCATAACATTTCCAAACTGCAGGGCCTTGCGGGCGAAGCTCTCCGCCGGGCTGGAAGCCCCCCACCACAACTGAACCATGTCCCCCCACTTTCGCGCCTACACGTTCGTTGACCGGATCACCGCCGTGCAACCGGGCATCCGCGCGCGGGGCACTTACGCGATTCCCGCCGCGCTCAAGGAATTCTCTGGCTCGCTGGTGGCCGAGGCCACCGGCCAACTCGCCGCCTGGTCCGCGCTGGCGGCGGTGGATTTCAAATCACGCCCCGTGGCCGGCATTGCCGGGTTGGTGGAAATGCTCGCGCCCGTGCGTCCCGGCGACACGCTGGAACTCGCCGCTGAAATCGAAAGCGTGGACGTGGACGCCATTGCTTACGGCGGCACGGCCACCGTCAACGGCTCGCCCGTGCTCCGCCTGCATCACTGCGTCGGCCCGATGCTGCCCGTGGAAGATTTCGACGATCCGCAGGCGTTGCGCGATCACTACGCGCTGCTTTGCGGCACGGGATCCCCGCCCGGGGGCTTCGGCGGCGTGCCGGATTTGCCGTACGCACAAACCCGCCACGAACCAGGCCAATTCATCTGCGCCAACTTGCAAGTCCCGACCGCCGCGCCACTCTTCTACGACCACTTTCCCCGCAAGCCGGTTTTCCCCGGCACGCTGCTGATGCGCTCCAAGCTCCAACTCGTCGCCGCCCTGGCCGCGGAAATCCCATTGCCCCACGCCGCCCGCGCGTGGCAATTGCAATCCGTGACCGACATGAAACTGCGGGCGTTCATCGAACCAGGCGAGTTGCTGGAGCTGCAAGCTCGGGTTTCGGAAGTTGCCGGCGACATTGCAACCATCGCGGTCGAATCGCGCCGGGGCAAACGCCTCGCCGGCGCAGCGACCGTCACGCTGGTTTGTGCCCGAACTGATTCTTCCGGGCTTGTTCGCTTCCGTCGGACACGGCGGACGCCCCCGCCCCACGCGGTGGCGTGACGCCGGCGTTCTTCATCTAGGTTCACAGCGAGAGTCCCCAGAATGTCTGCCAAGTCAAACCACTCCAAATTCGCTTTCCTCGCGCCGCTTCTCCCGCCATCGTTTCCCCTGCATGAAATTGAAACGTCGCATCGCCATCACGGGCCTCGGCATGGTCACCCCCGTGGGCAACGACACGCGTACCACTTGGGCGAATCTGCGCGCCGGCAGGAGTGGCGCTGGCGGCATCCGGTATTTCGACGCGAGCAGTTTTCCCGTGCGCATCGGGGCCGAAGTGAAAAACTTTGAGTTGCCCGCCGCGCTGGCGAACTTGAAACACCTCAAGTTCGCCTCGCGTTCGCATCGGTTCGCGCTCGCCGCCGCTGAGGAAGCGCTGACCGACGCGGGCATCCGTCCGCAGCCGGGTGACGCTGAGCGCTGGGGTTTCACCGCGGGCGCGGGCATGATGGGCTTGAGCTATTCAGAATTGGAAATTGTGCAGCGGCATTGCACCAACGCGGATGGCGAGCTTCAGCCAGACGGTTTTCTGGATCCAAATTTTCCGGCCGATCCGGTTTCCTTTTGCCGCACCCAGACGAACGCGGGCCTGGCTTTGCTCACCCAGCATTTCGGCATCCGCGGTTACGCCACGGCGGTTCACACCGCGTGCGCGTCCGGCGGCCAGGCGCTTGGCACGGCGCTCAAGGTCATGCGGCGCGGCACGGTGGATTTCATGCTGGCCGGCGGATTTGATTCGATGCTGAACCCTTTCGGGCTTTCCTCGTTCTGCCTGCTCGGCGCGCTTTCTTCGGACAACGACACGCCGGAACAAGCGAGCCGCCCCTTCGACGCCACGCGCAACGGCTTCGTGCTCGGCGAGGGCGCGGGTTTCCTCGTGTTGGAGGACTGGCACGCGGCGCAGAAACGCGGCGCGAACATTTACGCCGAACTGGCTGGGGACGGGAATTCCCTGAGCAGCTATCGCATCACCGATTCGCCGCCCGATGGCGACGGGCCGATTCAGGCCATCCGCCAGGCGCTGGCGGATGCCGGCGTGCCGCCGGAGGGAGTGGATTACGTCAACGCCCACGGCACTTCCACGCAGATGAATGACCGCAGCGAGTGCGCGGCCTTGCGCGCGGTGCTGGGCGGGCACATTGAGCGCGTGGCGGTGAGTTCGACAAAGAGTTGCATGGGCCACCTGATCGCGGCGGCGGGGGCCGTGGAGGCGGGCATTTGCGCGCTGGCCATCCGCGACGGGATCGCGCCCGTCAACGCGAACCATCAAACGCCCGACCCCGAGTGTCAGGTGAATGTGGTGCGCGGCGAATCGCGGCCGATGAAAATCCGCACGGCGCTGTCGAACTCGCTGGGCTTCGGCGGCTCGAACAGTTCACTGGTGTTCCGGCATCCCGACGAGGTGCGGAAGTGAACCGGAGCCCAACAGATTGGCTGACCGCGAATGACCACGCGTGGGCTTACTTAACCTTAATCTTGATTCCACGCCTTGAACTAAACCCTGTCGAAGGCCCTGGCAGATTAAGCTTACGACCTTTGGCAAGGAGCGGGTTATGAGTGACTTTCACAAAATCGCCATCACCGGGGTCGGGGCCGGCTGCGGCGCGGGGTTGAGCGTGGACGCCATCTGGGACGCGATCATCCACGGCAAATCCGCCATCGCGCCGATCGAACAGTGGGACGCCAGCCGGTGGCCGGTGAAGATTTCCGCGGAAGTCAGGAAGGTGGATAACCGCACCCTCGTTGAAGACCGCAAACTGCACAAAATGATTTCGCGTACCGATATGTTCGGCCTGTTCGCCGCGCAGCAAGCCGTGCAGCAGTCCGGATTGCTCGCCCATCGTGACACGCTTGACGACGCGGCGAAGGCGCAGTTCAACGACCGCAGCGGCGTCTTCTCTGGTTCCGGCGGCGGAAACTATCGCAGCAACTACGATTTTCTCCCGGCCATGACCGCCGCCGGCAGCCTGCAAAAATTCGGCGGCGAGTTCAGCGCCTCGGTGAATCCGATGTGGCTGTTGCGGAATCTGCCGAACAATGTGCTTTGCCACGTCGGCATCCGCTACGGCTTCAAGGGCACGAACGCCTGCGTCACGAACCAGTGCGTGGGTGGCGTGCTCGCCGTGGCCGAAGCCGCGGCGGCGCTGCGCAACGACGAATCCGACCGCGCCACTGTCATCGGGCATGACACGCCGTTCGAGCCGGAAACGGTGCACAACTACCACCAACTCGGCCTGCTCGCGCGCGACACGCTGCGCCCGTTTGATCGCGACCGGAGCGGCACGGTGTTCGGCGAAGGCGCGGCCGCCGTGGTGTTGGAAAAGCGCGCGGCGGCGAATGCCCGGGGCGCGAAAGTTCTCGGAGAATTTCTCGGCTCCGGCTGTGTCACGGAGGCTTCCGGGATCGTGGACATTCGCCCCGACGGCGATGGCGTGGGCCGCGCCATCGAACTCGCGCTGACCGATGCCGGGATTTCCGCCGCGGACGTGGGCCTGATCGTGGCGCACGGCAACGGCACGCGCGCATCGGATGCTTCGGAAGCGGTGGCGATCGGCCGGCTGTTCGGAAACAGTCCGCCGCCGGTCACCGGATTCAAGTGGGCGGTGGGCCATCTCATCGCCGCCTCGGGAGCGCTGGACCTTGTGCTGACGTTGCGCGCATTGCGGGAGCGCGTCGCGCCGGGCATCGCCACGCTGAACACGGTTGATCCTGACTTCGCCACGCTGCCGGTTTCCGCAAAACCGCAGCCGCTGCGCAGCGACATCGCGCTCATCATTTGCCGCGGCTTCGGCGGGATGAACGTGGCGTTGCTGGTGCGCGCCTGAACGGAAACGCTTGACCGCCGCCGCCCCCAACGAACTTACGGCCGCGCGCCGCGCCGCCGCCGTGCGAGTCAAGGCGCTGGACGTTCCCTGGTTCGGCAAATGGCTTTACCATCTGTTTCCCTATCGGCGCAACGTGGTGCTGGACAATCTGCGCCGCGTGTTTGGCGACACGTTGTCTGAAACGGAGATCCTTCGCCTCGCGCAAGCTTACTACGGACACTACGTCCGCTTCCTTGTCGAGATGGTGAAACTGCCGCTCATGTCAGCGGCGCGGAAGAAGCAATTCATTCGGGTGGAAAACATGGAATCGCCCATTGAAGCGCACAAGCAGGGCAAGGGCCTCATCCTGCTCACGGGACATTTCGGCAACTGGGAAGCCTCCACCGTCGCGGGCATCTCCCAGTTTCCGCAGTTCAAAGGGCTGTTTCACTTCGTCCGCCGCCCGCTTAAGCCGGAGTTGCTGAATCAACTCGTCACACGCCGGTTTCGCCGGGCGGGCTTCGGCACGATTGCCAAACGCGGTTCGCTGGACACGATCCTCGACCTGCTGGCGAGCGGCGCGATTGTGGTTTACGTATTCGATCAACACGCCGGCGGCAAGGATGGCGTGGTGGTGGATTTCTTCGGGCATCCGGCCGGCACGTTCAAAAGCCCCGCGCTCATCGCGATGGCCAGCGGCGCGCCGGTGATTCCCGCGACGAGCTGGCGCGAGCCCGACGGCACGCACGTCTTGCGGTTTGAAGCCCCGATCCCGCTCGTGGATTGCGAAGACACCGGCAAAGCGATCCGGCAAAACACCCGCACCTTCAACGCCGCCCTCGAACGCCTGCTACTCCGGCATCCCGAGCAATGGATCTGGATGCACAAGCGGTGGAAGGTGCGCGGCTAATTCCGGCCCGCGGGACCGGCCGATGAACCCGAACGCCGCCGCCGGCCGGGGCAGCGCAGCGCGATGATCCGCCCGCCGTAAGCCGCAACTCTCATTATGGCAGCTTCGGAGCGCCCCAAGTATCGCAGAGGCGGCGGCGCAGCCCTTTTCGGCGTTCGGCCCGGCGCTGTTGGTGGCGGTAATAGAACCGCAAAATTTTTTTCGGGCGCGAGCCACATCCCCACTTACCGCATCGTGTTCGAGCCATTGTGCCTGATCGCTTTTTCGCCCGCCCAGCCGCGCTTCACCCCAATCCCGCCGTAGGTGTAGTCGCCGCCCTCGGGGCGGGGCGTGCCTGCGGCGAAAGGATTGGGGCTTCAACACACCACCGGGTTGTTCGCCTTCCGGATGGATCGGCGCCACGGCGGCGCCGCTACTTGCTACCCGCCGGAAAAAATTTGCAGCCAGAGCGATTTGAACAACGCCATGCGCACCACGTCCTGCCGCTGGTCGCCCACTTTGAGGTCCTCGCGAAAAACGCCCTCCAGCTCGAAGCCGAACCGGCTGTTAATGTTGAGGTTGCTCATGTTGATGTCGCGCGAGTGGATGTAAACCTTGTTCAAGCCGAGAATCATGAACGCGTAGTAGAGGAAACCGAACGTGGCGCGCTTGCCAATGCCCTTGCCCTGCGAGCCGGATTGGCCGACGAGCTTCTTCATCTCCAGCTTACCCGCGGCGCGATCCAAGTTCTCGCCACCCACGATGCCCACCGGCTGGTCCTCGAAATAAACCCCGAAATACTGGCGCCGGGGATGGGTGAAATACTTTTGCAACTCGGCCTGCGTCTCCGGAAACGCCGGGACGAAGCTGTCGCGCACGCCCGGAGCTTGCAGCCATTCGACCACCTTGGGGATGACCGCCAGTTCCAGCGGTCGAAGCGTCACATGTTGCACGGCCAGTTGCTTGCCTGTGGCCCACTCGTCCTTCACCGTCGCCAGCGTGAACATGTCGCGGTAGTACGGCACGTCCTTGCCGGGCTTCTGCCCCTGCTCCATGAGGTTGTCGAGGAGATGGGAAGCGACGCGCAGGATTTCGTCCTTTTGCACGCCGTAGTTGGTGAGTTCGTTGTAAAAGCCCTTGGCGACCAGCTTGAGCATCTGGTCGCGCTGCTGACGGTTGGCGGTCTTTTCCATCTTCGGAGCGGTTGGCAACTGAGCCGGCCCGGAGCGTTTCCGGTACGGGCTCGGCGAAACCAGTCTTTCATTTACGGAGCCAAAGTCCAGAGCGGGTTCGCGTCTCGAACTCAAGCCTGCGGCGGGCGTACCGGGACTGCGACCGGAGCGCCCGCCATCCCCGGTTCGCAGCGGCAACCCCCTTGGGATTGAGACTTCACTCGGACTCGCTTGAGATGCGCCGGTACGGATGGCTGAAGCCGGGTGTTAATGAGCGTTTGCCGTCCGCGCAACTCCCGAATTCCCCGTTTCGCGCTTTGCAGCGGGTTGAACCCGCCGCATATTTTGCGCATGGATAAAGAAAAAGTCGCCGCGGTGCTGGTCGAGATCGGCACGCTGCTGGAGTTGAAGGGTGAAAACCCGTTCAAGACCCGTGCCTACACCAACGCCGCGCGCACACTGGAGAGCTTGAGCGAGCCGCTCGCCACGCTCGTCGCCGAAAAGCGGCTCGGCGGAATCAAAGGCATCGGGGCCGCGCTCGAACAGAAAATCACCGAATTGGTCGAGACGGGCGGGCTGAAATACTACGACGATTTGAAAGCGAGCATTGCGCCCGGTCTGGTCGAGCTGCTGGACATCCCTGGCCTTGGCCCGAGAAAGATTCAGGCGCTGAACCAGAAGCTCGGCGTGGACTCGAGCGCCAGTCTCGAAGCCGCGTGCCAAGCGGGGAAGGTCGCCGAACTCGACGGCTTCGGCGAAAAGACGCAGACCAATTTGCTCGAAGGCATCGAGCGCAAGCGGCAATACGCTTCCAAGCACCGGCTCGCCGACGCGCTGGCGGCGGCGGAGCCGTTGCTCGAAAGTTTGCGCCAGCATCCCGACGTGGTGCGGTGCAGCACGGCGGGCAGTTTGCGGCGCTTCAAGGAAGTCATCGGCGACATTGACCTGCTCGCGTCATCGAAACACCCGGTGGCGGTGCTCGAGTATTTCGTCGCGCAGCCCGGCATCCTCAAGGTCATCGTGCAGGGCGACACGAAGGCGAGCGTGATTCTCGAGGGCGGCATCCAGTGCGACCTGCGCGTGGTGAGTGACCAGGAATTCCCCTTCGCGCTCGCCTACTTCACCGGCAGCAAGGAGCACAACATCGTCATGCGCCAGCGGGCTATCGGTCGCGGCCTGCGGCTGAACGAATACGGTTTGTTCAAATCGAAAGCGGAAACGCGCGACCCCAAATTGCTCGTCGCCTGCCCGGACGAGGCGGGGATTTTTTCAACGTTGGACCTGCCGTTTGTCCCGCCGGAATTGCGCGAAGACCACGGTGAGTTTGCCGCCGGCGAAAAGGGCGCGTTGCCGAAGCTGCTCGAATGGACCGACCTCAAAGGCGCTTTGCACAATCACTCGACGTGGAGCGACGGCCACAACACGCTCGAAGAAATCGCGACCTACATGGAAGGGCTGGGGTTGGAGTATTGGGCCATCACCGACCATTCGCGGGCGTCGTTCCAGGCGAACGGCCTGGATCCGCAGCGCGTCCGCGATCAACTCAAGGAAATCAAACAGCTAAACGCGAAGCTCGCGGACAGCGGTAGCGACTTCCGCCTCCTCACCGGCTGCGAAGTGGACATCCTCAAAGACCGCCTGGACTTTGACGACGATTTGCTCGCCGAACTCGACGTGGTGGTCGCGAGCCTTCACGTTTCCGCGAACAATGAAGCCGAGAACACCAAGCGCTTGATTCGCGCGGCGGAAAACAAATTTGTTCACACCCTCGGCCATCTGACGGGCCGGCTGTTATTGGAGCGCGAGCCGTATCCGGTGAATCAGCAGGCGGTGATTGACGCCTGCGCCGAAACCGGCACTTGGATTGAACTCAACTGCAACCCCTATCGCTTCGACCTCGACTGGCGGCTCTGGCCCTACGCGAAAAGCAAAGGCGTGCAGTGCGTCATCAATCCCGACGCGCACCGCAACGAACACGCGGGCTTCCTGCGACTTGGCGTCGGCGTGGCGCGCAAAGGCTGGCTCACGAAGGCGGACGTGATCAACACGCTGCCGCTGGAGAAGTTGCAGCAGGAGTTGAAACGGAAGCGACAGGGCGGCTGAATGGCCACCGGAAAGAATTCCGCGTAGTTTCTCCCGCTCCTCCATCGGTTAGGGGAACTGGCGATACTTGTACGTTTTATTCCGTGGAATCAGGCGGGGCCGCCTGGTGAGAACTCCGGGCCGACAAGACCAAGTCCAGCGTTATAGGCCGGTCCCCGGCCCCGGCTTCCATAGCCCAACCCATTTCCCGATGATTTCAAAAGTCCGGTTGCGGGTCAGAAATTCCGGCAGGCTTTGGTCCGGTTGGTTCGCAACTCGTCCTCGATTTGGCCAGGTTTTCGAGGACGAGCACGAGGACGAGGAGGAGGAAACCCGAACATAGTTTTCGGCCTCACCCACCTCTAATCATACCCTGCAAAACTGGTTCGTTTTCGTTGCAATTGAAAATCGAATCCCCCAGCATAAGCGCGCATGAGCCAACGCATATTGTTTGTGGACGACGAAATTCCGATCCGTGAGATGTTGAGTCTTTACTTCCGGCGGAAAGGGTTTGCCGTGACCGCAGTGGCAACCTGTGCTGAGGCCGTTCAATTGGTGGAGACGACGCCCTTCGACGTGGTGATCCTGGACATTAACTTGGGCGGAGAAAATGGGATGGAGTTGCTGGCCCAATTCAAACAGCAACATCCCCAAACCCCGATCATCATGTTCACCGGTCTGACGGACAATTCGGATTTGCTCAAGGAGGCCATGGCCCGTGGCGCCAGCGCGTTAATGAGCAAGACGGAATCGCTCGACAAGTTGATGAATGAAGTTCTGCGGGTGCTGCAACAATCGGGCCCCGCTCCGAAATAGCAGCGGGCGCGAGCGCCTGCCGGGGCGCACCGATCTGCCGCAGGAGGCTGACGTTCGCTTCCCCATCGTACCGCGCGCTTTCGGGCGCGGCATAGATTCTGCACTCCACTTCGGTTGAGCCCACCCCGCGACCGGGCGGTTTTTCAGCTGTGGCCAGAGTTTCCGAAGCGGCGTGGGGCTGCGCATCCTGCCGTAGTCCCAGAACATTAAGTTTCAGCTCTGGCGCTTTGTCGCTTCTCGCCGCTGCTCCCACTCCGACCTTGCCCGGCATCCGCTGCGATGCTTCAATCAGCGCATGGACCTATTTCTTCAGGCAGCGATTGACGAAGCGGAAAAAGGACTCGCGACCGGCGGCATTCCCATCGGCTCGGTGCTAGTGCTCGACGGGAAGATCATCGGGCGCGGCCACAACCAACGCGTGCAACACGGCAGTGTGATTCATCACGCCGAGATGAACTGCCTCGAAAATGCCGGGCGGCAAAAGGCTTCGGTTTATGCGCGGTGCGTCTTGTATTCCACGCTTTCCCCCTGCCCGATGTGTAGCGGCGCGGCGTTGCTCTACAAAATCCCGCGCATCGTCATTGGCGAAAACGTCACGTTCCAGGGGCCCGAGGCCTACGTCCGCTCCCAAGGTGTGAACGTGGAAATCCTGAACGACCCGACGTGCATCCAGCTCATGCGCGATTTCATCCAAGCACGGCCGGAGCTTTGGAATGAGGATATCGGGGTTTGATTGCCCGCTGTTTTCGGTGGCGGGTTGGCTGGTAGAAGCTCCAAATCCCAAGCCCCAAGCGACAATGCCAATCAGCATCCAGACCCGGCGTCGAACGGGAGGTTGGGGCGCGGCATCGGTGGGTTTCGCGCGCTCGGGAGCAACGGGTTTCTGCTTCATAAAATTGTCGAGCGGCTGGGCGCATTGAAGGCCAAGGAGAGAATTCCCGGAAGCCGCCAGCGCTTTTACGCTTTGAACGCCACGACTCGCTCCTAGACTGAGCGCGTGACGGTGCTTGAAGTGATTCAGAAAAGCGCGGAGTTCCTGACGAAAAGGGGCGTGGAATCGCCGCGCCTGCAAGCCGAGTTGCTGCTGGCGCATGTGCTCCAACTGCCGCGCATGAAGCTTTACCTGAACTTCGAGCGCGGGCTCACGCCAACGGAGCTCGACGCCGCCCGCGCGCTGGTCAAACGTCGCTCCCAACGCGAGCCCTACCAGCACATCGTCGGCTCGACATCGTTTTGCGGACTGGAAATCGCTGTGAGCCGCCAGGTGCTCGTGCCGCGGCCGGAGACGGAATTGCTGGCGGAGGCGGGCTGGGAATTTCTGGGGAAACATTCAGCATTCAGCATTCAACATTCAACCTCGGAGGAGCAGAACTCCGCGAACTCGGAGCGCCGACCTCCGGCGCGGCGCGTTGATGAACTTAACGAAACGAAACCCGCCGTGCCGGAGGCCGGCGCTCCGACCGCTTTGGATTTTGGCACCGGCAGTGGGTGCATCGCCATTGCGCTGGCGGTGAAATGCCCGAGGGCGCGCGTGCTGGGCGTGGACGCTTCCGCCGAGGCGCTGGCGCTGGCGCAGCAAAACGCGGAACGGAACGGCGCGGCGGAGCGCATCCAGTTCGCCCACGGCAATGGTTTCGCAGCAGTGCCTTCCGGCCAACGATTTGACCTCATCATCAGCAATCCGCCGTACATCGCCTCGGCGGAGATCGCGACGCTTTCGCCGGAGGTGCGCGACTTTGATCCGCACGCGGCGCTCGACGGCGGCGACGATGGACTGGATTTTTACCGGTTACTGGCGGCGCGGGCCGCGGATTTCTTGGCGCCCGCCGGGAAATTGATGGTCGAATTCGGCGATGGCCAGGCGGATGCGCTGAAAAAGATTTTTGAAATGCAAATGTGGATTGTCGAGGCCGTGCGCGCGGACTACACTCAGCGACCAAGGCTTCTGATCGCGCGACGAGCGATGGAAGCACGAGCCGACTGAAGCCGAAACTTCAGAGGCGGAAGACCTCCGAGTATTCGTTTGACTGCGCGGAGGGCGTTGCTTGGAAGTTTTGCGGGTGAAATTTTCGCGGTCTAAGTCGGTAATTATTTATTTTTCATGGACAGCTTTCTCATTAAAGGCGGCACGCCGTTGCACGGCGAGGTGCAGATCAGCGGCGCAAAAAACGCCGTCCTGCCCATCATGGCGGCCACGCTGCTCACGTCCGAGCCTTGCGTCATCCACGGCGTGCCGGACCTCAGCGACGTGAAGTTCATGGGGCAAATCCTCGGCTGGCTCGGCGCGAAGGTCAGCGTCGAGGGCGGCACGGTGCGGATCCACGCCCGAAAAATCAAAGGCGACGGCGATTACGATCTGGTGCGCAAGATGCGCGGCTCAGTCTGCATCATGGGGCCCTTGCTCGGGCGGTTGAAAAATACGCGGGTATCGTTGCCCGGCGGCTGCGTCATCGGCGCGCGGCCCATCAATCTGCATTTGAAGGGTTTTGCGGCGTTGGGCGCGAAGATTCGCATCGAGAAGGGCTACGTGAAAGCTTCGGCCCGGCGTTTGGTGGGCGCGGCGATGTTCCTGGGCGGACGCGCGGGGTCCACCGTCCTTGGCACGGCGAACGTGGTGATGGCCGCGGTACTGGCCGAAGGCGTGACGGTAATCGAGAGCGCCGCGTGCGAACCGGAGGTGGTGGATTTGATCAATTTCCTCAACGCCATGGGCGCAAAAATTTCCGGCGCCGGCAGCCCCACGCTCACGATCACAGGAGTGAAGCAGTTACACGGCGCGGAACATGAAGTGATTCCGGATCGGATCGAGGCCGCGACCTACGCCATCGCCGCCGCCGCGACGAACGGCGAGGTGTTGATCAAGGGCGCGCGGGTAGATCATTTGCACGCCGTGCTGGACAAGTTGCGTGAAGCCGGCGTGGTCGTGGAGCGCAAGGGGGCGAACCTGCTGGTGCGGCGCAATGGGCGGTTGAAGTCCTCGGACGTGACGACGCTGCCTTACGCCGGATTCCCGACCGACGTGCAGGCGCAGATGATGGCGTTGATGACGCAGGCCCCGGGCATCAGCATCATCACGGAGAGAATTTTTGAATCGCGCTTCATGCACGTCAGCGAGTTGGCGCGGCTCGGGGCGGAAGTGGAAATCGAAGGGCCGAGCGCGATTGTCAAAGGCGGCAAACCGTTGAGCGGGGCGGAAGTGATGGCGAGTGATTTGCGTGCCTCCGCCGCGCTGGTGATCGCCGGTCTGGCCGCGAAAGGCACGACGCAGGTGAATCGCGTTTATCACATTGATCGCGGTTACGAAAACATTGACGGCAAATTGCGCGGCTTGGGCGCGCGCATCCAACGCATCGAGGAAACATGACCAAACTCATCTCCGCCTTAGTCATCGTCGTGGTCATTTACTGCGGCTGGCAGCTCTTCCAATACTACGAGAAGGTGGAAAACGAAGAGGCCACGAAGAAGAAGGAGGCCGCCGCGCTGCTGAATCCGGCCATGTTGCCGGGCATGCCGTCCCAACTCGAACAAGGCTTGCAGACCGTGCAACAACGCGGACCGGCCGCCATGCGGGAGTGGCTCAAGACTTACGAACAACAGTTGCAAGACCCGCGCAAAGCCTGGATCGAACTGGATTTCTGCGTGGCGATCACGCGGGAAGCCCCAGCCGAGGCCCGGCGCATTTTCAAGGCCGTGAAAGATCGCACGCCGGCGAATTCGCCCATCCAGCCGCGCATAAAACAATTACAGGCTTCGTACGAGTAGCCGCCGAACGGAGCGCGATCCGTCCCTGGCTCGCAGCACTTCCAAACTCGCTGGCGGCGCGGAATTGAATCGGACCTTCGCCCGCACCCGGCGCCGCTGCGAGCTTGGAACGGCCCGCGCTCCGGCGACCCGCGCAAAAATTTTTCTCGCCTTGTTTTTTGCCCGGACCTAAACTGGGCACGCAGTCAAAACCGACCACAAATACTACACTCAAACCTATGGACATCATCTTCGATTGCCCCAAATGCAACCAGGAACTTGCCGTGGACAGCACGGGTGCCGGCTCGGAACTCAGTTGCCCTTCCTGTGGTGAAAAAATTGTCGTCCCGACCGCGGCGGCAGGACGCGGTGGCCCGCCTCAGCCCTCGCTCCCTGCCCACGCTGCGGGACATTTGGTCAGCGCCATGGCCTCCTCGGCCGCCGCCAAGGTGGAGATGCACCTCAAGGTGCCCGTTCACGAAGGCCCAACTGCGCTCCTGATCGAAAAACCTAAGGCCACGCTCGAGGTTGCCGCCAAGGAGTCCGACCGGAAGATGCGCGTGAAAACCATTCGCCACACGGATTGCATTGAGGTCGGCCACGACAAGTTCGACGAAATGGTCACAAACTTTTTGCAAAAGGTCGGCGAGGCGAATGTCATCAGCATCAATTCGATGACCTACACGCACATTGACATCGGCTCACAGAAACTCCTGACCGACTACGCGGTGCTTGTGATCTATCGGGGGTGAAGGAAACCCCCAGCGACCCAAACACCCAACGGCCACAGTTCGGCTTGGGGGTTGGGGTCTTTTCCCTCCGTCCCTCACTCCGCCCGCGCACCTTGACTTGCTCCGGTCGGCTCGTTACCGTCGCGGGATGAATCGCCGGTTCATTTTTCTAGCGCTGGTTTTCGCAAGCGTGGTGTTGCTGCCACTGCGTTCGCCCGCGCCACTGGTTTACACGCCGGGGGAAGGCTGGGTTTATGAACCCGTCGGGGGCGAAGGCAAATGGCGGCGCACTCGTGCAAAGGATCAACTTGAAGTCGCCCAAGCCGGGTTCGACAAAGGCGATTACAGCCTCGCCGCCAAGGCGGCGAGGTATCTGGTGAAAACCTGGCCGCTTTCGGATTACGCGCCCCCCGCCCAGTATCTGGCCGGTCGCTGTTACGAGGCCCGGCATGACGACGAGAAGGCGTTCAAGGAATACCAGCGGCTGCTCGAGAAATATCCTAAGAGCGACAAAATCAATGACTGCCTGGCCCGGGAGTACGAAATCGCCGGCCGCTTCCTGAAAGGCCAATGGTTCAAACTGTGGGGCTACGTCCCATTTTTCCCCTCGATGGACAAGACGGCGGGGATGTATGAACGAATTGTAAGAAACGGACCGTTCAGCGAGGTCGCGCCCCATGCGCAATTGCGAATCGGGGCCGCGCGCGAGAAGCAGGGCCACCTGCCCGAAGCCGTCAAGGCCTACGAAACGGCGGCGGATCGGTACCACGACCGGCCCCTGATCGCTGCGGACGCGCTTTACTTTGCGGGCGTCGCCTACCAGCACCAAGCCGGCAAAGCTGATTACGACCAGAGCCTCGCCGGCCAGTCCATTGCCTCGCTCAACGACTTCGTGACGCTCTTTCCGGGGGACAAGCGCGTGCCCGAGGCGAAGAAAATCATCGCGTCGCTCAAGACCGAACAGGCCCGCGGCAATTATAAGGTCGCGCAGTATTACGAGAAGCGGAAAAGATGGAATGGCGCGCAGGTTTATTACAACGAAGTGGTGCTGCAGGTGCCCGGCACCCCGGCAGAGAAGGAAGCCCGCCAGCATCTGGAAGCGCTCAAACAAAAAATCATGCCCACCCCCAAGTGACATGCGTTGCTTCCGCTTCCTGCTAACTTTCGGTCTGGTCGTCGCCTTGGGCGGCTGTGCGGGCTATCAGGTCGGGCCGACCGGCGGTCAGATTGCCGGCGAAAAGAGCGTTCAGATCGTTCCGTTCACCAATCGCACGACCGAAGCGCGCCTCGCCGACGCCGTGACCTTCGCGTTGCGCAAAGAAGTGCAACGCGACGGCACGTTTCGCCTCACCACGCGGGACGCCGGAGACATCGTCGTGAGCGGCGCGCTCATTCGCTATGAGCGGCACGAAATCAGCCTCGTCCCGAGCGATGTCGCCACGGCGCAGGACTACAACGTGGGCCTCACGGCTCAGGTCACGGCCCGGGAGCGAAGCAGCGGCAAGGTGATTTTCGATCAAGTCGTAACCGGTCGCACGCTGGTGCGCGTGACCCAGGACCTGCCCAGCAACGAGCGCCAGGCGTTGCCGTTGCTCGCCACGGAATTGGCCCGGCGGGTCACCGCCCTGCTGGCGGACGGAAGTTGGTAGGACCAGCGTCGCGCCGGTCGCTAACTTTACAAAACACTCCGCCCTCACGCGCTCGCGGTCATCCCAAGCGGCGGCCATTTTTTGGTGAACGCGATCGGTAAAATAGAGCCCGGCCCGGCGCCTGGCCTGCGCGTCATCACCCGCCGTGGCGCACCGGTTGGCGGGTTTCAACCGCAGGTTTCCGGCAAAGCCGGCCTCGGGCGGTGTGCGCAACAAGGTTGATTTAACTGAATGAAAAAAACATTTAATAGCATCACGGAGGTTATCGCGGATGTGCGTCGGGGCAAGATGGTCATCGTCGTGGACGACGCCGATCGCGAGAACGAGGGCGACCTGATCATGGCCGCGCAGCACGTCACGCCCGCGGCGATCAACTTCATGGCCAAACACGGGCGGGGTTTGATCTGCGTGCCCACGACTTCCGAACGCCTCCAGCAACTCGGCATCGAACGCATGGTCCGGCAGAATCGCGAGGTGTTCACCACGGATTTTCAGGTCAGCGTGGACGCGGCGTGCGGCATCAGCACCGGCATCAGCGCCGCCGACCGCGCCGCCACGATCACGATCATGGCCGATCCCACCGCCGTGCCCAACGACCTGGTGCAACCCGGCCATGTGTTCCCGTTGCGCGCCCGCCCGGGCGGGGTCTTGCAACGCGCCGGGCACACGGAAGGCGCGGTGGACCTGACGGTGCTGGCCGGTTGCCGACCCATCGGCGTGATCTGCGAAATCATGAACGATGACGGCACGATGGCGCGATTGCCGGAGTTGTTGAAATTCGCCCGGCGGCATCGGCTGAAGATTTGCACGATGGCCAACCTCATCGAACACCGCCGCACGCGGGAGAAGTTGGTGGAGCGCATCGAAGTCGTGAAACTGCCGACCGACTATGGCGAATTTGATCTGTACCTCTACCGCTCGAAACTCGATGACCACCACCACCTCGCGCTCGTGCGTGGCGAAGTCGCGGGCAAAACCGGCGTGCTCGTCCGCGTCCACAGCGAATGTCTCACCGGCGACGTCTTCGGCTCGCGCCGCTGCGATTGCGGCCCGCAACTCCACTCCGCCATGCGGCAGGTAGCGGAGGCCGGCAGCGGTGTGATTGTCTATATGCGGCAGGAAGGCCGGGGCATCGGCCTCGCGCCCAAGATCAAGGCTTACAAGTTGCAAGAGCAGGGACTGGACACGGTCGAGGCGAACCAGAAACTCGGTTACGGGATGGACCTGCGGGAATACGGCCTGGGCGCGCAGATTCTCGCCGACCTCGGGCTGCGAAAAATCCGGCTGCTGACGAACAACCCAAAAAAAATCATCGGCCTCGAAGGCTACGGCCTGGAAATCATGGAGCAGGTCCCGATCAAGGTCACCCCGAATCCGCACAACGCGCGCTACCTGAAAACGAAGCAGCAAAAGATGGGGCACCTGCTGTGAGCTTACGCTTTCCAGATCCCTGGCGGGTGCGCTGGGCAGTGGCGGCCACGTCCTTGAGTCTTAGGTGCAACTTTTCTCATAAAGCGGTCTTTGTCTTTTTCCCTTTCTGGTGAAACCGGGTTCAACACGTTTTCCTGGCGCGGTCAGCGGCCTCAGCCGTTGCGCTATCTGACGAAGGCTCAACCCATCGCTTACGCCGCGGCCCCAAAAAGACCACGGGTCATCCCCGTGCGCCGACGTTTCCGTCTCGGACGTTCGGATTGACCCGACGGGATTAAACCGTCTAGCCAGCCTTAGCACTTGGATAAGCCTGCCGCAAATCGCTCGGGTGTGGTTAAATGTGGGTAGGGCAAAGTCGGCGGTGACGTATTGGCGGAGTGCCCCCGTCCCCGGCGCAGCAAGTCACCTCTGCTTGCCGGTTTGGTTCGTTCCGACCGGCCAGCCTTCGCTCCACCTGGTTGCGGCTGAGGCTGGCCACACATCGGGTTGGTTTGGCGTTCAAGACCCGGCGCTGGTCAAAAAAAAAGCTGCCGGCTCAAAAGCCGGCAGCCTCGTGATTATTTCGGCAAATTTGCCGGGGAGAGCTGGGACCCGGCACCGCCGCGTCCCAGCTTGCAGAGCCTATGATTACCGGACGAGCCGATAATAAAGCGGCGTGGCGCCAATCGCGCCAGCATCCACCGGCGGGGCGGCATTACCAGCCGTGACATCCGTCCAACTGGGGGACGTCAGCGAAGCGGTCTTTTGGACCTTGAACAGCCCGGCGGCAGTCTCCCACGAGACGAAGGCGTGGGTGCCGGACTTGGTGATGGTCATCGTCGGCCGGGGGGCGGCAATCGGTGCCGGACTGCTGATGATCGTGTAGCAGTGCGTTTGTATCTGCGTAACGGGGATATTGGTGGGATTGGCGTTGGCGTTCCAACTGCCCTCGGCATAGAACAGGATCTCCCGTGGAGTCATGGCCACGGACGGCTCCTGCCCGATGAAACCCGCGATGACGTTCGGATCCGCGTCATGTTCCACGAACGGGAAGAACTCCGGGGTCAGCGGGATGAACTCGGTGCCAGTAAACTGATACACCCGCGCCACGATCTGATCGTTGAACCAGACCAGGTTATCCGCCTTGCATCGGTAAGCCACGGTCACGCGGTTATAGCCGTCACAAGCGAGATTAGCCCGGTCGTAGGTGCGATGTCCACCCGAGTTCAGGATGAGTGAGGCATCCGGGCCGACGGTGGTATTGGTGATCCACGTCCGCGTATTGGCATTCCATGCGCACAACATCATGTTGGTTATGGGCCCTGATTCCGCGGACTTACCCACCGCGAATATGTAGTGGCTGCGGACGTCCGAGCAGTAGCGCGTCCCATCGCTCCGGCCCGAATCAAACTGCACCCCGGCAGTTGCGTTAATATCGATACTGCCTTGGAGATTGCCATCGTTGTCGTAGCAATAAGCAATGCCGCCGGAGGGCCTAACAAAAAAGCCTCCGTCCCAAGCCCCAACGCAATCCCACATGTCACCATTGGCCACGTTCCAAGGCGACTTCACAATGGTGCCATTGGGCGCGAATATGGTCGCGATCGCAGCGTTACCGCCCGGGTTGACCAAGCGCGATTGATCTTGCCCCACAGTGACAAAGTTGCCGTTGGCAAGTGCCAAAGGTGAACTGCCCGTGCGCCCAGACTGCTGGGTCGTAGTGGTTTCGTTCGTGTGGGAGGGGTAAAACATCGGGTCCAAGGCATTATGGAGCGGCGTGACGGCGAGGGTGGCCGGGTCCAACTTGAAGTTCTGAGCGGTATAGGACCGGCCCGAAACCCCGGCCAACGAATCGAAGAACGGATTCGAATAACGCCCGTCCGAATTGAAGGAGGCGGGGAAGGCAAACAGCCCGGCTTCAGCGGAGGTCATGTAGTTGACGGCGCCATAGCGGGTGTCGCCACCCACGCGACCGGGGTTGCCATCCTGGCGAACCAGGTTGGAGTCGCGGAGATAGATTTGCCCCGCGTCGTCATAGAATTCGCTGTCCAGTTTGGGCGTGCCGCCCGTGGCAGGAATTAAAATCAACGTGCGGCACATCAACGCGGCATCATTCGTCGCCTTGAGGCTGGCCGCGAGCAAGAAGGTGCTATCACCCAGCACCCGGGCGGTCGCTTCCACGCTGCCGCCAACGGCAACGTCATCCCCCGTAACAAAGTTGCCGATTTTTCCTTTCATCTGCGACGCGCTGTACCAAACCAGCGTGTCTTTTACAATGTGCTTCAGCCCGAGCCCTTCCACACTGCACGGAACCACAGCGTCAAGACTCGGCGGGGGCGGGCCCACATCAAAGATGCGCATGGCGAGGATTCGGGTCGTGATTTGGTCGCTGGCCCACATGAAGGCAATTTTGTTGCCGCGATAGGCGACGCGCGGACGGTCAGTGCCGTTGCTCACCACCGGGATGGCGGTGTTGGTCGGATTGTCGCGTTCGCTGACATAAAAGACTGGGCCAACGGGGTGGCCACAGGCATTGAACAAGCGCGCTTGCGGCAGGCGGAAGCCGGGGGCGGCGGGATCGTTATTCGTGGCGTCAAAGACGACCACGACTGATCCGTCTTCGCTGATGGCC